>CAZWTT010000009.1:62408-82568 GCA_964637315.1 uncultured Dehalococcoidia bacterium | reverse complement strand
GCCGTCGTAGTCGCCCCAGGCGGCGCCCGGCCCGCTGCCGTCGTAGTAGTCTTGCGGCTGGTCGATCCCGGCCAACCCCAGCTCGGCGGTCACGTCTGTGAGCCACGGCCGCACGGTGACGGTGACACTGACGGACTCAGAGTTCTGGCTGCCGTCGCTGACGCTCAGCAGCACGGTGTAGGTGCCCGGCAGGTCGGGGGTGAAGACAGGCTTGGGATGACTTAGACCACTGATGCGGGAGCCGCTCCCCTCCGGGGCGGTCGTAATCGTCCAGGTGTACGTGAGTTTCTCGCCGTCCGCGTCCGAGCTGGCCGAACCGTCCAACTCCACCTGGACGCCGACGAAGCCGTCAACGGACTCCACCACCGCCGCCACGGGAGCGGCGTTGCCGCACGCCCCTGCTACTAGGATCAGGGCGGCAAGGGCCATTGTGGTCACCAGTGTGGCCGGCCCGGTCCCGACCGCACGCGAACCCGGTCGGGAGATCGTCGCGGTCGCAAATCTTGTTACGCGTTTAAACATTCATGTACTCCAATTTCGAAATCGATGTCGAACTATGAGTGGCGCGAGGCGTCCGGTCGATCCCTCAGCAACCGCGGCTGCTGTCCCTGGCCACGTTTGCGCGATCGCCCGCTAGCACCGCGGCGAATACCGCCACGGTGGGCACCACGGCAACCTCGTCACCCCATGCGGACGTCGCGAACGGCTGTAGGGATTTCGCCATCTTCGCCACGTCCGCCGCGGTGAGACCCGGCTCGATCTTCGGGCTTCTCCCGATGACGTCGAACCAGGTTCCATCCTTCTCAAAGAAGTAGATGAGGTGGTCCGAGTCGCTCCGCGTCGTGTACAGGCGGAGCCCGTCCACGTCGACGGGTCGCAGCCTGTTCCCCGAGAGGTCCTCGATGGAGCGTGGCGTGAAGCCTCGGGCGAACTGTTCGATGACGAAGAAACAGTGATCGTTGTACTTGAGCAACTGCGTTTGAACACGCGGCGCCCGGTCCACTTCGTCTCCCAGCCTCAGCTTGCCGTAGAGGGAGAACCCTTCGGGCAGGAACCCCGGGACGTAGAGGACGTTGAAATCCGGCCCCATGGCGTCCAGCAGGCTGCGTGGGTATGGCCCCTTCGCCTCCCTAGCGCTCGCGGTGGCGGGCTCGGTGGTCAGGGCGAGGCCGGACTCGGCCCGGATGCTCTCGAAGGAGATAGCCAGGACCTCCATTTCGGACGCCCCTATGATGGACGCATACATCTCGGAATCAGAGGAAATTTTCCCGTGCGACGCGACGGCGTCGTCGCTTTCCGTCGGGCCGGATGTCAGGGACGGGCCCCAGGTAATGAGCAGGAGCACCACTGCCGCCGCGATGCTTGCGACTACGAAGACTGCCCTGAAAGGGGCCGGGGCCGTCTGGGGGCAGACGTCGTCTAGGGTGGCGCGCCGCATCTCATCTCCCAGGTTGTTGAGGTAGGGGACGCGGCTCATGCGTGGACCTCCAGCAGGTCGGCGAGGTGTGACAGTCCCCGGTGGACGCGGACTCGCGCCGCTCCCTCCGAGCATCCCAGCTTGGAGGCGACGTCGCGGTAGCTCATTTCCTCCATGACACGGAGGCGAAGCGCATCCTGCTCTTTGGGAGCGAGCCGGTGCAGCGCGGCCCTGATCTTGGCGGCGTACCCCTCCATGTCGATCAGCGCCTCGATCCTGTCGATGGACTCGTCGTCCAGCACCGGCACCTGGATGCCGAGCCGTCGCACCGCACGCAGCTCGACCCGTTGCTTGCGGCGGTACTGGCTGAGTTCCCTGCGGGCGATGCCGTACAGCCAGGCGACGCCCGGCTCGCCGAGGGCGCGAAAGCACCCTCGGCGGTTGTAGGCCACCGCGAAAGTCTCGGCGACCAGGTCGGCCGAGTCCTCCGGGTCGAGGGTTCGTCGGTAGAAGTAGGACAGCAGCTTCTCCGCCCAGCGGTCGTACAGGCGCCAGAAGACGGCCGGCTCGCGCTGGGATTGGAGAATCAGTTCGGCGTCGCTGTCGATCGGATGTGTGTGCCGTGTCATCTGTCAGTTATTGCCGTTTACTAGGTACACGTAACCGAACCCATATATTGTTACATTCCCTCGGCGACCGGCTCGGTTATTTGAAGCACTCGGTCCCCGGCGACGTCGTTCAGCGTCTGTGTTCTACCGCTGGGCCAGAACACCCTGATCTCATCGATCTCCGCCACCCGACCGAGCCCGAATTCCAGGTCCAAGCTGTCCATCGACAGGTAGCTGGAACCGGCTACGACCTCCTGCACAAGAACGCCCGGACCGCCATTTTCCCATTCCGAGTCGTGCAGGTACACCCTGGCGCCGATGCCGTCAGCGTTGCTGCCGGTCCCGTCTATCGCCATCCGGCCGATCAGCCGAAGGGTCAACCAGTGATTAAGTCCGCCCCCGTTTACCCACAAGAAGATGGGTGCGGGGGCGACCGTTACCGTCGTATAGCGTCCCTCCCATATCTCCCCGCTGCTATTGACGCCGACGAGGTCGACGTAGCCGTCCCCGTCCAGGTCGCCATGAGCCAGCCCCTTGCCGTTTTCGTGGAAGCGGTTGTTGATCTTGCGAGCACGCATCGAGAGGATGGAATCGGGGTCGTCTAGGTCCTCGTAGTTGACACCGAGAATGTCCAGCAGACGGGCGCGCACCGTGATGTCCTCGAACCCCCCGACACCGTCTCCCCTGAGCATGCGCCCGACGCCGGGGAAGACATCGCCCCCCGGTCCCATGCCGGACGAGACGGTCGAGCCCAGCCAGTACAGGTCCTGGTCGCCATCGTTATCGTAGTCAAAGAAGGTGGTGCCGAAGCCGAAGTCATAGGCGGCCAGTCCCTCAGGCGCCTGCTGATCTGGATGGACGCGGGACAGGTCGAGAGACTCAGGCGGTAGGTACGGGCTTGGCAAGATCTCGGTGGTCGCGGCCACCTCCTCGAAGATCCCGATCACCCCTGCATCCGGAGTCGACCGCGTTCCGTCGTTGCGCAGCAGGAAGTGCATACAGGTGCCCCATGGGAACCGGTCGTGGTACTCACAGGATCCGCTGGGACCCTTCATCGGCGGGCGC
Source organism: uncultured Dehalococcoidia bacterium (assembly GCA_964637315.1). Lineage (GTDB taxonomy): Bacteria > Chloroflexota > Dehalococcoidia > Lucifugimonadales > UBA2962 > CAUZIR01. The sequence goes on along the minus strand of CAZWTT010000009.1, from coordinate 79,478 downwards.
AGCCTCGGATGGTAACCGATGTTGGGAACGAACACGTCCAGGTCCCCATCGCCGTCGTAGTCGCCAATGGCGAAACCCATCCAGGCGCCCTGAATATCCAGGCCCATCTTGGGAGCAATGGAAGTGAACCGGACGTCGCCCGGTAGTGAGTCGTTGCGGTAGATGTGAATCCGGTCTCCGTCGTTGGCCAGCCACAGGTCCTGGTCTCCGTCGTCGTCGTGGTCGAAGAACGTCACGCCGTGGGTCTGACCGGTGGGCTCTCCGACCGCGTTGCCAAGGTCGTCGGTAAAGGTCGGATCCCAGCCCTCGTACATCACTCCGGTTTCGGGGTCTTCGAACAGGATGGGCGCGCCGTCCTCGTCCAGCATCATGACCTCTGGCCCTTCCACACCCACCTCGCGGGCCATCTCGGTGAAGGTCATGTCCCGGTTATTAACGTACAGCAAGTTGTAGTGTCCAGCGTGGTTGGCGGTGGCGAAATCCCTGAAGTCATTACCCAGCAGGTTGCCGACGTACAGGTCCAGCCAGCCGTCGCCGTCGACGTCGGAGCAGCCGATGCTGGTAGCCGACCTGAAGTTGACGTCGTCCCCGAACGCGGTGGCGGTCACGTCGGTGAAGGTGTCGTCGCCGTTGTTGAGGAACAGGTTGTCGGTGTTGCCCGGCATCACGCCGGTGGAGCGGAAGTCGAGGCCGTCGTTCGGGTCTCCCCAAGCGCCGACGTACAGGTCCTGGTAGCCGTCGTTGTCGAGGTCGCAGGCCACAGCGCCGGTGCTGTGGCTTTCCAGCGCCCCGACTCCGGCTCGATCGCCGACGTCTGTGAAGGTCAGTCCGCCGTCGTTTCGGTAGAGGCGATTGGAGCGGTCGGCCTCCGCCGTGATGTAGATGTCCAGCAGGCCGTCCCGGTTGTAGTCGAAAATCACCACGCCGGGGCGGCCGTTCCACAGCCTCCACCCGTCGCCCAGGACCTCGGCGGCAACGTTTGTGAAGGAGACCACCGGGTCCCTGGAATCCGCCTCCGGTACCTGGACGTCTAGGGGGTTGCCGCCGGGCTCTTCGTCCGAGGCCTTCCCGCCGGTCGGCGTCGCCGGCGTCGCCTGGTTTCCCACTGTGGGAGTTTCTGTGGAAACTAGGTCTGGCCCGGACTCGGAAAACTGCGGTCCGCCGTTTTCGGGGGTCAGTAAGGCGATTGTGATGGTCTTTGCCTCCCCCGTGGCACCGGTGCCACAGGCCGCGATGATAACTGCGACTGCAAACGTCACCACGGCGAGCAACTGGTTCCGACGCGTGTCGCTTTGCCGAGCTGCCATTATTGATCCTTTTGAGGTTTCGTCATTTGCTCTCCGACGCCGAATCACCGGCTGTCCAGAGTAGTCAATCTCATCTCCGCCTCCCTGTCCCAGCACTGAATTGACGCTAGCATTCTCGTGTTACGTGTACGTGACATTGCGCTCCCGGTTACCATGGAATGGTAAGTCAGGCGACGGCCAACCTCTAGGAGGCCGCCACCAAGATCATGACCACCTCCAACTCAAGCGCCCCACATGATCTCGTAGACGTCATCTCGCACGTCGAAAGCCCCGCGCTAGTCCTGGACGAAGACCTACGCATCCTGGCCTCGAACGCCTCCGTCGGGCGGCTGACGATGGATTCGACCACGGATATGACGGGCATCAGGTGTCATGAATTTCTGGATGTGACCGATAGCGTGGTCGGTCAGCCCTGCTTATCGACATGTCCTATCAGGCCGGGCCGGCCACGGATCGGGTGGTCGCACAGTCGGGTGGTCGAGGTTGCGGGATCGCAAGAAGGAGAATCAGGTCCTGGAGACATGAGGGACTGCCTGGTGGTGCGGTGCGCGACGGTGGGCGGGGAACAGGCAAACCTCTGCCTTCTGGGCCGTCCGCTGGTCGAGAGGTCCGTGCACCTAGCGCGGCAGGTGAGGCTGTTCGAGAGCTTGCGCGACGCCGAATTGGAGGACGGAGGACCTCTCCACACGGCTCGACTCTGCCTGGAAGCGGCCCTGTCGGCCGCCGGCGGCAAGTGCGGAGAAGTATTCATACCGGAGGCGATGGCCGAACCGGAGGCCGGACCCCGAACCGATTCCTCGACTGAACCAGTGGTTGAACCAATGCCGGTGGCCGAACAAGTGGAAATAGGATCCCCGGAAGGACGCCCCGGCCCTTCGGCAAGAAACCTGCGCCAGTCACTGTTCGGAGGCCGACTCCCAGCCCAGTTCCTGAGAGACGGACTTCCTCTGCTGGCCTCGGTTCGGCCCCTGAATGGGGAAACCGCGGTTCAATCGGGGATATACATCTGCGCTCCGATCATTTCCGATGGAGGCACAGTCGGGAGTATCGGCATATACGGGGGGCGAAGCGACTTGGACGTGGTCACCGCACTGCGGACCCTCTCGGCGGTCGCCGAATTTCTCGGAGAACGGGTCGCCCGGGTACGGAGGCCATATCCGAGAAACATCTCCGACCCCGAAGATGCCTACCGGTACGACCGTGCCCGTCTGCGTATCCACGTTATGGGTTCTCTGAGAGTGGAAGTGGACGGGGTTGACGTGGCGGTCGACAAATTCCAGCGAAGCAGATCGATCTCGCTTCTGAAGTTGCTCGCGACCGGTCGCAGGCAGCCGGTGTCCCGGGCCGTGCTGCGCGAGATGTTCTGGCCGGACGTGGAAAGGGAAAAAGCCGGTACCAGCCTGCGAGCGGTGCTTCACGATCTGCGCCGATCCCTCAGGCCGGCCACCGGGCCGGAGGTTGACTTCGTAGTGTCGCAGCATGGAATGATCGGCTTCGACACCACCGACCTGGTCTGGGTCGATTCCGAAGAGATGGACCGCAAGGTTGCGACGGCCCACCGGCTAACGTCGCAGGGTAGGGTGGGGGAGGCCGTCCGCGAATACCTGGTGGCGGCCAGCCTGTTCGACTTTGACCCCCCGTTCGACGAGCAGGAGCGGTGGTGGTCCCACTCCCGAGCCGCGACCTTACAAGAGGTCTACGAGTCGGCCATCGAGAGCGTCGCGAAGCTCCTCACTGCCGATGCACAGGCGTCGGAGGCCACGCAGGCCTTCCAGGCCACCATTGAGGACGACCCCTGTCTGCGTGGGGTCGAGAGGCGAGTCTTGGCAGCGATCGGGCGAATCGGCTGATCCATTCGACTGGTTGATCGGGCGGCTACCTGCCCGCTTCCGGCCGCAGGTCAATGCCGAAAGCACTCTCGACGCTTTCGTACCATCCGTCGTCGTCCATGGCTCCCCAGTCTGCCCATTGCTCGTCGGTCATGGACTCCCGCCATTGCACGAAGGGCTCGACGTCAGGGCCAACCGGGTGCCTAAGCTGCCATGTCCCGCTATCTACGATGTCGAGGATCTTTTCGCCCACAAGAAATGGGGACGCCGCATTTGAAAACGATGCGCTGACGAGCCTGTTCATACGATTCACGTTGGGGTAAAGCGAAGGGGCGGTTCCGTCGCTAAGCCGGTCGCCCATGCCAGTGTCGATGGCACCGGGCTCGACCAACGTCACACGGATGTTGAACCCCTTCGTCTCCTGTGACAACGCCTCGGTGAGAGCCTCCAGCGCCCACTTGGAAGCGCTGTACGGTCCTGCCGGGGAGATCGACATGAGACCGGAGACCGACGATACGTTAATGATGCAGCCGCTGTTGCGTTCGCGCATGTCGGGCAACACCGTCTTGATACAGCGAAGCGACCCGAAATAGTTCGTCTCCATTACGGCCCGCATCTGTGATATCTCCAGTTCCTCCACAGAGCCCATAACTTCGATTCCCGCGTTGTTTACGAGGACGTCGATGGGGCCGTTCTCTGTTTGGATGGCGTCGATGGCCTCTTTCACCGAGTCGTCCGAGTCCACGTCCATTACCGAGACCCTGATCGGCAGTGATTCCTTTTCCGCCATTGTTGCGAGTTCCGGTGCACGAACCGGATTGCGCATCGTCGCGTGAACCGAGTGCCCGGCGCGGCTCAGGACCAGAGCGGTCGCCATCCCAATCCCCCGGCTGCTGCCGGTTACCAGTACCGATGCCATTGCGCGTTCCCCGTGGTTCTGTTGTTGATTGCTTGTTCCGATAACCGTGTGCTTGTGACCTGTCGCCAAATTTTGCACCACTCGCCACGTCGGACCATTGCTCGTCGGTTAACCTGTCGATCAAATTACCCTAGTTGACCGGTCAAGGGGCCGATCGTAATTACATAGGAAAAGGTAATGTCTTGACTCAGTTCATGCATGGAAAGACCGTTGTCATCACCGGGGCCACGTCCGGTATCGGCTGGGCCAGCGCGGTCGACTTCGCCCGCAATGGCGTCAACGTCATCGCCTCTGGAAGGCGGCAAGACCGTGGTGCAGAACTGGTGGCAGAGACTCATGCGCTGCCGGGTAACGTCATCTTCGTGCCCGGAGATATTACAGTCGCAGAAGATGTCGAGAACTTGATGTCGACCGCGGTCTCGGAGTTCGGGCGCATCGACTACGCGTTCAACAACGCGGGAGGCCTCATAACGACGGGGCGGCTGCACGAATACTCCGACGAGGAGTGGGACCATTACTCCGACACGTTTCTCAAGAGCGTCTGGCGATGTATGAAGCATGAAATCGAGCACATGCTTCCCAACCATTCCGGCGTGATCATCAACAACGCGTCGTCGTCCGGTCTGGTCGGCACCGCCCACGGTGCATACGGCGCCATGAAGCACGGGGTCGTGGGCCTGACAAAGGCGGCCACCAAGCAGTATCCGGGAGAGGGGATCAGGTTCAACGCGGTCTGCCCGGGGTGGATAGAGACCGAGATGGCCGCTCCTCTGACCGCCGACCCGGAGGTGCAGGAGTTCTTTTATGAGCGTCAGAGCATGAGACGTGCCGGAACTCCGGAGGAGGTGGCCGCCCTCGTTCGATGGCTGTGCTCGGAAGAGGCGGCCTTCGTCAGCGGCGTCGCCTGGGCGATAGATGGCGGGCTCATCGCCTGACGAACTCGTCTGAGTTCAATAAGTCCGTCTCGCAAAACGGCGTTGTGATCTCAGTCCAGGATTGGCCTGACGCTCTTGGCCAGGCTGGCGAAGCTATAGTCCGCGCCGATCTTGAAGTACCTCTGGATGGCGTCAGTGGATACCACCAGTAGCGTCGATGCTCCCAGCGCCGCTCCGAAGCTGACGAGGGTCTTGCCGGACCAGGGAATTGAGTTCCAGGCCGCAAAGCTGTCGGTGGGGAAGAACAGTGCCCCCACGACCATCCCCACAACTATGCTCGCGACGACGGCCGGCTGGCCAACTCGCTTGGAGTAGAGGCCGTAGAACACCGGGAACACGGCGGCGGCACAGACGAGGTCAGCGATAAAGAACAGGTAGAGCACGCTGTAGCCCTGTGACGCGATGGCGATGGCCGGGACTATGAGCAGGGCGGTGGTTGCGCGGGAAAATCGCAGTATCGTCCGGCCGCCCCATGCAGGTTTGAAGTGCGCCAGGTCGGCCGACAAGGCAGAGGAGATGCCGTTTAGAAGCGTGTCCATGCTGCTCATGACCAGCAACAACGCCAGAGCCACGATGATCAACAGCGCCCAGTCGGGCAACGCATCTTGGGCAAGATGGAAAAGAGCCACCGAGTCAAAAGGTGTGGCGACTCCCTCTCCGATCGCCACTATTCCCATATAGCCGATGAGCAAGATTAGCGGGATGACGACCAGCCCGGCTATGAGGAAACCCCGGCGCAGGGTGCGCTCGTCCTTGACGGTGTAGACCCTCTGCCAGAACCCCTGGTGAAACATGTTCGCCGCCCATACTGCGATGAACAGGGTGAAGGCGAGCTCAATGCCCGGCCCGTGCGACAGGGTCAAGAGGTGGCCTGATTCTTCCCGCACCACGTCCAGCGCAGGGCCGAACCAGTCCAGGGAAAAACCCAGCGCAAGCAAGACGATGACCAGCAGCGGGATGATGAGCGTGAACTGGATGGCGTCCGTGAACAGCGATGCCCGTATGCCTCCATAGGCCGTATACAGGACGGTCAGAACGCCCACGATGATGGCCGAGATGAGCAGCGACGTGCCGCCGATCAGGTTTACCGCCAGGGCGATACCGGTCAGTTCCGCGGCCAGGAACACGAACATGTAGAACACGACGATGGCCACCGACATCGAGTAGGCGAACCGTCCGTATCTGTGCCAGGTGAACTCCGTGAGGCTGTGGCCGGAGGGCATGAGCCGTCTCATGCGCGACCCAATGAACACGAACGCGAGCAGCGGAGCGGCCTGGCCGACCCCATAGCCGATGAGGCCAACAGTACCGGCCCAGGTCGCTGTCTCGGCCGGGCTGAAAAGGATCCACGCCCCCATCACCGAGGCCACCAGCGTCGCCGTGGCTATCCACCCGCCAGCCCAGTTCCTCGAAACCAGGAATCCCTCCGCGTCGATGCGGGACCGGGTGGAGTAGGCGATACCAAGTGCCGCGAAGGCCGCGGCGACCAGCACCGTGAGGAGAATCGTCAGCGTTCCCAGAGACATGGCATTACCCCGAAAAGGAAAGAGCCGCCTATCTCGGGCGGCTCTTTTGAGTTCACGCTGGTCCCTACGCTGGCATTACCCAGATCAGGTGTGAAGGGTCGGCAGATGTCTCTCTGCCCTCTCAGCCCGGCTCTCCAAGCTCCCCGAGTTTGTGGCTATGTTGTTTGTCGGAAGCCTAACTCATCTGGCTACTGGACACCAACTCCCTGTGATGCCGGGGCCCTGGTTGAAACCGAACGCTCGGGCGAGTGAGCCTGGGATCCGACTGATTGCCGTGACTTGGAACCCGCCCATGGTCGAGCACGCGAGGGTATAGTGGGCCGCAGATGGTTTTTCCTTGTCGTTGACGGTGGCCCTCAGGCGACTGGGCCGTAACAAGGCGCTAAGCCTGGGAATATTCGTCGGTATCCTTTTGGCGGCAACCGTGGTCGCGGCGACGCCGATATATTTCCGTGCTCTGGAGCGCCTTAGCGTGAGGGCGACGATGGATGCGACGGCCGCTTCCACGCTCAACGTTCAGCTCTTCACGCCGGGACTGCAGGGCGACGAGCAGACCTGGGCCGCGAGCCAACTCGCCGTCGACGCTGCCGTGGAGAACTGGCTGCTGCCGGCGTTTCGAGGACATCGTCGCCATGACCGCAGCCAGCTGTTCCTCGCCGGGTTGTCCTACAGGCCGCTCGGCGATCCCGGTCCGTCTCCGGCCCCCCCACCGGGCCAGGTAGCGCGCGGGTGGATTCAGGCTATGGTGGGCCTCGAGGACAACGTCAGGTTCGTGCAGGGTCGAATGGCCACGGACCAGGTTTTGTCCGGAGACTACGGCCCTGAGGTCGAAGTTGTCGTTGGTACACCATCCCTGCGGAGCTTCAATCTCAATGTGGGAGATGTCATCGAGCTTGCACCGCACTTTGCCAGCCCTGTGCGAATCAAGGCCAGGCTGGTGGGAATCTTCGAGCCCACGGACCCGGAAGGCGAGTATTGGCGCGAGCGGTCGGACACGTTTCTGCGTCCTTCGCCACCAGAGGACCGGACCGAGCGGGAGGTGATGATCGATCCTGACGAGCGGCCGATCCCTCTTTTCGCCACTCGCTCAGGGTTGCTCGGCTCCCTCGACACCGCCTTTCCTGGCAGCCGCATCGATTCGAGTTGGTTGATTTTCATCGACCGAGAGACTTTGAAGGAGTGGACCCCGAACCGAAGTCTCGACGCCGTGTCTGGGCTCGAAGCTGAGTTGTCCGGCGGCATCGCCGCGTCCACAGTTCTGACCCGCATAGACACGCTGTTGGAGGAACTGAAGCGGCGGACGCTGTTTGCCACGCTTCCGCTTGTACTCCTCGTCGCACTCATCGTGGCGACCGTTCTCTACTACCTGGCCATGATGGTGACGCACCTGCTCCAGGCGCGGGAAAGGGAAGTCGCACTCATGCGGGCCCGTGGGGCTTCCAGCTTTCATTTGCTACGCACCTACAGCCTGGAAGCCGCTTTGCTGTCGGCATTGGCGTTCGTAATCGCTCCGTTCCTGGGAGCAGGTCTGATCGCGCTGGCGGGAAAGGTAAACGTCTTTTCAGCCGTGACCGGTGGGGGAACGATCCCAGTGGAGTTGGGCTGGACATCATTCGCTGCCGCGGCCGGCATCGGCGCCTTCAGCCTGGCGATCTACCTGTTGCCCGTACTGTGGGTGGCCCGAAGATCCATTGAGGCACAAAGGCTCGATGGGTCCCGTCCCTCGCAGTCCCCCGTCTTTCAACGACTGAACATTGACATCGCGGTACTGATCATCGGCGGACTGGTCTTTTTTGAGCTTCGCTCGCGTGGCAGCCTGACCTCGGGTGGCCTGTTCCAGGACGTCGAGTTGGACGAGACTTTCCTCCTGGCGCCGGTCCTCCTGCTGATAGCGGTGGCCCTGGTCTTTTTGCGCGCATTCCCGCTGGTGATGAAGTTCATCTCCGGCGAGTCACACGTTTTACTTCAAGTGGTGACCGTGGTAACACTGGCGTTGCTCGGTCCGGTAATGATCGCCGACAAGGCATTGGATGGGGACTTCACGTCGTGGTTGTGGTCGGTCGCCGCCTTGGGTGGCGTGGCTGCGGCGTATCTGGTCGCGATGCGTGCTGGCGATGCTCCCGACGTGAAAGGCTGGGCAATCACCGCTCTGGCTCTGGCCGCGTTGCTCGCCTTGGCGTGGTTGTATGTGAGGCAGGAGCCCTTGGGAGACAGGGGCTTTCTGTACCCGGCAAAAATAGCGTTGCTGGCGTTGGCCCCCTTGCAGGTCGGGTTTTTCGTTCTGCGCCAGGCTGTCGGTCGGGCGCCCGCTTGGATCGCCGTCGGCCTGCGGCAAATGGCTAGGGACCCGTTGAGATACAGCGGACTGATGGTGCTGCTCATTACGGCCACGGGACTGGCGGTTATCGCGACCACTGTGGGTGCCACGCTCGACCGCAGTAACCTGGAGAGGATCAGCCATGACGCTGCCGCCGACCTCAGGATCGCGGGCATCCCCGCTGTCGCCGCCCAGGGGGTCTCGGCGTTCCGGCAAAAATTCACGAACGTCCCGGACGTGAGCGGGGTCGCCGTGGGGCTCAGGAAGACCGGGTCGTTCGGAGCCACCGGCCGGGGCCGTCAGTTCGCTGTGATGGCGCTGGATCCCGTGGCGTTCGGTCGTATGTCCTGGTTCAGGCAGGACTATTCGGAACACACCCTGCCAACGCTAATGCGAGGACTGGCGGTGGGCGAAACCGTGGGCTCAATCATCGTTCCCGAGGGGGCCTCCACCATCGGGGCCTGGATCAAGCCCGATAAGTCCTATTCCCAGATGTTTTTGTGGGCCGTCTTTCGAGAGGCCGACGGGAGATTCAGCAAGGTCACGATGGGTAATCTGGGGAGCGCGGAGTGGCACCGGGTGGAGGTGGAGATCGACGACCTCGAACTCCCCGCCGAATTGGTGGCGATCCAGATCTTCGAGCCGACCTACGGTGCCGGGGGAACGGCGGGATTCCTGCAACTGGACGACATCCACGTCACGGGATCAGGGGTCACCGGAACAGTGGCCAACGGCGCGGGCGACGACAGCCAGGTCGTGTTGGAGGACTTCGAAGGTCCCATGTTGTGGACCCCGATTCCAACCTCGGCGCTGTCGGAAGACTCCGTGGCGCTGGTCTCGGACGAGCCGCACTCGGGACAGCGGGCGGGCGTTTTTTCGTTCGGCCAGGACACGCTGGCGGGGGTTCGGGGGTTTTTCGTGAACCCGACCGCCGGACCCCTGCCGGTGTTGATGAGTTCGGTCATGGCCGACGACGTCGGATTGGGGCCCGGAATCGCGACGACCATATCGGTGGAGGGGGCGCCGGTGACCATTGTCGTCACCGCCGTGGTCGAACACTTCCCGTCGCTCGGCTTCGGCTCCCGCGATTTCATAGTCACCGACGTGGAGGGCCTAGTGGCCCACCTGGGAATAATCAGCCTTCCCTATACGCTGGAACCGAACGAACTATTCGTCTCGTACGCACCAGACAGCCATGACGAGGTGGTGGAGACGCTGAACAGCCTGGTGGCGGGTGCGGGTTCGGTGACATTTTCGGACCGATCAGGTCGGATCGATGCGCTGGAGAGAGACCCCCTGGTCTCGGCGGGCTGGCGGGGCATGGTGTGGGTCGCGCTGGCGCTGGGAACCCTCTCCGCCGGACTGGGCTATGCCACGTTCGTCATCGCGTTCGCCGACCGGTCGCGAGGACAGTTCGCGATCATGCGGGTTCTCGGGTGGTCGAAGCGACAGGTACTGGGCCTGATGGGTGTCGAGCACGTACTCATCATTCTGTTCGGAGTGGGCCTGGGTGTCTGGGCGGGTTTGCAGATGAGCGACCTGCTGGCATCTTCGGTCGCGGTGACCGACTCCGGCGGGCAAATCATCCCTCCGATCATCCTGACCACAAGCTGGGGCGTCCTGGCCGGAACCTTCGGGGCCCTGGGCTTATTCCTGGTCATTGTGGTGGCCTACAGTCATCACAAGGTCAGTGAAGCCCTCGTCGATGTCAGGCACGACTAGGACATGGCGGTTCGCATGGATCGGCACGGCCTGCCCGGCACGACCGTGAAGGGCGCAGTACAGACCGTCTTCGGGCCGATTGAGCCTTCGGAGTTGGGCATCACCCTGACCCATGAGCACCTGCTTATCGATCTGAGGTGCTACTGGAGCGAGCCCGAAGAGGCCGGTGCGAGGGCATACGTCGACAATCCGGTCAAAATCGACTTGGTGGGACGCATAAGGTGGCTGTGGCACGTCGTGCGGGCCAATCTCGCTCTCGGGCGGCAACTCCATCGCCGACACCACCAGCGTCGGGCTCGTCCGCGACCCCATGGCGCTGGCTCGTATTTCACGTGCCACCGGGTTGCACATCGTCATGGGCGCCGGCTACTACGTGCCTGCGGCCGGTTATCGACCGTTAGTCGGCCGGGGCCAGCGAACTACCCTTGCGACACGGTGTCACCAATGAACTCCTCCATGCCTAGGCGGGTGAGGGTGTCGGGCGTGGGCACGCCGGTGGCAACGTCCCAGCCCATGCCGCGGTAGTACGTGTCGATCATGTCGGGCAGGTAGGGTGCGATCCCCTCATCGCTCGCCGCGCCGACCTTGGTCATCTCCATGAACTTGGGTGAGACGTCGAGCTCGTCGGCCTTGGTGAAACCGCGCCTAGCGTAGACCAGCCTGAGCAGGTTGGCGACTCGTTCGCCCACGATCATCGCCTCCGCATCGTCGAAGTCACTCCAACCCACGGCCTGCGCTAGGCTGCGGCTCGTGAAGGTCAACGAGCCGTTCACTCCCGAGGTGCCGAACACGCAGATACCCAGCGAATCCCAAAATAGCTTCGCTATCTGGGTCCGGCGGACCGGCTCAACTTTTTCCAGCGCCTGCTCCATGTTTTCCGCGACGCCGGGCTGAATCTCGTCGTAGCCTAGGTCGGGCCGTCTGGCGGTGTCGATGCCCCGGCCCTGGGTGGACGCCCCGTAGCCCGCGGTCACCTCGTCGAGGAACGCGCCCCAGTAGGCCCGGTGGTCGTGCATCACGGCCCCGCCGCCCTTCATGTCTAAGATCTTCCCGCGAATCTCTTCGACGATGCCCTTTTCCGCGCCCAAAGCTTCGGGCAGTGCCTTGATGCCAAGCGCTAGCTTTGCTCCCAGTCCCTCCCGGCGTACGGTTTGCTCTATGAGTTCGATTGCCGACTCCCAGTTGCCCCACGTCAGGTCTAGACCACCGGTGTCTTCGAGATTGATTAGGCCCTCGTTAAAAGCTTCATAGACGGCCCCCATCATTGGAGCGAACTGGCCCAACTCGAGGCCCACGGCGTCGTACACGTCGTTCAGCGCCACCACCGCGCCCGGCTCCTCCACGCCAATGATCGAGGACGACCCCTCCATGGCCTCGGCACCGCCGCACTTGCTGCCGGTAAAACCGGCGAGCGGCCCGTCGGTCACCTCGACGTCGTAGGCGCACGCCACCAAGCAGTTGAAGGACGGCTGCGGGGTGACCTTCCAGCGCGCGCATGCCGCCACGTACCTGCGGGCGAAGTCGGCGCCCCACTCCGGGTCTGTGGCGTTCTTGCCTAGCACCCGCCGGGAAGACCCGAAGGTGTCGTAGTAGAAACGGGTGTTGCCGGCGTCCTGCATGACCGACGCGATCGTCTTTTGCATGTTGTCGCCGGTCGTGCTCGGGAACAGCGCCGCCTCCCAATCGGCCGCCGTGTCCACCAAGCCGGGGGCGTCGAATAGGGGGACGGTGCCGGAGCCGCGCACCGCGATGGCCTTGAGGTTCTTGCTCCCCATGGCGGCTCCAAGACTGCCTTTACCGGCGCCGTGGTTGCGGTCGTTCTTGATCATGGCGCCGGGGATTAGCTCCTCCCCGGCCCGCCCGATACAGGCGACGCTGATCGTCTCCTCGTCGCCCAGCTCCAGCTTGATGAGGCGCTCGGTCTCCCGCGTGTCCTGTCCCCACAGGTGGCCGGCGTCCCGCAACTCGACGACATCGTCGTCGATCCACAGGTAGGTGGGCTTGTTGGCCACTCCGTTGAAGATGATGCCTTCGTGCCCGGCGTGCTTGAGCCAAGCGCCCCAGAAGCCGTGACTGTGGCCCACGGCGGCGGAGTAGGGGGTCATGAGGTGATGGCTGATGACCGTCCAGTCGCCGGAGTTGACGGCGGCGGTCCCGGTCAGCGGCCCGAGAACGAAGATGAGCGGCATATCGGAGTCGGTGGCCTTTGCCAGCGGCGGTGCTTCTTTGAGCAGGTAGTATAGGCCCAGGCCGACGCCACCGACGTACTTGCGCAGGACCGACTCGTTGGGGAGCGGCTCCCGCACAACGGTCTCTTCGTTCAGGTCGACGCGCAGTATGTGTGGCCGGTATCCCCCACGGATGGTCATTGGTCTGGCGTCCTTTCTGCCGCCAACACTGGTGGCGGCCGAGTCGATATTAACGAGTCCCGAAGAACTTCGCAGAGCCGTGTGGCGGGAAAGTGTTCGTCCACGCCCCGCAGGTGCAGATGTGGTGACGCAGCTAGGAGAGTCGATAGAGCCGGTTGAGCGGGACCTGCGTCACGGCGACTGACGTGACCGGTTGACGGTCCACCTTGACCTGCGCGGCACGCCCGTCGATCTCGATCCTCGGGTTGAGGGTGTTATACAGCATCGCCCCTTTTCTCACCGTCCTCACGCCTGTGACCGGCCTCAGGGACCTCGCCGTGTTGAGACGCTTTCCCAGTCCGGACTCGATCGATGCACCGGACACGAACAGAGCGCTGAGAGCGGCAGGGTTGTTGCCGATGCCCCCGAACATGGGCCCGTATGTCGTCGGCTCCGCACCCCATACGGTCGCGTTGCCTTCGCCCATCGGCCCCCAGGCGACGAAGCCGCCCTTCATCACCAGCTCCGGCTTTATCCCGAAAAAAGCCGGTCGCCACAGCACGACGTCCGCCATCTTGCCCTTCTCCAGCGAGCCGACATGGTCGGCGATGCCGTGGGTTATGGCGGGGTTGATCGTGTACTTGGCCATGTACTGGCGGATGCGGTCGTTGTCGTTGTCGGGGTTGTCGGCGCCTCTCTCTGACTTCATCTTGTGGGCCAGCTGCCAAGTACGGGTGATGACCTCGCCTATCCTGCCCATGCCCTGAGAGTCCGAGTTAATGACCGGTATGGCACCGAGATCGTGCAGCACGTCCTCGGCCGCCATCGTCTGTTTTCGCAGCCGGTCGTCGAGCGCGTCGGCGTCCGAGGGGATTCGCAGGTCGAGCATGTGGCATATCGCGGTCATCGCGAAGTGCTCCTGGAAAGTACCCACCGAGTACGGGATGGTCGGGGTAGTCGACGAGGGGATGATGTTGTCCACCCCGGCCATGGTGAGCAGGTCCGGCGCGTGACCGCCCCCGGCGCCCTCGATGTGGTAGGCGTGCACAGCCCGGCCGTCAATGGCCTCGATGGTGCCATGCACGTCGGTCGATTCCTGCAGGCCGTCAGTGTGGAGGGCGACCGATACGTCGGCGTTTTCCGCAACCCGCAGGCAGGTGTCGATGACGTTGCCGAAGGCGCCCGTGTCCTCGTGGATCTTGAACCCGCAGGCGCCCTCCTCGATGCTCTCTTCCATCGGGAACGGGCTCGCCGCGCTGCCCGTCGCCTGGAGACCCAGATTCACCGGGAGTTGCTCGAACGCCTCGAAGGTGCGCTGGAGGATAAAACGCCCGTTATCGAATATTCCACCGCCTATGAGCGTGGTCAGCCCGGAGGCGAGAGCCGTGTCCACTACTCGGGGCGTGACGAGGTGCACGTGGCTGTCCACGCCGCCGGGGGTGGCGATCATGCCGATGCCGGGGACGATCACCGTATTGGCCCCGATCTCTAGGTCAACCCCATCCACGATGTCGCCGCTGCCCGTGCGGCCGATTCCGGCAATTAGACCGTCCTTGACCCCGATGCTGCCCTTGCGCACCCCCAGCACCGGGTCGACTACGACCACCCCTACTATCACGTAGTCGAGGTCCGAGTCACGGGTCTTGCGATGCGCCATGAGCATACCGGCCCGGATGTTCCGCCCCCATCCCAGCAGGGCCTCGTCCCCGTACCCGGTGGAGTCGGCCTCCACCTCGGCGATCAGGTCGGTGTCCCCGAGTCGAATACGGTCACCGACGGTCGGCCCGTAGGTTCCTATATAGCTGCTGCGTCTAATCTCAAACGGCATTCTTCTTTCCCATACAATCGTTGCGACTCATGTTCAACCAACCTGACGCCTATTCCTCGTTCCCGAAGCCTTCTGCAACCAGCCGGGCAACGGCGGCGTTCACGTCGATGCCTTCGAGAGGGCCATTCACGAAGCCGTTGAAGCCGTAAACCTCACGTCGCCCTTTCAGAGCCACTAGACCGATGTCCTTCGTCTCTCCCGGCTGCCAGCGAACCCCGGTGCCCGCCGCTACGTCCAGCCGCATCCCGTAGGCGGCCCGCCGGTCGAAGACGAGGTGCTTGTTGGCCTCGAAGAAGTGGTAATGAGATGTCACGTGAATGACCGCTTCCGAGTCGTTTCGGACGCGGACCGTCCGGGCCTCACGACCCTCGTTGATCTGTAAACTGCCCGCTGCTGGAAGAATCTCACCCGGCTTCGTCATTGCCATGCACCCCTTGCTCATTGGCTCCTCCGGAGAGGGAGACCGCTACCTGATCGGCTCGTTTATGACGACTAGCTTCGTGCCACTGTCGAAGCCCGCTTCGACCTTTATCGGGGTGGCCAACTCGGCGACCCCGTCCAAGACATCTTCCCGGGTGAGCACTCGACCGCCGAGGTCGTGAACCTCCTCGTAGCTTTTCCCGGCCCGTGCCTCCTCCAGAATCTCGTCGCAGATCAACGCCACGGCTTCCGGGTGGTTCAGTTTTAAGCCTCGACCACGGCGTCTGCGGGCCATCTCGGCGACGGTGAACAGCGTTGTTCGCTCCAGTTCCTTGGGTGTCAGTCTCATCGCCACACTCCTTCCTTACGGACGAACCATTACCGTCAGGCTCCGGCCTGTTTGACAGGCCGAGACTAGCACGACGTGAGATGAAAAGGGAGCCGCCGATGCCCGGACTGCTGGGAGAGAACGTGAACCCCGCCATTGCAACGGGGCCGACGCCCTCGCTCGGTGAGCTACAGTAGCTGCCAATGATCGCGTCCCGGTGTACCGTGCTTAGCTCTGAAAAAGAGATCGTCCTTGTCCGACTCTAACCTCACCTCCACATCCCTCGCTTCCCCCGCGAGCGGCGAACAGGCATTTGCACGGGCATACCCCGACTACTCCAAGACGTAGATCCTGGACGAGATGCGGGCCGCGGACTACGGACGGCTGGATCGTTCCGGCCACGTCTACCTTGACTACACCGGCGGAAGTATGAGAAAAATTGCACAAAGTAAATTCAGACGACATTGAGAGAACAGGGTTAAGGAGTGGATCAGGGCTTGGGTAACGTTGGAGTTGGGCGCGATGCGCGCACACGCGAGCGTCCCCCCTTGTCGAAAAAGTGCGGGAGTGTTGCCGCTATGCCAAGAAACGACGTTGGCGCATTCAGTCGGAACCGTGGTTGGGTCGCATTGAGGAAGTCCTTCGAAACTGGAACGGTCTTTCGGCGTGCCTTCCTATTACCGGTGTTGTTGATCCTGATCACGGCGGCCGTGATCCCTCAATACGTTGTCCACGCCGCTTCGCCCGAGGAGGTCGCCGATGGGCAGACCATTTTCGAGCAGAAGTGCGCCGCATGCCACACCGTCGGTGGTGGAGACGGCATAGGGCCGGACCTTGTGGACGTAACCATGCGCCGAGACGCCGACTGGCTGACCCGGTGGATATCCGCCCCGGATCAGATGCTGGCTGAAGGGGACCCAACCGCCACCGAGTTGTTGGAGCAGTTCAACAACATTCCCATGCCGAACCTGCTGCTTACAGACGTTGACGTCGTCTCCCTCATCGCCTACCTGGGTTCCTCCGCGAGTGGCGCACCGGCCGAAGGTGACCAGGAACCGGAGGCGGCCTCGATTGAAGGCGACCCCATCGTCGGCAAGAACCTGTTCACGGGCTCTGACCGCCTGGAAAACGGCGGACCTGCCTGCAGGACCTGTCACTCGGCCACCGGTATCGGAGCCGATGCCGGTGTGCTGGGCCGGGGGGCGCTGGGACCCGACCTGACCGGTGTCTTCGGAAAGCTCGGCCAGGGCATGATCGCCATGCCGCAGACCGGCACCATGGCGCCGATATTCTCTGAAAAGCCGCTGACGCTTGAAGAGAAAAACCACCTGCTGGCCTTCTTCCGGGCCGCCGGAGCGACCGAGCGGTCCACAAAGACGATCTGGGAGTTGGTCGGCCTCGCATTGGCGGGCGTGGCTGTGGTGGCGGTGGTGACTCAACTGATCTGGCGACGACGCCTCAGGAGCGTACGGGAACCTGTGGTATCCGGCCAGGCGTCGCGAAGATCGTAGAGATTCCCGGAGGTTTACTGATATGGGTTGGATTCAAGACCTGGTCAATCCCGAAACACGACAGTGGGAAGAATTCTACC
>CAZWTT010000009.1:0-62398 GCA_964637315.1 uncultured Dehalococcoidia bacterium | reverse complement strand
AGCACGACAACGTCATCCGCAGTACCCATGGAGTCAACTGCACCGGTGGCTGCTCCTGGGGTATCTACGTCAAAGACGGAATCATCACCTGGGAGATGCAGCAGACCGACTACCCGCTCCTGGAAAAGGGTCTTCCTCCCTACGAGCCACGGGGCTGCCAGCGGGGCATCTCAGCGTCCTGGTACGTCTACAGCCCCATCCGGGTCAAATACCCCTACGTGAGGGGCGCTCTCGTCGATCAGTGGCGAGAGGCCAGGGCTAGGCATGAAAACCCGGTGGAGGCCTACGCCGCCGTCGTCGAGGACGACGAGAAACGCTCTCGATACCAGCGTGCCAGGGGTAAGGGTGGCTTCAGGCGCGCCGACTGGGACGAGGTACTGGAGATAGTCGCGGCCTCCTGTCTTTACACGGCCAAGAAATGGGGATCCGATCGGGTGTTCGGCTTCGCTCCCATTCCCGCCATGTCGTACCTCTCCTACGCCGCGGGCTCGCGCTTCTTGCAGCTTTTCGGCGCCGTGAACATGAGCTTCTACGACTGGTATGCCGACCTGCCCAACGCCTTCCCAGAGGTATGGGGAGACCAGACCGACGTCTGCGAGAGCGCCGACTGGTTCAACTCGAAATACATCATCTCCATGGGTGCCAATCTCAACATGACCAGGACGCCCGATGTCCACTACGTATCCGAGGCGCGGCACGCTGGGGCCAAGTTCGTCGTAATCTCTCCCGACTTCAGCCAGGTGGCGAAGTTCTCCGACTGGTGGATTCCGGTAAAGGCCGGCGAGGACACGGCGTTGTGGCAAGGGGTCAATCACGTAATCCTCAAGGAGTTTTACGCCGAGCGTCAGGTCCCGTACTTCATCAACTACCTCAAGCAATACACCGATTCTTCCTTCCTCGTGGAATTGCATCCGAACGGCGGCGGGCACAAGCCCGGGCAGTTGCTTCGGGCCAACCGCTTCAAGCGCTACGCCGGCACCGAAAACGGTGACTGGAAACTGGCGGTTCTCGACCACAAGAGCGGCGAAGCGCGAATGCCCAAGGGCACGGTCGGCTTCCGCTGGGGCGAGGAGATGGGCAAGTGGAATCTGAAAATGGAGGACGGTCTCGATGACAGCCCCATCGACCCGGTGCTGTCCTTCCTCGACGAGCACGACGAGGTAGCGCAGGTGGCCTTCGACGAGTTCGTCGAGGGGACAACCTTGATGCGTGGCGTACCGGCTAGGCGCATTGAGACCAGCGACGGCCCGGTGCTGGTTACCACCGCCTTCGATCTGATGATGGCGCAGTTTGGGGTAGGCCGTGGTCTCGAAGGGGACTACCCGACCTCATACGACGATGACAAGCCATACACACCGGCATGGCAGGAGAAGCGCACCGGAATCGGTCGGGACACCATCATTCGGCTGGCCCGCGAGTTCGCCTCGAACGCCGAGGTGACCAATGGCCGTACGATGATCATCGTCGGAGCCTCGATCAACCACTGGTACAACAACAACATGTCGTACCGCGCCCCCATCACCGCGCTGATCCTGTGCGGCGCACCGGGGGTCAACGGCGGGGGCATGAACCACTACGTTGGCCAGGAGAAACTCACCTTGGTCGCACCCTGGACCAGTCTCGCGTTCGCCCTGGACTGGGTAAAGCCGCCGAGGCGACAGCAGTCGCCCATGTGGCACTATGTCAACAGCGACCAGTGGCGCTATGAAGGTGACTTCACCGACTACGCCGCGGTTCCCGTAGAAACCCGCTGGGCTAAGGGGCACGCGGTTGACCTCGCCGCCAAGTCCGTGCACATGGGGTGGATGCCCTCCTACCCGCAGTTCAACCGCAATCCGCTGGAAATAGTGCGTGACGCCGAGAAGGGCGGTGCGGCCGACGACGGAGCCATCGTTAAGAGCGTCGTCGAGCAGCTCAAGAACGGCCAGACGACGTTCGCCGTCGACGACCCGGACGCGCCGGAAAACTGGCCCAGGGTCTGGATTATCTGGCGCGGCAACGCCATCCAATCGAGCGCGAAGGGCCATGAGTTCTTCCTGCGTCACTACCTGGGAACCCACGACAACCTGATCGCCGAGGAGAGGGCCGAGGGAAAGACCAAGATCGTCAAGTACCGCGAGCCGGCGCCCCGCGGCAAGATGGACCTGGTCGTGGACATCAACTTCCGCATGGATACCTCGGCGCTGTATTCAGATATCGTTTTGCCCACCGCCTTCTGGTACGAGAAAAACGACCTGAACACCACCGACCTCCATTCCTTCGTCCATCCTCTCGGACAGGCGGTTCCTCCGGTCTGGGAGTCGAGAACGGACTGGGACATCTTCAAGTCCTTCGCCAAGAAGGTGAGCGAGATGTCGCATTACGCCTTCCCCGAGCCGGTCAAGGACCTAGTGGCTTGGCCGCTCTCGCACGACACCCCGGACGAGTTGGGCCAGACCGAGGTCCTGGACTGGACCGAGGGCGAGTGCGACCCGATTCCAGGCAAGACCATGCCTCACCTCAAGGTGGTGGAGAGGGACTACCGGAACCTGTACAACCGCTTCATCTCCCTGGGGCCCGACGTCATAGAGGACGGCGTCACTGGCAACGGCGTGATGGTGCCGGTAGCGGACCAGTACAACGAAATGATGCGGAACCCCGTGGGCGGCTCCCCGGACCCGCGGCACATGCGATGCGTGGAATGGGACGGCAACAAGTACCCGTCCCTTGAGGACGCACTGGACGCGGCCAACGCGATACTTCTCATGGCCCCGGAGACCAACGGCGAGGTGTCCTACAACGCCTTTAAGCACGAGGAAAAGCGCGTGGGCCTGCCGTTGGCCGACCTAGCGGAGGGCATACGCGACGTCCGTATGAACTTCCTCGACATCACTCGCCAGGTGCGCCGCACCCTCATCTCACCGTGCTGGACCGGCATGGTGAACGACGGTCGCCCGTACACCGCCTGGAGCATCAACGTGGAGCGTCTCGTTCCATGGCGCACTCTTTCCGGGCGTCAGCACACCTATATCGACCACCCGTACTACCTGGACTTCGGCGAGCAGATGCCGACCTACAAGCCCAAGCTCGACCCGATGAAGACGGGTGACATTGTCAAAAGCACGGTGGACGACCAGTCCCTAGTGCTCAACTACATCACTCCGCACGGCAAGTGGAATATCCACTCGACGTACAAGGACAACCTCCGCATGCTTACCCTGTCGCGGGGCATGGACCCATGCTGGATCAACGACAAGGACGCCGAGAAGATCGGCCTCGTGGACAACGACTGGATAGAGCTTTACAACGACAACGGGGTTGTCGTCACACGAGCTGCCGTCAGTTCGCGCGTCCAGCCGGGAACGTGTATGTACTACCACGCGGTGGAACGCACCATCTACATTCCCAAGTCACAGGTTCGTGGCGGGCGGCGTGCCGGTGGGCACAATAGCCTGACGCGAACCCGCATCAATCCGGTCCTGCTGGCCGGTGGATATGCCCAGTTCACCTACGGCTTCAACTACTGGGGACCGATCGGAATCTTTACTCGCGACACCCACATCGTGGTGCGCAAGTTGGAGAGCCTGGAGTGGTGACCAAACGTCGCGGATGCTGGTCGTATTCGCACCCGGCATCCTCGTCTGAATAGCCGCGGGCCTAGAGCAAGCCGCAGGCCGAAAGAAGGAGTGGCAAATGGATATTCGAGCGCAGGTCTCGATGGTCTTTCACCTGGACAAGTGCATCGGCTGCCATACGTGCAGCATCGCTTGCAAAAACATCTGGACCGACCGCAAGGGCACCGAATACCAGTGGTGGAACAACGTTGAGACCAAGCCCGGCACCGGCTACCCGACTCTGTGGGAGAACCAGGACAAGTACAAGGGCGGCTGGGATCTGGACGAGAAGAAAAAGAAGCTCAAGCTCAAGCTCCAGGGCAAGTGGGGCGCGATGGGCAACCTGTTCGCCAATCCCTACCTGCCGACCGTAGACGACTACTACGAGCCGTGGACATACGACTACGAGAACCTCTTCAGCGCCCCTGAGGGCGACGATCAGCCGACGGCCCGCGCCAAGTCGATGATCACCGGCCAGTTCATGGAGATCGAATCGGGCCCCAACTGGGACGACGACTTGGGCGGATCTCCGGTCTACGCCGAAAACGATGCGAACCTCGAGAATCTCACCGATGAGGAGCGCGAGCAGCTCAACGAGATTGAGCGGGTGGTGTTTTTCTACCTGCCACGCATCTGCAACCACTGCGTGAACGCGGGCTGCGTGGCGGCGTGTCCCGCCGGCGCCATCTACAAGCGTGGAGAGGACGGCATCGTCCTCATCAGCCAGGACAAGTGCCGCGCCTGGCGCATGTGCGTGTCCGGATGCCCCTACAAAAAGACCTACTTCAACTGGTCGACCGGTAAGTCCGAGAAGTGCATCCTCTGCTTCCCGCGGCTCGAAAGCGGCCAGCCTCCCGCCTGCTTCCACTCGTGCGTTGGGCGTATCCGTTACCTGGGACTGCTGCTGTACGACGCCGACATGATCGAGCAGGTCACGACCGTACCAGACTCTGAGCTCGTGGACGCCCAGCGATCCATGATCCAGGACCCGTTCGATGAGCGGGTCATCGCCAGTGCGAAGGAAAACGGCATCACCGACACCCAGATTGAGGCCGCGCAAAATTCGCCGGTGTACAAGTTCGTAAAGAAGTGGGGTGTGGCTCTTCCGCTCCATTCCGAGTTCCGAACCCTGCCCATGCTTTTCTATGTGCCGCCCATGTTGCCGGTCCTTGGGCAAACCCAGAATGGTAAATACGACGTCTCTCCCACCACCATGGAAGGTTTGGCGCCCATGTTGAGTTCGCTTGAGCGGGCGCGGGTCCCGATTCGCTTCATGGCCAGCCTGTTTTCCGCGGGCAACGAAGAGATAGTCAAGGCGGTCTATAGGAAGTTGATCGCAGTTCGGGTGCACATGCGCTCCAAGACCGTCAAGGACGTAGACGAGACCGAACATGAAAAGGCGTTGGAGCAAGGGGCCACCAGCATTGAGGAGACCGAAGCCATCTACCGCCTGACCTCGCTACCGACCTACGAAGAGCGATTCGTCGTGCCGCCCATGGCCCGCGAGGACGCGATTGAGCAAACCCTGGACCCCTACACCCACAAGCCTGCCGCCGGCTTCGGCTCGCGAAAGACTCCCGAAAGGAGGTTCTAGAAGTGATCGACACGACAGCCGCCAGGCGCGCGCTCAGCCTGTTCGCCGATATCCTTGAATACCCCTCTTCGGGCCTGCACGACTCGGTGCAGGAGTGCTGCACCCTGGTCTCGGACCTCAGCCCCGACTCAGCCGCCGAGTTGAGGAGATTTCAGACGTTTATCGAGGGGATGTCCCCCGGGCGGATTGAGGAGTTCTATTCCCAGATATTTGACCTCAACGCGGTGTGCCATCCGTATGTTGGCTACCACCTGTTCGGCGAGAGCTACAAGCGAAGCGCGTTTCTCGTCGAACTCAAGGAGCGATTCCGGGCTAGCGACTTCACATATAGCAACACCGAACTACCGGACCGCCTTTCGATAATGCTGCGCTACCTGGCCACGAAGGGAGATGCGGGATCGAACGGCGAGATCATCGCCGAAGGGATGATTCCGGCGCTCAGGATGATGACCAACGAGGTCGATGTTACAGAGGCTGACCCCGAGGAAAAGCGAACAAAACTCTGGGACATGTTCTCGGAGCCACAGTTCAAAGACGACAAGCCGAAATTCCAACCGAATGCCTATCAGCATGTCCTGCGGGCGCTGCGGGCGTTGTTGGAGCGATCGGTGGTTTCAGAACCTGTAGCAGTAGTGGCTGGAAGCTTGACAGGAGACAGTGCCGATGTTTGATCAGGTGCTCTTTGGGGTGTTTCCGTACGCCGCGGTGGTTCTCGCCGTGGCGGTCGGAGTGTACCGGTATTTCACCGATCGGTTCTCCTACTCCACATTTTCGGCTCAGTTCCTGGAGAATCGCGGCCTGTTCTGGGGATCGGTGCCCTGGCACTACGGCGTGATCTCCATACTGCTTGCCCACATATTCGCGCTGGCTCTTCCCGGTGTGTGGGGAACGATCATCGCCGGGCCCACCCGCCTGTACGTCCTGGAGGCCATCGGGCTGGCGCTGTCCCTGTCGGCGTCGCTGGCGCTGTTCCTCCTCATCGTCAGGCGCGTGATCAGTGACCGTATCTTTTCGGTGACCTCCAACATGGACTGGCTGCTGCTGGCGATCCTGTTGGGCCAGATGGCGCTGGGGTTCTGGGTCGCGCTGGTCTTCCGCTGGGGATCGGACTGGTACCTGCATACCGCGGTGCCGTGGATAGAGTCGCTGTTCATGCTCAATCCCAAGACGGAGTTCGTAACCTCGCTGCCGTGGGTGATCAAGCTGCACATGCTGGGCGGCTTCGTCATCATCGCCATGTTCCCGTTCACAAGGTTGATACATATGTTCACCTTCCCCGTCACGTACCTGTGGCGGCCCTACCAGGTCGTGGTCTGGAACCGGCGTAAAACCCAGGCTTGAACTGAGGGACTCCGGGGCGACAGGTGGCCTTATCCGTCCGTGGTGGAGGGGAGGACGCCATTTTCACCCGACGTGAGTAGACCTGTGTGGTAATCATTTGCCATGAATGACCAGCGTCGTGCGTACACCGTTCTGACGATGAACACCGTGGCGTTCACGGTTTGTTTCGCCGCCTGGATGATGAACGGGGTGCTCATTACCTTCCTGGTGGGCAACGACGTGTACGACTGGGACAAGTCCCAGATGGGTTGGCTCATCGGCATGCCGGTGCTGACGGGAGCGGTGATGCGACTGCCGGTAGGCATTCTCACGGACAGGTACGGTGGCCGCATCGTCTTCAGCGTGCTGCTGTTGCTGTCGGCCGTACCGATGTTCTTAGGTGGTTTCGCCGACACCTACTGGCAATTCCTGCTGGCGGGGCTCGGCTTCGGGTTGACGGGTGCCTCCTTCGCCGTCGGTATCGCCTACACCTCGATCTGGTTCAACCGGGAGCGTCAGGGTCTGGCGCTCGGCATTTTCGGTGCCGGTAACGCGGGCGCCGCGGTCACCAGTATCGGAGCGCCGTTCATCCTCAAGTGGCTCACGGACGACGGCGCCAACCTGGACGCGTGGCGCACCATGCCCCAGATTTACGCCGCCGCGCTGGTTGTGACCGCGATACTGTTCTTCTTCCTGACCTACTCCAAGAAGGTGGAGCAGAGCGAGGGACTCACCCTCACCCAGCGACTCGCCCCTCTGCGAAACATCCGGGTCTGGCGATTCGGCCTTTACTACTTCCTGGTATTCGGCGGCTTCGTAGCACTCGCGCAGTGGCTGGTTCCTTACTACGTGAACGTGTACTCCATGACGATCGCCACCGCCGGCTTAATGGCCGCGATCTTCAGCCTACCCTCCGGGGTGATCCGCGCTCTCGGGGGCTGGATGTCGGACAGGTGGGGCGCTCGTACCATCATGTACTTGGTCCTCGGCACCTGTGTGGTCAGTTTCCTTTTGTTGATAGTGCCCCGAATGGCGATTCAGTCGCCGGGAGAGGGCGTCACCGCGGCGCGGTCCGGCACGGTAACGTCGGTGGCCGACGACGAGATCGTGGTGGACGAGCGCAGCTACACGCTGGATCCCAAAGGAGAGGCGACGGAACTTGACCGGGAAGAGGGCACGCTCGTTTTCCCCACCGCGTCGTTCTGGCATGAGCCCGTGGTGGTGGTGGGCGAGGAGGTCAAGAGAAAGCAGCTGGTGGCGAGAGGCGTTACCAATATCTATTTCCAGGCCAACGTGTGGATATTCACCGCCCTGGTCTTTGTTGCCGGCATCGCCATGGGAATAGGCAAGGCGGCGGTCTACAAGCACATTCCCGTCTATTTCCCCGGGGAAGTCGGCGTGGTCGGTGGCATGGTGGGAGTTCTCGGCGGCCTGGGCGGCTTCTTCAGCCCGGTCATCTTTGGCTATCTCCTGAGGTTCACCGGCATATGGACCACCTCGTGGATGTTCCTCGCCGTGGTGTCAGTGATCTCCCTGGCGTGGATGAACATCGTCATCCAAAAAATGGTTCGCCAGCGGACCACGGGCATCGCGCGTCATCTCGAAGAAGTCGATAACTAACCTAGGTAGAGGGTCGCCTTAAACAAATGATTGAGAGATTGGGTGAATGAATACTGAATCGTCCAAGAGCACCTGGGGCTGGCTGAAACCTGGCTGGATACAAGAATGGAATCCGGAAGACACCGGGTTTTGGGAGCGGACGGGCAGACGGATAGCCTGGAAGAACCTGATCGTATCCATTCCTGCGTTGCACCTGGGTTTTGCCGTCTGGCTTTTGTGGAGCGCGGTGGTCGTAAACCTCAACAGCATCGGCTTTGGGTTCTCCGTCGGACAGCTTTTCTGGCTCGCGGCCGTCCCCGGGCTGACGGGCCCGACGCTGCGGATACCGCACTCGTTCCTTCCCAGCATGCTGGGTGGCTGGGTCACCCACATCATCGCAGTAGCTTCGCTGCTGATACCTACCACCTGGATGTATTTCGCCCTCAAGGACCTGAACACGTCCTGGGGCACGTTCATGGTCATCGGGGCGCTGTGCGGTTTCGGTGGCGGCAATTTCGCCTCTTCCATGTCCAACATCAGCTCGTTCTTCCCACGAAAGCAGCAAGGGCTTGGACTGGGCCTCAACGCAGGTATCGGCAACCTGGGTGTTAGCTCGGTGCAGTTCCTCACCCGGTTCGTGATCGGAGCGGGAATCTTCGGTGCAGTCGCCGGTGGGTCCGCAGTCTACAACGAAGGCAAGTTCGTAGACGTCAACTGGGTAACCACCGTGGGCGGGACCGTTAAGGACGTCTGGATGCAGAACGCGGCGTTCGTCTGGGTCATCCCCACGCTGGTGGTCTTGGTGGCGGCGATCCTGTTCATGAACAGCCTGCGGACATTCTCACTGTCCATCAAGGACCAGATGGGGATTTTCAGGCTGAAGCATACCTGGGTTATGACCTGGCTCTACACCATGGCCTTCGGCTCCTTTATCGGCTACTCGGCCGCATTCCCGCTGACCATAAAGATCGTCTACGGTGACCTGCCAGACGCCCCGGATGGATTGGCCCTAAAGTTTGCCTTCCTGGGCCCGCTGGTCGGCTCTCTCATCAGGCCCATAGGCGGATGGCTTTCGGACAAATACACCGGTGCCCGGGTGACGCTGGTAGCCGGGATCGGGCTTATCGCCTCTTCACTCGCGGTCACGGCGTTTACGCACCCGACAAGTATGGACAGCTTTCCCTACTTCCTGGCGATTTTCTTGCTGATGTTTACGTTCACGGGGCTCCTGAACGGGTCGACGTTCAGGATGATCGGGGTGATCAAGCAGTTCACCTTCCAGACTCGCGGTCCGGCGCTGGGTTGGACGTCCGCGGTGGCGGCGTACGGTGCGTTTATCATCCCTATAGTGTTCAAGCTCGCCATCGAGTCCAAGGGGGCGCCGGACATCGGCATGTATGCCTTCGTTGCCTTCTACATCGTTTCCATGATGATCCTGTGGTTCTTCTATCTCAGAAAGAGCGCTGAAGAATATGGCGCATAATGGGAACGTATGACACAAAAAGACGAGACCACCGGGCCCGGCGAAGGGGATGCCGCGGCCTTTAACAAGCGCGGCATCGCCAACTTTAGTACGGGCAATTTTAAGCAGGCCATAGCCGACTATAACGAGGCGGTCAGACTAGATCCCGGGCATGCCGAGGCCTTTCACAACCGCGGCGTCGTCCACGGTCAGTTGGGCAACTTTCCGCAGGCCATTTCCGATTATGACGAGGCCATCAGGCTCA
Source organism: uncultured Dehalococcoidia bacterium (assembly GCA_964637315.1). Taxonomy (GTDB): domain Bacteria; phylum Chloroflexota; class Dehalococcoidia; order Lucifugimonadales; family UBA2962; genus CAUZIR01. The sequence continues at coordinate 52,565 of CAZWTT010000009.1, read as the reverse complement.
GCCCGGAACTTGCTCGTGCCTATGTAAAACGGGGCGTCGCATACGGCCAGATGGACCAGATCGAGCGTGCCGTCTCCGACCTGGGCAGGGCCATCGAAATCGACCCGGAGTTCGCCGAGGCCCACCATAACAGGGGCGTCGCGCACGCCCGGATGGGTCGCTACCCGCAGGCGATAGCCGACTACGACGAGGCCATCAGGTTGGACCCGACGCTTGCTCGCGCATACTACAACCGGGGTGTGGCGTACGGAGCGATGGGGAAGCACGACGATGCCATATCCAACTACGGGAAGGCCATCAACCACGACCCGACCGTCGCCCGCATCTACGTGAACCGGGGCTCAGCTTACGGCGCGCTGGGCAAGTTTGAGGAGGCCATTTCCGACTACGACAAAGCCATCAAACTCGAACCGGAAATGGCGCGAACCTACCTGAACCGGGGCTCCGCACGGGGCGCGTTGGGCAAGTTCCAGGAAGCCATTACCGACTTCGATGAGGCGATCAGGCTCGACTCGACTCAGGCCCAGGCCTTTGGGAATAGGGGCTCCGCTTACGGCCAGCTTGGTGAGTTTCAGCGTGCCGTAACCGACTATGACGAGGCTGCCAGACTCGACCCGGAAATCGCGCCCGTTTACGCTAACCGGGCGCTAACTTACACGTTGCTGGGCGAGAATGCTCTCGCCGAGCAAGACGTGAGTCGTGCGGTGGAGCTGGGACTTGATCGCGAGCAGCTTGAAGAAGCCATCGGTCGAATGAAGCAGGAGAGTTAGGCTCTTTGGCCCCTATCGAGATGACAGTTCGCCGCACATTTCCGTCTGCTATTGCCGTCGTGGGTAATTCAGGCTCCGGCAAGACCACGCTCTGCACGCAGCTTGTCGCCGACCTCTCGGTTCGCGGCTACCGGGTCGCGGTGGTCAAACACTGTCCCCACGGCCACGACGTGGACAGGCGCGGATCTGACAGCCAGCGTATTTTCGAGGCCGGGGCGGTGACCTCGGTGGCGTTTTCATCGGACAAGGTCACACGAGTCGACCGACCCCAGCCCGATTCGCTGGTGGAAGATCTGGTCGTCGAACTGAACGGTACCTCAGACCTGGTCTTGGTGGAGGGCTTCAAGAACCTGAACCTTCCCAAGATACTGGTCGACGACGGACACCCCCCCAAGGTCGACAACGTCCTCGCGACGGTCAGTCTCGGCTGGAACGGCACCGTCCCAGCCGGGCCCCCGGCGTTCCCGGCCGACCAGGTATCCGCTCTAACGGACCTGATCTTGGCATACCCGGGCCTCGTTCCGGCCGGCCCGGCATCCCCACCCTGAACCGACCTCGGGGTCGACGGGGAATCACGCCGTCAGTGACCTGTCCAGCAAGATCTCGCGGCCACCTATTGCCGTCGCCAGCAGCGCCACCTGCGCATCGCCATCCAGGCGAACGAGGTGTGAGCGGCAGCTACAGTCTGAGGAGCCGAAGCCAGGAACCGGGAGGGTCGCTCCCGGCAGGTCCGTCGCCGCCACGGCCCACTCGCATTCAAGCCTCTGCCGGCCCTCTGACCAGAGCACCTGCGATACCGTGACCACGGACAGGTTGGTGAGGTAGTCGAGGTGCCAGTGTTCTACCTTGTCCTTGCGCAGATGGCGCGCAACCCGTGAACGCAGGCCACCAAGTGCACTACCCAGGTAGCAGTAGTCACCGGCAGGGAACTCGAATTCGCCCAGGCGTCCAACACGGACCATCTGCGGCCCGGACAGCTTGAGCACAAGCGCGTAGGTGCCCGGCGCCATGGGCAATATGAACACACCATCTTCGTTCACGGTTCTGTGTGGTTCCTGTGTAGTTTCGGGGTTGCAGTGTGACATAAGCTAGACATGCTTAATGAGGATCAACCGAGATTCATTGAACAATAACAAGCGTTCCGGAGACCCAACCATGACATCGGAGAGAACCGGCAAGATTCAGACAGTGCTCGGGTTGATCGACCCCGACGACCTGGGCGTCACCTTGCATCACGAGCATGCTCTTATCGACCAAGGGTGCTACTTCGAGATGCCCGATGAGGCCTCTGAGCGCTGGTACATCGACCGTCCCTTCACCATGGAAATGCGGGGCAATATCGGCAATCACTGGGCCTGGAATAGGGACACGCACGTGTTGCTCGACGAGACGGCCCAGACGACGGAGGTCTACAAGCTATACCTCGCGGGTGGTAATTCGATGGTCGATACGACCAGCATCGGTATAGCACGCGACCCCCTCGCTCTCACCCGCATTTCACGTGCCACCGGCCTCAACATCATCATGGGCGGCTCCTACTACGTGCCCCCGTCCTACCCCGATGACATGGCCGAGCGGTCGGAGCAGCAGCTCACCGACCAGATCATCCGGGACATCACGGTGGGTGTTGGAGATGCGGGGATAAAGACCGGCATAATCGGAGAGGTGGGTAACATCTGGCCGACCAACGAGGTCACCCGCAGAGTGCTTCGAGCATCCGCGCGAGCGTCAGTAGAGACCGGCGCGCCCATCCTGATTCACCCCGGGTTCGACGTGAACTCGCCCATGCACATTCTCAGTGACCTTTTCGAGGCCGGTGCCGACCCCACAAGAATCGTGATGGCTCATCAGGACGTCTTCGTCGACATGGACGTGGTCAGGCGTGTAGCAGAGACGGGCGTCATGCTCGAGTACGACCACTTCGGTTTCGAAAACACCCAGTGGCCCGGACTGGGCAGGCCCGGGATCGGGATACCCACCGACGTCCAGCGCATGCAAAGGCTCGAGCAACTCATCGAGTGGGGCTATGGCGACCGGCTGCTAGTCTCCCACGACATCTGCATCAAGCCCTGGCTGACCACACACGGGGGCAAGGGCTACGCACACATTCTCGAATCCATCGTGCCTCGGATGCGCCGCAGGGGATTCTCCGATGACGACATCGAAGCAATTCTCGTGAAAAACCCCAAGAGGATTTTGACCTTCAAGTAGGTTTCCGGGCTTCGACGCAACAATCCCCATCACGAGGGCAACCAAAATGGCATCTGAAAGAACTGGCAAGATTCAAACCGTGCTCGGGCTCGTTGACCCGGCCGACCTTGGAATCACGCTTACCCATGAGCATCTCCTAGTCGACCTGCGATGCCACTGGTTTTCACCCGATGAGGCGAGTGAGCGGGAGTGGATTCATCAGCCCCTAACGCTAGAACGACTGGGAGGAGTGACGAGTAGGTTCTACAACCTCGATGCCATGGTGCTGTTAGACGAGCAGATGGCGGTTGAGGAGACGCTGAAGTTTAAGCTGGCAGGTGGGGGCTCGCTCGTAGACGTGACCAGTATCGGCATAGGTCGCGATCCCCTTGCGCTGGCTCGCATCTCCCGCGCCACCGGCCTCAACCTCATCATGGGTGGCGGACACTACGTGCCCTGGGCTCACCCGGCCGATATGGACGAGCGCACTGAAGAGTCGATCACGGACGACCTCGTTAAAGACATTACAGTCGGCGTGGCTGGTACTGGTATTCGATCTGGGATTCTCGGGGAGCTTGGGCACGGCTGGCCCATGACTGATAACGAGCGCAAGGCCCTGCGCGCCGCCGCGTTCACCCACCGGGAGACGGGAGCGCCCATTTTGATCCATCACGGTTTCCATCGGAATTCGCCGATGGACATCATCGGAGTCCTTGACGACGCGGGTGCCGCTCTCGACCAGGTCATCATGGGGCACCTCGACATCTTCGACGACACGGATTTGCTCACCGAGCTTCTGGAGACCGGGTGTTACCTGGAGTGGGACGTGTTCGGGGTGGAGGACACCGATTTCGGGAAGCTCCCGGACTCCAAGGTCGACTTTTTGAGCGACGAACAGAGACTGGACATGATCGAGTTTGTCGTCGATCGAGGTTTTGGAGACAGGATAACCGTCGCGCACGACACCTGCTGGAAGTACCAGACCACCCGCTACGGCGGGAAGGGCTACTCACACCTAGTCACCAACATGGTGCCGAGGATGAGACATAGGGGGTTCGACGAGGCGACGATCTCAGCGATCCTCGTGGACAATCCGGCGCGCGCTCTCACGTTCCGCTGAGCGACCAAGATGACGGCGCAGGAGACAGATCGAACCATCATGGACGAAATCGCGACTTACGACTGCCTGATTCTCGGAGCAGGGGCCTCCGGCCTGATGGCCGCGGCGACCCTTCACGATGCGGGGTGCAGCGTGGCCGTGATCGAGGCGCGGGATCGAATAGGGGGCCGCGCTTACAGCGGTCCGATGTCCGACGGCTCGATCGTCGAGTACGGCGCCCAGCAGATGCACGGGCCGACGGTGGCGACGTGGGATCTGGTGTCCACGTGGCGTCTGACCACGCACCAGGTGGTGGTTGCAAAGCGCAACGCCGACGCGGTCTTCCACACGGGCGCCTGGGAAGAGGGCGACCCGGTGTCGGAGAAGGCCTACGAACTGGTCAAGGAGGTTCTGAGGGACTACCCCGGCAAGGCCGGTGCAGACGAGATCAGCCTCCACGACGCCCTCGTCGGCGGTGGCCTGACCGGAGAGATGCTGACGGCAGCCGAAGGGCGATTCAACGTCCTGCACGGGAAGGACCCTCGGAAGGTGAGCGCCAAGTCGGCCGCCTACGCCTTGCGGTTCGCTGGTACCAGCCAGCCCAACTTCACCATCGTCGAGGGCCATAGCCGACTGTGGGAACTGATGAGCGAGCCGTTCGGCGAGGCGATCCACCTAAGCTCGCCGGTCGAGACGATCCTCTGGTCGGACGACGGGGTGGAGGCTCGGACGAATGACAGTGCCTTCAGAGGAAAAACTGGTATCGTCACGTTCCCGATCGGAGTCCTGCAGGCCGGTGTGCCCAAGTTCGAACCGTCGCTGCCCGATTTCAAGCTGGACGCGATCAACGGTCTGGGGATGGGCCCGATCATCGTGGCGTTCGCCGAGTTCACAACCGCCTGGTGGGAGGAAAAGCTGGGCTCGGTGTCAGGCTTTCGCCGAATCGACTCGATCTTCCACAGCTGGGATGCCCTATTCTGGGACCGTCCCGGGGCGCCGGTACTAAGGGCGTTCATCGGCAGGCGGGGAGCGGACAGGAGCGGCCAGCCCGAGGTCATTAAGTCCGCATTCCTCTCGGAGCTCAACGAAATGTTCCCGGGGATCGACCTGGAATCACAGCTGGTAAGCTTCCGCATTGAGGATTGGGTGGCCGACCCCTGGTCCCGGGGAGGCGTGAGTGTCGGGCCGATCGGGAACGACGAGCTGCGCAGGGGATTGATACGGCCCACGCCACCGCTGTTCTGGGCTGGGGAGGCCGCTCATGTGGGAGGCCACGCGGTGGCGACCCACGGGGCGCTGGAGGCGGGCAGGAGGTCGGCAGTCGAGGCAATGCACCTGCTTCGGCCCGTTCGTGTGACAGAGCCCGACGGGCGGCTCGACTGGAACGCCGTTCCTGACTACCCGGCCAGGTAGAAATCCTGCCTGTTCCGACATAATGGGAGCCCCCGTAGAACAGCCCTACGGAACACAAGGTGAATAATTTATGAGTGGCAGCGTGCGCTGGGGCCTGATGAGCACGGCCCGCATCAATGATAGGCTCATACCCGGACTGCGTCGATCCGAGCGGGCCGAGCTGGTCGCCGTGGCCAGTCGAAGCCTAGCGACGGCCGAGAGCTACGCGGCGGAGTGGGGTATTCCCCGGGCACACGGGTCCTACGAGGGCCTGCTCTCGGACCCTGAAGTGGACGCCGTCTACATACCCCTTCCCAACTCGCTCCACTGGGAGTGGACGGTCAAGAGCGCCGAGGCGGGCAAGCACGTCCTGTGCGAAAAGCCCCTCGCCCTCACGACCGAGGAAGTGGACGCTATGTATAAGGCAGCCCGTAATAATAGCGTGACGCTGCACGAGGCGACCATGATGCGGTATCACGCCCAGACATTCCGGGTACGCGAGCTCATCTCCAGTGGGTCAATTGGCGAGATGCGGGCCATACGCGGGTTGTTCAACAACAAGCTGACCGACGACGAAGACATCCGCTTCGACTCGGATCTGGGAGGCGGCTCGCTGTGGGACCTGGGCAGCTACGCGGTGAACTTCATGCGAACGATGATGGAGTCGGAGCCCGTTGAGGTATACGCCTGGCAGGTGGCGAGTCCGACCGGGGTGGATATGTTGTTCATGGCCCAGATGCGGTTCCCGACGGGAGTGCTTGCTCAGTTCGAGTGCAGCTTCGACGCCATGCCCCACCACGAGGCCGACATCATCGGTAGCCGTGGCATGATCCGGCTCGACCTGCCCTGGGTCAACCATCCGGGTCGGACGGGAAACGTCAGCATCGTGCGCGCAGGCTCGGACCCGCCGCCGGGTAGCTTCGGCGACTTCTCTGTCGATACAGAGACCGAGACGTTGACTTACGAGAATGTGGACCCGTATCGCGATCAGGTGACGGCCGTGGTCGCAACCATCTTGGACGGAGCTCCGCCGGTTATCTCGGCTGAAGATAGCCGGGACAACATCGCCACCATCGAGGCGCTCTACGAGTCTGCGCGTACCGGTCGCGCGGTCAGCATCTAAGCCAGGACCGGTATCCGGAACAGGAAAAACGGAGGACTGACAGTTGGACAATGTCGTACTCGGTAGGACAGATCTGGAGAAGAGTCGCCTGGGAGCGGGGCAGAGTCAGATTGGATTTCACCTGGACAGTTCGAAGATGGAGGAAGCGGGCAGGGCGCTAAACACCTTTCATGGACAACGGCATAAATTTCATCGATATGGCGGCCTGTTACGGCATAAGCCACGAGGCGATTGGGCAGGCATCTGAGACGCTGGGGCGACGAGTACATTCTGGCTACTAAGACCGGATACAACCTCGGCGGTTACAATCTGCTCACCGGCCGACCCCTTGGAGCGCTGAAACGATCAGACAGAGCGTGGGGCGGAGCTTGGCGGAACCGCGGACCGACTACATCGACATTCTCCAGTTCCACTCCTGCATGGTGCCGGTGTTGGAGCGCGGCGAGGCCGTCGAGACCATCCTCAGGATGAAAGAGGAGGACAAGATTCGCTTCGTGGACTACAGCGGGGATGCAGACGGTGCTGAGTGGGCCATAGCCTCGGGTGTGTTCGACACCCTCCAGACCACCTACAACGTCATCGACTAGGGGGCGGAGAGCCGAATCATCCTGGCGGCCACGGAAAAAACATCGGTGAAATAAGCAAGCGGCTCATAGCCAACGGGACATGAGGGAGTTCCGGGCTTCCCCGATCGTACCCGGACAACCCCGACGAGTTGCCAGCGATGCACGACTACAACCAGCGCTACCTAGAAATGGTCGAAGAGGGCTCCATCAAAGGGTTGCCCAAAGACGGGATATACGTGGCCATGGCGTTCCTCTTCACCAACCCCGGCGTGCATACCGCGATCGTTGGGACCAAGAGCCCGGACCACATCCGGGCCAACGTGAGAACGTTCGAGGACGGACTCTCCATGCCGGAGAGCCAGGTGGAGTAGCTACGCCGACGTTACCAGGACGTGGGCTATTTCTGGAACACGGTAAGGCAGGCCGGACACAGGCCACACCGGCGACGTCTCTCGTGGTCGCCCTCCAAGGGACCGCCTTACCCCGTCGGGTTTACCGCCTCGTCGAACATGGCCGCGATGTTCGCCGCCGGCACCTCGGCCTGGATGTTGTGCACGGAGGTAAGCACGTAGCCGCCGCCGGCGCCCAGGTCGTTAATCCTCGTCCTCACTTCCTGACGAACCTCCTCCGGCGTGGCTGTGGACAGCACTCCCTGAGTGTCTATACCGCCCCAGAACGACAGGTCCTTGCCGAACTCCGCCTTGAGACGCTCTGAGCCCATGTCCTTGGCCGAGACCTGGACTGGGTTCAGGGCTTCGACGCCGATGTCGATGAGGTCAGGAATGAGGTAGTAGATGGACCCGTCGCTATGCATGAGAACCTTGGCGTCGGTGTTCCTCTTGATTGTCTCCACCAGTTGACGATGGTAGGGCTTGATCCTCTCGTTGTATAGCGAAGGCCTGACGTATGGCCGGTCCTGGAAGCCTAGGTCGTCGGGGAACATGACCACGTCCACGTGGTCTCCCACCTCCTCCAGCACGTACTCGGCAATTCCGGCGCTGACCTGCAAACAGTGGTCCATCAGCGCGTCGGCGAATTTGGGTTCCAGCACAAGGTCTTCCATCCATTCGCCGAAACCCCGTAACCGTTGGCAGGCCCCCACGATGGCGTCGTGCAGGTTGAGGACGACCGCGCAGCCAGTCTCGCGGCGCAGTCGTATGGCTTCCTCTTTGATTCCCCGGATCCTGGAGGGATCACGAGGCTCCGGCCAGCGGTATCGCTCCAGGTCGGCCAGAGTGTGTGAGCCTTTCTGGAAGGGTCCGTCGACGTTGATGAAGTGGCCGTTCTCAGGCTTGCGCCAAGTCACGCCCCACTCGTCGCGGTAGGATAGTTCGTCGATCCGCTCTTCGGACACGATCTCGGGGGCGCCGGTATGCAACTCTCTGAAGTCGCACTGGAACCGCCCCTGCACGGCCTCTGAAGGCGCAGCCATTAGAAGCCTGCGCTCGTACGGGTCGAGCGAGTTCTGTGTCTCCTCGTCGATACCCAGGAACTCAGTCAGCCTGCTATAGGCTTCCAGGTGGATGTTGGCAGTGGCCGCGCCACCGAGGTCGACGGGTACCCTGTCCGTTTCCTCGTGGTTCAGCGCTTTTAGAGCCCTCTCTCGGTGGTTCAGTGTGGTCATCTTCGTTCCCTCTGCCGACGCCGTCTCGCGGGTGCGATCAACTTGCAGAGCCCGCCAGCTCTTTGGCTGTCTCCACCGCCGAAGCCGCCTCCGAGGCCCAGCCGTCGGCTCCGATGGCGGTGGCGTACTTATCCGTCACCGGGGCGCCGCCCACCATGATCTTGGCCTTCACGCCCTGCTCCGAAGCACGCAACGCGTCGATGGTGGCCTTCATCTCCGGCATGGTGGTGGTAAGCAGCGCGGACAGGCACACCATCTGGGCGCCTCCTTGCTCCACCCCTGAAACGAACTGTTCGGGTGATACATCTGTTCCCAGGTCGATGATCTCAAAGCCCGCGCCCTCCAGCATCATGGCCACCAGGTTCTTGCCGATGTCGTGCAGATCGCCTCTCACGGTGCCGATCACGACCTTTCCAAGGGAGCCACCCTCGCGGTGGGCGAGCAGCGGCTTGAGGATGGCGATGGACGTTTTCATTGCCCTGGCGGAGACCAGCACTTCGGGCATGTAGTACTCGAAATTCTTGAACTTGTGTCCCACTACCGCCATCCCTGGGGCTAGGCCCAGGTCGAGAATGTCGTGCGGGTCGATCTGCTGAGCGAGAGCGGCCTCGGTCCACGCCTTCGCGGCCTCGGCATCCCCGTCGATAACGTGTTGGCTTAGCTCATCGAACTCCATGGTTCCTCCAATTATGCGTTTTCTAAGATAGCACCTATGGGTGGACCGCTCAGCGCTAGGCCGTGACCGGGTACCGCCCGCGCTCCTCGATCATCTGGCCCACTCGTACGATGCGGTCGAAGTTGGCCGGGCCAGTGACATTATCCGCCACGCCGAGGATAAAGGCGTCGCCGGGAGCGATGGCCTTGAACATCTCGTCGAGGTCGGCCTCGAAATCCTCCTCCGGGTAGGTGTCCTCCAGGATGATGGACGGTATGCCCCCCCAGATGATCATGTCGGTGTCCCAGGCTTCCCGCGCCTCTTTGAGAGTGCACTTAACCAGCGGAGTGGTAGTGAAGCACTCCATCATGTCGTAACCCGCATCCTGTAGATGGCCCAAGATGCGGCTGCTGTCGGCGTCCGCGTGCATGGCCAGCACTTTGCCCCGCTTATGGAGCAGCTCAGAAAACTCCTGGTAGTAGGGCTTGATGTATTTTTCGAACATGCGCGGCGGAGTCAGCTGAGAGTCGAAGTGAAAGCCGTGCAGGATGAGCCTGGCGGGAGAGTCGAGGATTACCGGCCACAACTCCTCACGATCCTTTTCCCACATCAGGTTCAGGAGCCGCTCCACCCGTTCGGTGTGGTCGGCCAGGTCCATGTAGCCCTTCTCATAGCCCGCCAGTTTTTCGAGGAAGGTGTGGAGCGGGCAATCGCCAGCATCCACCATCGGGTACCCGTCGTCCCCCACGTCCTCCTCATATACGAGGTACTCGTCGTAAGTGGGGAAGTACTGGGTGTTCTCGATTATGTACTCCATGACGTCGTAATCTTCCGGGCTCTTGAGGGGCTTTTCGATCTCCAGAGCATGGATGCCCGCCAGGTCCAGCTCGGTGGTCCGCCTAGTCATGGACGAGACCGTACCGACGGGGGTGATGAAGTCGGTCATACAGTCCATGCCTGAATTGGTGGTGACAATCTGTGTTCCCTTGCGCCGTCTGGTGAAGATCTTGCCGTTTCTGGCCGGGGTTCCCATGCCCAGGTCTCGCTCGATCGCCCGCAGCGGCATCCCCTGGTATTGCTCCGGTAAGGTCCCGCGGTTTCGGTGATAGAGCCACCAGAGGAGCATTCTCGGAATCCACGGGATGCGGTCCGGGCTCTTGCCGTCCATGATCGCCAGCAGGCGTTCGCGATTGTTCAATTTTTCCGTTCCTCTCTGCTTGTCGCGCGTTCGTCTCCGGCGCGACTTGTCGGTTTGGCTGGCCCACCAAGCTCTTCCGTCGTCGGTTCTTCTCGACGCATCGGGCACCGCTTGGCGGCGCAGTAGCGACAGTACGACTTGTCGGGGTCGCCGTGGATCTTGAGGTCAGGCCCAAGCGGTAGGACCGCCGACTGCGACTTCTTTGGTAACATCGCGTAGGAGGGCAACAGGCTTACGCCGATCTTCTCGGATGGCACCACGCCGAAGAGAACCTGCTGTCCGGAGATGTCCCAATAGGTCTGGCCCGGCCGCAGACAGAGCCCGGTGTGCCAGCCCCTGTCAGTGGTCTCGTTGTAGATCTGTTGTATCGTGTGCGAGAAGGCGTCCTTGGCGGTCGCCGAGCCTACCGCGTCGAGCACGAAGGCTTCGATGCTCATGCCCTCGGCGAATAGCTCGGCGACCTTGGCCTCTATGGCCTCGCCCGCGGTTGCCACGAGGAACATAGCTTCGGTCGCACCCTCGAAGCAGTGGGCCATGAAGCGACCATCCAATATCGTACCGTCGTCGAACTCCACCGCCTTGGCATCCATTTTCGCCACCTCTAGGCGAACCCATACCGCCGCTGGCCGGGCCAGCGTCAGGCCCAGACTGAGCATCTCATCCACCTCGGTGGAGAGGCCCGGCGCCGGCCTATCCCGCGCCCCCAGGGCCGAGAGCACGTCGCTTTCTTCTAGGTCAACGGGAATATCGCGGACCACGGTTACTCCGGTCATCGGTGTTTGCGTCACAAACCTTCCGTCCTTCTGGTTGGTTGAGCCAATCTCAATTCGACAACCCTTTATAACAGACAAATCAAGGAAAACAGTCCGTCCCGGATCATTCGTCGTCCAGCGTCGCGGTGGACACCATGAGGCCCCGGGGAGGCAGCCTTTCCAGCAACTCGTCCAACTCTCCCGTAGTCATGTGGCCCGTGATGAATAGTGGTTTAACTTCGAGGATACGTGCGAAAATCGGTATCAGATCGTGCACGGTGAATGGAGTTGATCCGGTGTCCAGTGAAACCTGGACTGCCGTCGGATATTTGTCTTTCAGGAACACGTCCACGGTGTGAAGATAGCCGGAGTGCAGGTGTACCACCGAGTAATCGAACTGCCGGCAGATTTGCACGTCGTAGGGAAAGAACACCTCCTCGTACATCTTGGCGGAAACGGAGGACGTGACATCGCACCGCGTCCGGACGACGGTACCCGGTGCCCATACCCCGAAAGGGGTGCAGTGCCCTCCCTCGAGCTTGGGAATGAGGGCCTCCTGTGCTTTGGCCACCGTGATGAAGGTCTCGGTGCATAGCTCGTTGAGCGCCCGAAGTTCGGCTGGCTGGTCGGCTATGGCGTAGCACATCTCGGTGTGCCCCATCAGCGCCGAGATCAGGTCGATGGGGCCGCGTTGGAGGCACTGCACGACCTGGTATGAGCGTTCCGAATCGTCGACCAGGGCGCGTGTGTAGTCCTGAAGCAGGGAGAGCCATGGGTTGTTCTCCACCGAAGGGATTTCAGCGGCCTGCTCGATGTTTTCCAGCCAGGGCTCTGAGTAGATCGATCCGGTGTCCAGCTCGGGAATGACCGGACATCCCATGATCGCCTCGACCCAAGTCATCTTCCCCATAGGCGCCCGCGTGAGCAGCAGGTCGTCGACAATCGGCGTACCGTCGCTGGCCCGAGCTCGTGTGCCGTCGGGGAACTCCTGCACATCGAGGATGAGGGTCGGGTCTAGCATGTCCGGGGTTAGAGGCTCGTCCTGTTTCGACAGGTTGGTGCCGTCGGCCAAGGTGATTTCTAGGCCGGTCAGTTCGAACGTGCTTTCCCTGGACCGGTTAGACACGTTCAGCAACGGTCGGTCGACCGGCGCGCGGGACCAGAATGCCTCGTGCCGTTTGAGCAGGGACTTCAATTCTTCGTCGTTCACGTACCGCCTCTCAGAAATGTCGGAGCCTTTCCTGAGCCTAGTGCCAGACCGTTGAGGCGACGTGAATTTTCGCTACGAGGTCGTGAAGCCGTCGTGTCACGTTCTCGCCACTAAGGCGATCTGGGACGGGGCAATCTCGGCCGACATACCGTCTATCGTGACAAACAGGCCGCATGCTCCCGTTGCGGGAAACCGGTGGCCAGCGAGGCGATGCTGGACCGCCTCGCCGACATACTCGGCGAGGGTTACGACACCGAGCGCCTGGGGACGCTATGCCTCGACTGCCGCGCCACCTGAGGTCGTCGGGGTTGCCAGTCACGGTACCCTGAGTCCACCTGCGTCGACGGGGAGATGCCCGCCCGGTCGTCACAGGTGGTTGCTCGAACTAGCCGGCCGTCACAGACGGTCGCCTACACAGGAGAGGCTTAATCGTGACTTCAGAAAGAGCCGGCAAGATTCAGACCGTGCTCGGGTTGATCGAACCCGATGAGCTCGGCATCACCAGCACTCACGAACACTTTTTGATCGACATGACGTGCTATTTCACCGAGCCGGAAGAGGCGAGCGAGCGCTGGTATGTCGACGCCCCGGTCACCATGGACATTGCCGGCGGCCTGATGAAGCGGGTCTGGTACAGCAATGACCTTCAACGGGTACTCGACGAACGCGCAGCGACGCGGGAGATACTGAAATACCGATACGCGGGTGGAAATGCCATCGTCGACGCTACCAGCATCGGCATCGGACGCGACCCGCTCGCCCTGGCGCGCATGTCACGGGCCACGGAATTGAACGTGGTCATGGGCGCCTCGCATTACGTCCCGCCTTCGTACCCGGACGACATCGACTCTCGAACAGAGCAGGAAATCACCGACTACATCATCAAGGACGTAACGGCCGGCGTCGGCGAGACGGGGATCAAGTCGGGCATCATCGGGGAGATAGGCAACTTCTGGCCGACCAACGAAAACACTCGCAAAATCCTTCGCGCATCCGGCCATGCGGCGGTGGAGACCGGTGCGCCCATTCTCATCCACCCTGGTTTTCACCCCGACGCTCTCATGCACATCATGAACGACCTGATGGAGTCGGGCACCGATCCCACCAGGGTGATCGTCGGTCATCTGGACGCATTCTCCGACCTGACTCCAATACGAGAGATCGCCGAAATAGGCGCGAATCTCGAGTACGACCGGTTCGGGTGGGAAGACACGATGTTCGACAACGGTCCGGTTTCCAACATAAGCATCCCCACCGACGTGCAGCGCATGGAAAGAATGGAGCAGCTCATGGAGTGGGGCTACGAGGACCGACTGGTAATCGCCCACGACGTCTGCTTCAAGACCGATTGGATCAGTCACGGTGGAAAGGGATACGCTCATATCCTCGAAAACATCGTCCCCCGCCTGCGTGGGCGAGGTTTTTCCCAGGACAACATCAGTACCATCTTGGTAGATAATCCGAAGAGGATCCTGACCTTCCGATAGGCGTTCCAAGCACCCCGTGTGATTTTCTGTGTGCGGTTACTTGGCCGTGAGCCCGCCGTCCAGGTACAGGACTTGGCCGGTCATGTAGTCGGAGGCCGCGCTGGCTAAGTAGACTGCCAGCGCGCCCAGGTCCTCGACGTTTCCACCCCGGTGCATGGGGATAAGATCTTCCAGTTCGAGCCGAGCAGTCTCGTCCGTCCAGATCGAGGAGGTCATCGCCGTGTGGTACTCGCCCGGTGCCAGGGCGTTGACGTTTACCCCGTAAGCGGCCCATTCGAGGGCCAATACCCTGGTCAGCATGTTCACACCCGCCTTGGACGCGTTGTAGGCCGACACCGTCGGCATCGCCTGGTGTGCGTTGTTGGACGAGATGTTGATGATCTTGCCGCTGCGCTTTGCCAGCATGTGCGGGGCCACCGCCCGGCAGCAATAAAAGACACCGGTCAGGTTGACGTCCATGACACGGCGCCACTGATCGTCGCTTAGTCGGCTGGTCGGTGCGACGGGGGAAGCAGTCGATCCGTCACCGGACTCGGGTAGGGGAACCAGCGCCGCCGCCAGCAGTGTCCCGGCGTTGTTGACCAGGATATCCACGCCGCCGAAGTGATCGATAGCCCGTTTTACGAGAGCATCGACTTGAATGGAACTGGACACGTCGGTGGGGACGGACAGGGCCCTTCGACCCATAGCCAAGACGTCGTCCGTGGCCGAGTTTAGTTGAGAACCTGTCCTGGCCGCGAGCACGACGTCCGCCCCAGCGCCGGCGAGCGCCACAGCGATGGCCCGACCGATGCCTCGGCCCGCGCCGGTGACCACGGCGACCTTACCGGTCAGGGTCGAATCATTGGCCATTACTGTCCCTTGCGTCTCGGAAGTTGCGACCTACGTCACTAAGGAAGCCTCAGCCTCCACCTCGCCGACGGCTTCGTCGATGGCGTCAACGATCCGATCGATCTCATCGTGGGTGACACACAACGGCGGCGTCAGCCAGATCGCCCCACGTGGATGCAGGATCAGTCCGCGCTGACGGAACTTACGAGCAAGGCGCTCGTCCAACTCGAAATCCTTCGGGAAACGTTCTTTCGTCTCCCTGTCCCTGACTAGGTCCACCGCGGCTAGCAGGCCCAAACCCCGGACGTCGCCGACGATGGGATGGTCGGCCTGAATTTCCCGCAGCCGTTGCAACAGGTACGTCCCCGCCTCGGCGGATCTGTCGATAAACGACTCGTTTTCCAGGATGTCGATGTTGGCCAGTGCAACGGCCGCCGATACCGGGTGTCCGGCGGAAGTGGGTGAGTGGTCGAACGCCTGACCGGGCTCGTCGAATGCACCGGCTACCTGTTTTGTAACGACGGTCGCGGCCATCGGCCAGTAGGCGCTGGAGATGCCTTTAGCGATGGCCATTATGTCGGGAACTGTGTCCCAGTGCTCGACGGCAAACCAGCGACCGGTTCGTCCAAATCCGGTAATCACCTCGTCGGCGATCAACAGGACACCGTAGCGGTCGCAGATCTCCCGCAGCATGGGCCAGTACTCGGGCCCGGGCACCGCCGCCGCATCGTACCCGGAAGAAGAGACTGGCTCGGCGATGACGGCGGCCACCGTCTCGGGATCATGCAGCGTGATCAACTCCTCAACCGCCTGGGCACATCTCACGGCGCACTCCGACGGTGTCTGCCCTCCGAACTCGCATGCGTACGGATTGGGATGAGGTGCGTAGACCATGCCAGGGTAAGCAGGCTCGAAATCCGCCCTATCGGACCGTCCTCCCAACCAGGTCGTGAGCCCCAGGGCGCCGTGGAAGGAGCCCTTGCGGCTGATGACCTTGTACCTGCCGGGCTGACCGTTCCTGACGTGATAGGCCTTGGCGATGTTTACCGCCGTCTCGTTCGCCTCCGATCCTCCCGTCACGGGCCAAACGTCCGAGAGGTCTCCCGGCGTCAGACCTGATAGCCTCTCGGCGAATCGGATAACCGGCTCCGCCGTCGCCCCCTGCGGGGCAAAGCTGAGGGCCTGCATCTGGGCCAGGGCGGCATCGGCGATCTCGGTTCTGCCGTATCCGACGTTGACGCAGGCGTAGCCGCCGTTTACGTCGAGGTATGTGTTGCCCGTCGAGTCGACCACTTCGAGGCCCTTGCCCTCGACGATGAGCAGTGGATCGCCCTCCTCCGCCATGCGAACCCAGTCGTGGGTGAGCATCCAGTTGTGCTTCAACGAGGACTTTCTCAAGTCCTCTGTATTCAGAGCTTGCACCATTTTCTGGTTCTCCTGTGGACAGTCGGCGCCCAACAACACTTAGGCGATCCCCAACTCGTTCTCCATCTCCGACAGGGAAGATTCGAGGGCGGACACAATCTCGTCCACATCGTCCCGGGTCAATGATATGGGCGGAGTGAGGTTGATCAGTCGACCGTCCGTGGACAGGATGAGACCCCGGTCCCTGAACTTACGGTTCAGGCTCTCGGCAACCGTGGCGACGGGCGAAAAGGGTGCTTTGGTCTCGCGGTCGCTGACAAGCTCGACGGCCAATTGAAGGCCGAGGCCCCTCACATCTCCTATCGAGGTATGAGCATCCTTGAGCGCGTCCAGTCGCTCCTTGAAGTAGCTTCCGACTCGAGCACTGTTCTCCAGCAGACCTTCCTCGTCAATGATCTCGATGCACTTGAGGGCCGCGGCCGGCCCGACCGGGTGACCACTGGCGGTAAGGGTTTGCGTGAACTGATTTCCCGCGCCTCCGAAAGAGTCCGCTAACTCGCTTCTGACAACGACGGCCGTAAGGGGGACGTAGCCGCCGGAGATGCTGCCGCCAAGGGTCATGATGTCGGGCACCACACCCCAGTGCTCAATGCCGAACATCGTCCCGGTTCTGCCGAACCCGCAGACCACCTCGTCCACGATGAGCAGGACGCCGTAGCGATCACATATCGCCCTCAGCATCGGCCAGTACTCGTCACCCGGGACCACCGCTCCGGGTGGCTGTGCGACCGGCTCAGCGATTACGGCGGCGACGGTGTCGGGGCCCTGACGAAGGACGATGTCCTCGATTGCCTGGGCGCAGCGGGTGGCGCACTCCGACGATGTGTTAGCTCCCATCTCGCAGCGGTATGCGTTCGGCTGAGGGGCGAGCACCATTCCCGAGGGCAACGGCTCAAGACTACGGAGGTCGCGGGCGGTCAGGGTGCCGCCGAGCCCCATGACTCCGGAGGTGAAGCCGTGTTCGGAGCCGTGTCGAGCGATGACCTTGGACCGACCGGTGTTGCCCACTCGCCGATGGTACGACCTGGCGATCTTTATCGCCGTCTCGTTCGCTTCAGAGCCACTCGATGTCATGTAGGTCCGTGACAGGCTCCCCGGCGTGATTCGCGCTAGTTTTTCCGCAAGCTCGACCACCGGAACGGTGGCAGTGCCGTTGGGGAAATAGGTGATTCGCTTCATCTGCTCGTGTACCGCGACGGCCACCCGAGTTCGCCCGTATCCAATGTTGACCGTGCCGTCTCCGCCAAGAGCGTCGATCCACGTTTTGCCTGCCGAGTCCGTGACCCGAATCCCCTCGGCATGGACCGCGAGGTGGCTGTCACCGTTGGACCCCGCGACAGGGAGGCCGTCCGGCAATCGAATATGCTGTTGTTCAGGCGGTCTGGGTGATGTCATGCGCTGTCAGGCCGATGTATAGATTGCGTGTAGGTTAGTCGCTAGAGTGCAGCGACCTTTCGATTTCGTCAATCCCTTCTTCCGTCAATGGGAGGCTGGCATTTTCCAGCACCGACGCCAGCATTAGAAGGTTCTCGTTGGGCACTAGGTTTTCCGTCGACGCCGTCACCGCGAGCCTCTCACCGGTACCGAACCCTCTCAGCAACTCGATGGCGTACCTCTTCGTCTCTTCCACACCCAGGACGTACGAAGATACCGGGAAACCCACCCAGATGACCTTGTCTTTCCACAGAGAGAGCCCTTCCGCGATTGGGACATCGCCCATGGGCGGCGGGTGTAGAGCCTCGATGATGTCGACCGGGGTTTCGTCGATAAGGTCTTTGAGACAGCCCACCCGGCCGTCCATGTGAACGGCCATCTGTTTACCGTGCTCGTGGATGACCTTCGCCTCTTTTTCGTATTCCGGCATGAAGTACTCTTCAAAATACCTTGGGTTGACGAGGAACCCGTCCAGGTTGTCTCCGCAGAGGGTTATGGGGGCAGGCGATTTGGCCGCGATATCGTACATTGGCTCCCGGGACTTTGAGATGGCGCGATACAGGTCCTCGACGAGGTCGGGAAAGTCCGCGAGGTGGTAGAAGATCCGCCCTTCGTCGCTCCCAACCCAATCGATCATCAGCATCTGCATTGGCGAATGCGGCAGCGCGTCCATGACGACGCCGTCTTCACCCAGCCAGTCGATGGCCTGCTCAATGGGGAAGTAGTCGGCGGTGTACTCGGTGTTCTCCACGATGTATTTCAGGACCTTGTAGTCGTCCGGGCCCTTGATGCGGCGTTGGGTGATCCAGGGAGCGATATCCTTCCAGCTCCGGTCCGCATGCCATTTACCGGTGCCGGGCTCTCTTCTCTCCTCCTCCCAGATGCTACCCACCGGTGTGTCGAAGGTCCGACGGATCAGCCGTTGCCCGTTCACCACGACCTGCTGCTCGGTGACGGTAGTACCATGCATCGTTTCGACGTAGGGCGTGCGGGTCCAATTGATGCCCATTCCCATGTTTCTGGACCTTCGCTCCGCCCAACCGATCTGGCTATGGCGCCAGTAATGGAAAAAGGGCAGCTTGTCCGCACGTTCCCTCCGGACGGCCGTCATCACCCTTTCATGTCGAGTCATCCCGGTCATGCCTGTCGCACCCTGATGACGTGTACGATCGGCTTACCCTCAATCATTGAACACCTCCAAGTGAACACCTTGAGTGTGAAGGAACTGTCAAACAGCGTTTCGAATCGCAACACCTGTTCATGTGGTCATCACTATTGGGGATATATTTGGCACGAGCCTTTGACGACGGGCGGGTCTACTGCTCGTCTGAAGGTTACAGGAGAGGACAGCTCAACTGAGGAGGAAATTCGATGACCGGTTCCAACGGTCCTGAGACGATCCGCCTAACGGTGGCCCAGGCCGTGGTCAGGTTCTTGACGGTGCAGCACTCCGAGAGGGACGGTGAGACCCGTCGGCTCATACCCGCCATTTTCGGAATCTTCGGCCACGGCAACGTCGCCGGGCTTGGGCAAGCGCTTCACGAGTATGGCCACGATCTGCCCTACTACCAGACCCGCAACGAGCAGTCGATGGTTCACACCGCGACGGGCTACGCCAAAGCCGCGCTGCGACTGTCGACGCTGGCGTGTACCGCATCCATCGGTCCTGGCTCCACCAACATGATCAGCGGGGCCGCGACGGCCACCCTCAACCGCATCCCGGTGTTGCTGCTGCCGTCCGACTACTACGCGACTCGCCTCCAGGGGCCCGTTCTCCAGGAACTTGAGCATCCCCTCTCCGCCGACGTGAGCGTCAACGACTGCTTCCGGCCGATCAGTCGCTTCTTCGATCGCGTCTCCCGGCCCGAGCAACTCCTGACGGCGCTCCCCGAAGCGATGCGGGTGCTCACCGACCCGGCCGACACCGGCGCCGTAACTGTCTCGTTGCCGCAGGACGTGCAGGGGCAGGCCTATGACTTCCCGGCTCACTTCTTCGAACGACGAGTCTGGTCGGTGGAACGCCGAGCGCCCGACCGTGCCCGCGTCGAAGAGGCCGCCGCGACGCTGGCGCAGAGCGACCGTCCGGTTATCATCGCCGGTGGCGGCGTCCACTACTCGGAGGCATGGGAGGAGCTACAGGCTCTCTCTGAGACATTCAGTATCCCGGTCGTAGAGACCTTTGCCGGCAAGGGAGCAATCCGGAAGGATTCGGACCTGCTCCTAGGCGGCCATGGCGTCACCGGCACGCCATCCGCGGCGGCGATAGTTCGGGACGCCGACATGGTTCTGTGCGTCGGAACCAGGCTGGGGGATTTCACCACCGGCTCACGCTCGGCGTTCCAGAACCCGGCGGTCCGATTCGTCTCCGTTAACGTCGGTCGGGCCGACGCTCTCAAGCAAGGAGCGCTGCCCATCGTGGCCGACGCCAGAGAGGCACTCGTCGCGCTCATTGAATCGGCGAGAAATGCAGGCGTGACCCCCAGCGCCGACTACGCAAGTGAAGTGAAACGGACCCGGGAGGAGTGGAACCGGAAACTGCCTTCTGAGGTCTTCGCCCAGACGCCGGGAGAGGCGATGAGCCAGGGGCAGCTCATCGGTGTCCTCAACCAACAATCTCGCGACGGTGACGTGGTGGTGGCGGCCGCCGGCACGCCCCCGGGGGACCTGCACAAGCTGTGGGACGCCACGGGAGGCCGGCAGTGCCACCTGGAGTTCGGCAACTCGTGCATGGGCTACGAGCTGCCGGCGGCGCTGGGCGTGAGGATGCGCCAACAGAAAGGCGAAGTCTACGTGCTGATCGGCGACGGCACCTACCTGATGAGCCCCTCCGAACTAGTCACCGCGGCCCAGGAGGGCCTCAAGGTGACGGTCGTACTGTCAGAAAACCACGGCTTCCAGTCCATCCACAACCTCCAGATGAACCGGGCCGGGCACAACTTTGGGACCGAGTTTATGGAGCGGGACGCCGCAACCGGTCGCCTGGAGGGGCGTTACGTTCCCATCGACTTGGCGGCGAACGCCGCCAGCATGGGAGCAAGAACTTGGAGAGTGACGGACGAGGAGGAACTGCGCGCGGCACTGGTTGAGGCGCGCGAAGAGACCGGTCCGTGCGTGATCGTGGCCGAGACCGAGCCACACCACTATCTGCCGGGTTCCGAGGTCTGGTGGGACATCGCCCCGGCCGAGGTCAGCTCCGATGGGGTTGTCAAGGAATTGAGAGCCGCATACGACGACGAGAAAGCGCGGGTGCAACGTTTCTACTACTAGTCCGCCACCGGGTGTGAAGACGGCACGCTCCGTCGGCATTGGCGTCATCGGCATGGGATGGATGGGCCAGGCCCACAGCCGGGCCTATCTGCAGGTGCCCGTCCGTTTTGACGATGCCGGACTGGCGCCCAGACTGGTGGCGTGCGCGGACGAGCTTCCCGAACGAGCCGAGCAAGTCGCCCGAACGCTCGGGTTCGAGCGCAGTTTCTCCGACTGGAGACGGGTCATCGACGACTCCGAGGTCGAGGTGGTCGACGTAACCGTGCCCAATTACATGCACCTTGAGGTGGTGCGGGCGGCGGTCGAGGCGGGCAAGCACGTTTACTGCGAAAAACCGGTTGGTCGGGGGCCGAAAGAGACGGCGGAGATAGAGAGGTTGGCCAGACAGGCGGGGGTCCTCACATTTGTCGGCTTCAACTACAGGTGGGCGCCGCTGGTGCAGTACGCGCGCCAACTGGTAGAAGAAGGTAGGCTGGGCGAGATCACCCATTACAGAGGCAGGTTCTTCGCTGGCTACGCCTCTGATCCGCAGGCCGTCCTCTCATGGCGATTCGAGCGCGAGAAGTCCGGTCTTGGCACGCTGGGCGACCTGATGTCCCACGTCATCGACATGGCCCACATGATCGCCGGGCCCATCGAGAGCCTGACCGCCAACCGGGCGACTTTCGTTGCGAAACGACCACTTGCTGACCCGGAGGTGCATTCTCACTTCAGTGTGGGGAAGGGAGGCCCGACCGGCGACGTGACCAACGAGGACTACGTCGGCGCCCTAGTCCGGTTCGAAGCCGGGGCACACGGGACTCTTGAGGCGTGCAGGGTAATAACAGGGCCCAAGACCCAGATGGCCTTCGAGGTCAACGGCACCCGTGGGGCACTGAGTTGGGACTTCGAGCGCATGAACGAGTTGGTCATTTACTCGCACGAAGGGACCGGCGATCCGGAAGGCCGGGTCTTGATCCAGAGCGGGCCGGAGCACCCATTCCACGCCCGGTTCAACCCCGGTCCCGCCATCGGGCTGGGTTACGAGGACCTGAAGGTTATCGAAGCCTACCAGTTCGTCAGGTCGATCGCTGAAGGCATCCAGGCCGAGCCCGGCTTCAGCGAGGTGCTGGGGGTGGCGGCCGTGCAGGACGCGGCCCTGCGGTCCTGGGATACCGACGGATGGGAAAAAGTGCGGTCACTCCGATAGGAGGAAAGACGCAAATGAAACTGAAAATCGGCACCGCCCCCGACTCTTGGGGCGTGTGGTTTGCTAACGACCCCAGGCAGATTCCCTGGCAACGGTTCTTGGATGAGGTGGTGGAGGCGGGTTACGAGTGGATCGAGATCGGGCCCTACGGCTACCTGCCCACCGATCTCTCCACGCTACGGACCGAGGTACAGGCACGTGGCCTGCAGGTTTGTGGGGGCATGGTGATGGACCATCTCGAGGACCCGGCGGCCTGGCCCGACATTGAGCGGCAGCTGCTCGGAGCCGGTGAGCTGCTTGCCGGTCTGGGGTCGGAAAACCTCATCCTCATCGACGAGACCTATCGGGAGCAGGCCACCGGTAAACCGGTGCTACCGGCCCGTCTCGACGATTCTGGGTGGTCGCGGCTGATCGAGGCCGTCCACACAGCCGAGGATATTGTCGGCAACCGGTTTGGGCTCAAACTGGTGTTCCATACACACGCAGAGACACACGTCGAGACCGAGCAGCAGATCGAAGATTTCATCGCCCAAACCGATCCCGCTAGGGTTCACTTGCTGCTCGACACCGGTCACCACGCCTATCGCAACGTCGATCCGGTGGATTTCGTCCGCCGTCATGGTGATCGGATCGCCCATTTGCACTTCAAAAGTGTGAACCCGACGGTGATGGAACAGGTCAATTCACAGGACCTATCCTTCGCGCAGGCCGTGGGAATGGGCGCCTTCTGTGAGCCGGCCGTCGGCGCGGTGGATTTCGTCGCACTCAAAGACGCGCTTGAGGAGGTCGGCTTCGACGGCCCGGCGGTGGTCGAGCAGGACCTGTTCCCGACGGAGTTCGACGTGCCGCTGCCCATCGCCAAACGGACTCGCGAGTATCTTCGCCAGATGGGCTTCGGCTGAACGCTGATGGAGGAAGGAGAACCATGCGCCTAGGCGCTAAACCCACCGTTTTCGTCGACCGACCACTGGAAGAGGCAGCCGCGAAGATGCACGCCCTTGGGCTGGAGTGCATCGAAATCGGGACGGGCGACCATTTTCCCAAGAACCACTGCGACCCGCACCAACTCCTGACCATCGGCGAGGCCGTCTACCATGTCCATGCCAAGGACTCGCGCGTCGATCCGCACGTGACGCGAGTCAACGGCGTGCTGGACGGCAAATCGCTCCAGGAGACGGAGTATCGTAGCTGGCTGTTCCGTACCATCGGGTACGGTCACGGCGAGGAGTTCTGGCGGAATTTCGTCAGCACCCTGAGAACCGCCGGGTACGACGACGTGCTCTCGGTTGAGCACGAAGACCCATTGATCGACCCGGAGGAGGGCCTTGAGTTGGCCGTCGACCTGCTCAAGAGGGTGCTCGTCCGCAAGCCACCGGCCAAGGTGTGGTTTGAATGAATTACCGGCCGCGCCGGCGACTGCAGGAGAACAGGAGACCGCGATGAAGATAGGGATTACGGCGTGGAACTGGGTGTCTCCGTTTCGTACCGACAGGGACCTGGGCCTGGTGGCGAAGGCCGGAGCCTTTGGGGCCGAGGTTTTTGAGTTCGCCATGGAGGACGATTCGCAAGTCGACATCGCGGCGTTGAAAACGGCTCTCGACGCCGAGGGACTGGAATGCTCAGTGGTGGGTCCCTACGGCGCCCACAGGGACCTCTCTAGCCCGGACCCGACGGTTCGGTCCGAGGGCGAGAGGCACGCAAAGCAGGGCGTGGATTTGTGTGCCGAGATCGGGTCGAACATCTTCACCGGTCCGCTGGTGGGCTTTGGTGGCATCGAAGTCCTGTCGGCTGAGACTCGTCGCAGTAGGCTGCAATATGCCACGGAGAGCCTTCAAGAACTGGGAGACTACGCCGCTGGGGCGGGTGTACGGCTCGGCGTCGAAGTGCTGAACCGCTACGAAGACAACGTCATCACCACGTCTGCGGAGGCGCGTGAGTTCGTCGACCTGGTGGACCACCCGTCGGTGGGGATTCATCTGGACGCCTTCCACATGCACATCGAAGAGGTGGACCCGGCGGGCGCCGTGATCACCGCCGGAGAACGGACGGTGCACTTCCACGCCGCCGGCAGCCACCGCGGCACTCCCGGCGCAGGCACCTTCGCCTGGCCCGATGTGGCGACCGCTTTAAAGCAGATCGACTACACTGGCTACGTCGTTATTGAGGCCTTTCACCACGAGGCGCCGATAGCCGGACACGCGCGCATCTGGCGACCTCTGGCCTCTTCGCCGGACGATCTGGCACGAGATGGGATCTCCTTCCTAAACGGATTGCTGAATTCCTGAGCAGATGGAGTTTCTGCTACCCAGCGGGTCGGCGCATGCGACCCTGGGGAGCGCCCTGGCCATTGGTGGCGCTGAAGACGGACCAGGAGCGATATTCGTATATCAAAAAGACGGGGTGGACGGGACTCAGATTGGCAAACTCTCAGCGACCGGGGCGGTGACCACTTTCTTTGGTGACACTATCGCTGTTACTGGGGACACCGTGGTGGCCGGGTTGGTCTCCGACACTACCCTTGGCAGTGTGGCGGGGACCGCGTTCGTTTTCACCACCCGGACGGACCTCGGACTTTCCAAGACCGCCTCCCTCAAGGCATCGAGATGGCGGACCTGCACGTGATTTCGATGGCCGTTAACACGTTTGTCACGGAGTCTGCACGAAACCTCCTGTAACAAGAAAGTACTGCTTAATCCCACCCCAAGACCATTAAGGGTAATTGCCAAAGCCTCAACGAAGCCCCATCGTCGAACAGCCCCAGCCGACCCTGGGCAAGGTCAACATCCGGGTCGAGTGGTGTAAGGGGTGTGAGCTATGCGTCGATTACTGTCCCACCGACGTGCTCGTCATGTCGTCGGACTTTAACGACAAGGGCCACCATTACCCGTTAGAGGTGGGGGACAACTGCATCCTCTGCCAGTCCTGCTACATCATCTGCCCTGAGTTCGCCATCTTCGCCGTTCCCAGGGACGCGTCGGCGGATCGGGACGCTTCCCCAGTGACAGCGTGACGGGGGTGACTGTGCAATGAGCGAGTCGAGTGGCGCGGCAACCCTTACCGGAAAACATTTCCTCATAGGCGACGTGGCGGTGGCCGAAGGCGCCATCGCGGCCGGGTGCCGATTCTTTGCCGGCTACCCCATAACCCCGTCCACCGAGACGGCGGAGAGAATGGCGGTCCGTCTCCCCCAGATCGGCGGTCTCTACGTCCAGATGGAGGACGAGATCGCCTCCATGGCGGCTATCCTCGGAGCGTCGTGGACGGGCCAGAAGGTGATGACAGCCACCTCGGGACCGGGGTTTTCACTGATGATGGAGAACTTGGGCCTGGGCATCATGACCGAGACCCCGGCCGTGATCTGCAACGTGCAGCGCGGCGGCCCGTCAACCGGACTCCCCACCCTGGTGGCCCAGAGCGACATGATGCAGGCGAGGTGGGGTTCTCACGGGCACTACGAGATCATCGCCCTGGTGCCCTGGTCCGTGCAGGAGTGTTTCGACCTCACGGTAAGGGCCTTCAACCTCGCCGAGCGCTACAGGGTCCCGGTCCTAGTTATGGTCGATGCCGAGGTCGGCCATCTGGCCGAGAACCTCGTTATTCCGCCCGACGACGACATTGAGGTGTGGCATCGCAAGGGACCGAAAAAGCCGCCCGGAGAGTACAAGACCTACGAGCCAGACGATGACCTGGTTCCCCCAATGGCGGCGGCGGGTGAAGGCTACCACGTTTTCTTCGAGAGCCTCACCCACGACGAGCGGGGATACCCGGACACCGGACCGGAGGCCCACCAGATCCTAATCGAGCGGCTGAACGAGAAAATCCGCCGGGCACGTCACGATATTTACGATTGGGAGGAGAGGGGAACCGAAAATCCCGAGGTGGTTGTCCTGGCGTACGGAATATCAGCGAGAATCTCTTTGCGCGCGGTGACGATGGCGAATGAGCGTGGCATCAAAACCAAGCTGATGCGCCTCAAGACAGCATGGCCCTTCCCGGAGGAAAGGGTCCGCGAGCTGTCCAGGAGCGCCAAGGGGTTCGTAGTTCCGGAGGTCAACCTGGGTCAAATGGTGAGAGAAGTGGAACGGTGCGCTGTCGATGAGTGCACGGTCCTGTCTCTGCCGCACGCCGGTGGGGACATCCACAGGCCCGAGCAGATTCTTGACGCCATCGTGCAGACACAAGAGGGTAAGGTGGTGAGCCGACTCGACTTGGCGGGCGGAGGGATTTGAAGGGGAGGTGAAAGAGTGTCCCGTTTAGGCGTCTTCGTCTGTCACTGCGGTCAGAACATCGCCAGATCGGTCGATGTGGAGAAGGTCAAGGACTTCGCGGCGAAGCTGCCCGGCGTGGCCCTGGCCGATGACTACGCCTACCTCTGCTCGGCCCCGGGACAGAAGAAGGTGCAGGAGGCCATCGCCGAAAACGATCTCGACGGCGTGGTGGTAGCGGCCTGCTCACCCAGCCTGCATGAGCCCACCTTCCGAGGTGCTTGCGCGTTGGCCGGACTCAACCCCTACCGTTGCGAAATGGCGAACATCCGGGAGCAGTGCTCCTGGGTGCATACGGACGCCGCCAGGGCCACGGACAAGGCACAGGACGTGGTTTCGTCCATGGTGGAAAAGGTCAGGCGCGGCCAGGCGCTGGAGGCCATCGAGGTACCGATGACCCGCAAGGCCCTGGTCGTCGGCGGAGGTGTGGCGGGCATCAGAGCTGCCCTGGACATAGCAAACGCCGGGTACCCGGTCACCGTGGTGGAGCGCCAGACCAGCGTGGGTGGCAACATGTCCCGCCTGTCGGAGACTTTCCCCACCCTGGACTGCTCGCAGTGCATCCTCACGCCGCTGATGGTGGAGGTGAGCCGCCACCCCAACATCGAGCTCCTCACCTACTCGGAGGTCAAGGAGGTGAGCGGCTACGTCGGCAACTTCAAGGTCAAGATCGTCAAAAAGCCCCGGTACGTAATCGAGGACCTGTGTACCGCCTGTGACGACTGCGTCCCGGTCTGCCCGGTCTCTCTGCCGAATGAATTCGACGTGGGCCTCACTTGGCGGACGGCCATTCATATCCCCTTCCCCCAGGCGGTCCCGGCCGTCTACACGCTGGACGCCGAAAACTGCATCAACTCCAACCTGGAATCGGAGAGCGGCGACTACCGGGTGCTGGCTTGCGAGCGTTGTTACCAAGCCTGCGGACCCCGTGCCATTGACTTCGACCAGCAGCCGGAGGTGGTGGAACGGGACGTGGGAGCCATCATCCTGGCCACCGGCTATCAGCTCGGCGAGTCCTCTGAAGCCTCCGGGTATGGTCTTGGCAAGCAGCCGGACATCGTTACCGGGCTGGAGTTCGAAAGACTGCTGTCCGCCTCCGGACCGACTACGGGCCGGGTGAATCGGCCGTCCGATGGCAAAGAACCCAAGAACGTGGTCTTCATCCAGTGCGTGGGCTCGCGTGACGGCCAGAACGGGGTGGCCTACTGCTCCCGGGTGTGCTGCATGTACACGGCCAAACAGGCCCTGCTCTACAAGCACAAGGTGCCAGACGGCAACGCCTACGTCTTCTACATGGACATCCGGGCCAACGGGAAAGGGTACGAGGAGTTCATCAACCGGGTCATGGAGGAAGAGAGAGTCCTCTACCTGCGGGGACGAGTGGGCAACATCCAGCCCATCAACGGCGGGTTCCGAGTGCATGGCACAGACACGCTCTCGGGACAGGTGGTCGACATCGACGCCGACATGGTGGTGCTGGCCACCGCCATGGCGCCCACGCCCAACAGTAGCTTGGTCAGCATGGTGAGGGCGCAGGTTGACGAGTACGGCTTTTTCCAGGAGGCCCATCCCAAGCTCCGCCCGGTCGAGACCCTCACTGCCGGAGTCTTCCTAGCCGGCGCGGCCCAGTCGCCGAAGGACATCCCGGACACCGTGTCCCAGGCTTCGGCCGCGGCCGGTAAGGCGATGGAGTTGCTGTCCAAGCCGGTGCTGGACCGCGAGCCAACCGTCGCCGCCGTGGACGAGGCCACCTGCATCGGCTGTTTCGAGTGCGAACGAGTCTGCCCATACGGCGCCGTCGAGCACAAAGATATTACAGACCGCCAGGGCCGCGTGATAAAGACAGTCGCCTACGTCAATGAAGGCGTCTGCCAGGGTTGCGGCGCCTGCACGGCGGCGTGCCGGGTCCGCAGCATCGACGTCCTGGGCTTCGGACAGGAACAGGTCTTCGCCCAGCTGGAAGCCCTCACCCCGGTTGCAGCCCCGGTCCTGTCCGGTACAAGGCGGGACTGAGGAACGGTAATGGTTCACACTGTGGAGCACGCCCCCGTAGACGCCGACCGGACGGTCGAACCGGGCTGGGAACCCCGCATCGTCGCCTTGGTG
The DNA here is from genome assembly GCA_964637315.1 of uncultured Dehalococcoidia bacterium. GTDB lineage: Bacteria > Chloroflexota > Dehalococcoidia > Lucifugimonadales > UBA2962 > CAUZIR01. The sequence continues at coordinate 23,982 of CAZWTT010000009.1, read as the reverse complement.
TGCAAGTGGTGCACCTACGCCGGGGCGGACATGGCGGGGACCACGCGCAGGAAGTACGAGCCCAACGTGCGCACCATGCGCTTTCTGTGCACCGGTGGACTTGACCCGCTGTTCGTCCTCAAAGCCTTCGAGCGCGGGGTGGACGGCGTGCTTATCTCCGGCTGCCATCCCGGGGACTGCCATTACGTGCAGGGCAATTTACTGGCCCGCCGTCGCTTCACTGTGCTCGAAGGGTTGATGGAATTCCTCGGTCTCGATCAGAGAAGACTACAATTTGCCTGGATATCGGCCTCAGAGGGGGTCAAGTGGTCCGAGACGGTGAACCGGGTGACGGAGGGCGTTCGGCTGGCTGGCCCGCTGCTGGGCTGGGGACGACCGTCGACGCCGGTGCCGGAGGCTCCTCCATTCCCCTCGGTCACAGATGAGCCGCCCGGCCGTGAGCCGCCGTCTGATGAGGAGGTCCAGGCCGTCACCAGGCACCTACGCGAGAAGGTGGCCCAGTTGTTGAGCGAAGAGGCGGTGGACACGGTCATCGGCTACGGTCCCGGCGACCTGCCGGGAGACATGGTCCCCGCCTTTGTGAACCGGCCAGAGGACGCCGACGCACTGGCCTGGAACGAGCATTGCGAGAACAACCTGTGCGTCTACCTGCCCGAGGCCCTGAAGAAGAACGCTGACGGCAGGGTAGGGGTAGTCGCCAAGGCCTGTGACGCTAGGTCCGTCACCGGGCTGGTGCGGGAGAGTCAGTTCGACCGGGACCGGGTCGTCGTCCTGGGAGTGCCCTGCCGGGGGATCTGGCGTGATGGGCGGCTCGCACCCAAGTGCCACTCCTGTACTGAGGGAGTCTCCCTTCAGTCTGACTGGACCATGACCCCGGAGGGCGTGCAGGAAGGGACGGCGGTCTCGAGTGAAGGCGCCTCAGTGGCGGCCGACCCTAGGGACGCCCAGCTCGTGGCGCTGGAGGCTCTGCCTCGGCAGGATCGCTGGGACTACTGGCAACACCAGTTTGAGCGCTGCCTGCGCTGCTACGCTTGCAAGGCGGTCTGTCCGCTCTGCTACTGCGGAACCTGCGTTGCCGAGATGCACCGGCCTCAGTGGATACCGAAGGCCATCGACGGACCTGGGAACACCGCCTGGAACGTGATCCGGGCGATGCACCTGGCGGGGCGGTGCGTGGGTTGCGACGAGTGCACCCGCGTCTGCCCGGCGGACATCCGCCTGGACTTGCTCAACCGGAAAGTGGAAAAGGAACTTGAAAACCGCTTCGGCTATGCGTTAAGCGACAATCCGGAGACGCCTCCACCCCTGTCTACCTTTAAGCCCGATGACCCGGACCAGTTCGGATAGGAGCGCGAGATTTGGCAGTCGCCGGATGGTGCATTACAGAGGACCAATGGAGGCAATGGCTCCATGACTTGCTCGCCGAGGGCACGCGGCTAGTTGCCCCGGTTAATCTGGGCGAAGATCTGCGCCTGTTCCGATCTGTCGCGGCGTCCACGGAAGTGTCGGTAACAGAGAACGGTTCGACCCGCTGGTCGCCCAAGGAGTTCCTCTTCCCCCGCACCGAGAAGCTGTTCCATTACAACCTTTCGGGAGACGAAGTGGGACTGGAGGGGCCGGACCGCGATGACGCTGAGCAGATGCTGTTCGGTCTGCGCCCGTGCGACGCGGCTGGTATTTCCCGCTTGGACGACGTGTACCTTGACGAGAAAGAGGACTCACTGTATGCCGACCGCAGAAGCAGGACCACGGTGGTCTCCATCGCCTGCGCCAGCGCCATGCCGGAGTGCTTTTGCACGGCGGTGGGGGGGTCTCCGACGAACCCCGATGGGAGTGATTTGCAGCTGGCGACGCTGGGGCCTGACGGCACCTGGTTGCTTACGCCACTAACGGAGCGTGGCGAGGCCCTGGTGTCTGGCCACTCCGCCGGGTGGACACCAGCCGCCCCCGAAGACCATGCAGTGGTCGAAGAGACACGGCTTACCGTCGAGGAGTCCATCGAGCGGGCCCGCCTGTCTGTCGACGAGGCGGAGGGCCTGGCCCAAGCATTCGAGCATCCGCTGTGGCAGACTCTGGGCGAGCGGTGTCTGGGATGTGGGATCTGCGCCTACGTATGCCCTACCTGCTCGTGTTTCGACATCGGCGACGACGGGACCGCCCTGTGTGGGGATCGCTGCCGCTTCTGGGATAGCTGCACGTTCGCCCAGTTCACCGTTCACTCGTCCGGCCACAATCCTAGGCCGGACCAGCCCGCTCGCTACCGGCAGCGGGTGCTACACAAGTTCACCTACTTCCCCGAGCTCCACGACGACCGGTTCATGTGCGTCGGCTGCGGGCGCTGCGTGAAGCTGTGCCCGGTGGGCATCGATATCCACGACTCGGTGGCGCAGGCAGTGGCGACCCGACAGGGCGCGGAGCCATTGTCATGAACAGCACCGGCCTGGCGCCCGGCTACATGCCGTACCTGATGCGTATTGAGGAGCAGCGGGAGGAAACCTTCGACGTCCGCACCCTTCGGTTGACGTTCATCGACGGCGAAGTGGCGGAGGGGCTGCAGTGGCGGGCCGGCCAGTTCGGCCAGTTCTCGGTCTTTGGGGAAGGGGAGTGCGTGTTCACCATCGCCAATCCTCCCACACGCGGCGGGTACATCGAGTGCACGTTCCGAGAGAGCGGCCTGGTGACTTCGGCCCTGAGAGCGATGTCGCCCGGACAGACCGTCGGTTTCCGCGGACCCTACGGCAACCACTTCCCCGTCGACGAGTGGTGTGGTAGAGACCTCATCTTCGTGGGCGGAGGGATCGGAATGGCCGCCCTGCATGCCCCCCTCCAGTACGCCCTGGACAGCCGGGCCGACTTCGGAGACGTGCTGGTCCTCAACGGGGCGCGGTCCGTCGCGGACATGGTCTACGGTGAGGAGATGATCGAGTGGGAGTCGGCGGACGGCGTCCGGGTGGTGCGGACTGTCGACCCCGGGGGAGAAACACCCGAATGGGACGGGGAGGTCGGTCTCATTCCCGAGGTGTTCGAGCGCATCGGTCCCAGCCCCGATGGCGCAACGGTCATCACCTGCGGACCGCCGGTGATGATCCACTTCATGCTCAAAACTCTGGACGCCATGGGCTTTCCCCCGGAAGCCATCGTGACCACTCTGGAGAACAAGATGAAGTGTGGCCTGGGGCACTGTGGCCGATGCAACGTCGGACCGCTCCTAGTCTGCCGCGACGGCCCGGTGTTTACCGCGGCCCAGCTTGCCGAACTGCCGAAAGACTATTAGTCGAGGGATGCCTGCCGCATGGACATGAACCGAAACTACGAAGAGCCCTTCGACGCCGAAGCGCACCTAGATCTCAAACCCGGCGACAACGGGCTGCCGCACCCGGCCGAGTCGGGGCTTCGCTCGAATCGCCTCCCACACATCTGGTGCCCGGGCTGCGGCATCGGTGTTGCCGTAGGGTGCTTTGTAGAAGCATTAAAAGAGGCCGAGATCAGCCTTGACAGGCTATCCACGGTGTCTGGGATCGGTTGCACCGGCCGGGTGGCCGGGTATATGGACAGCGACAGCTTTCATACCACCCACGGTCGGGCGATACCGTTCGCCGTTGGCCTTCACTTGGGAAACCCGGACCTGAAGGTGGTGGTATTCAGCGGAGACGGGGACATCGCGGCCATCGGTGGTAATCACCTGATCCATGCCGCCCGCCGCAACGTGGACCTGACGGTCTTTTGCGTCAACAACTTCAACTACGGCATGACCGGGGGCCAGGGCGGACCCACCACACAGTTCGACGCACGCACAACGACCACTCCCTACGGAGCCGTCGAAATGCCGTTCAACCTGCCGATGCTGACCGCCGCCGCCGGAGCAACTTACGTGGCTCGCTGGACCGTCCTAGATCTTGGTAGGCTGCGGCGCTCCATGGTTGAGGCGCTCGAGCACAAAGGCTTTTCGTTCGTGGAGATAGTGTCTCCATGTCCCGTTTACTACGGCCGCCGTAACCGCATCGGGGAGGCGGTGGACGAACTGCGGTTCTACAAGGAGAACACGATCGTAAAGAACTTCGCCTCGTTGGAGGAATGTGATCTCGATCTGGGAGGGGAGATCGTCGTGGGCAAGTTCGTGGAAAAGGAGAAACCCACCTTCGCCGACATGGTCAGAGACCAGATCACCCCCAAGGCGGAGGCGGCGGTCCGGCGCTCACCGAATCCAACCCCGATCCGAGAAGGACGGCGAGATGAGTGAAGCCAAACCGAAGAGTAAGAAACGCCGACGGGCGAAGACCGAACCGCGGGCTCAGGAGAACCGATCGGAGGTCAGATTCGGCGGCACAGGTGGGCAGGGCGTCATACTCGCCGGGTACATCCTGGGACGCGCGGCCACCGTCTTCGGGGGGCGTAACGCCGCCATGAGCCAGAGCTACGGCCCGGAGTCTCGGGGCGGCGCCTGCATGGCGGACCTCGTCATCGCTGACGGGGAGATCGCATATCCCCGCATCGGCAGCAGTCCCGATGTGGCGGTAATGATGTCCCAGGCGGCATACCTCAAACACGCTGGCGACCTGCCAAAAGACTGCACTCTGATCCTGGACGAAGACCTAGTCAGGCAGGACGAAACAACTGGTAAGCATCGGCGGGTCCTGACCATCCCGTCCACGACCCTGGCCGAGGGCTTGGGGCGTCGCCTGGTGGCGAACATCGTGGTCTTGGGGTTCATGTCCAAAACTACTGACGTGGTAGACGAAGAGGCGATGCGACAGGCCGTTCTGGCCTCGGTGCCTAAGGGCACCGAGGAGTTGAACATGAAGGCGTTCGAAGCAGGTCGTGAGCACGCCTCGAAATCGTCCCCCGGCAAGAACGGGCAATCGTGACCGCCCCTTTCACAACCCCGCACCGTGTTCGGGAACTGGCCACCGATGTGGCCGAGATCAGCGAGCAGAACCCGTATGCCTGCTACCAGTGCGGCAAGTGTTCGGCCGTCTGTCCGTTCGCTGCCGAAATGGACCTGCCTCCTCACCAGATGCTGCGGGCCGTCCAGATGGGGCAGATGGACCGGGTCATGGACAGCAACGCGCCCTGGTTGTGCGTGGGATGCATGACCTGTGCCGAGTACTGCCCCAAGGGAGTGGATCCCGCGAGGCTGATGGAAGCGGTCCGCACCATTCACATGCGACGCCGGGACGGCCATAACGGTTTTGATCCCAACGACGGTAGCCGCCTGTCCGGCCTCCCCCAGTCGGCGGTGGTGGCGGCAATGAGGAAAGTGGCATGGTGACAATCGAGGCTCAAACAAAGACCGCCGTCTACGGCTACTACTCAGGATGCGAGTTGAAGGGCCGGGCAAGCGGACTGGACCTAGCCGCCAAACGGGCCTGCCAAGTCCTGGGCATCACGCTGACCGACATGCCGGACGCCACCTGCTGCGGTGGACTGGTGCCTCAGGTAAAGGATGACTACAAAGGATTTCTGGCCCCGGCCCGCATCCTGCTCGACGCTCACCGGCAGGGGTACGACGAACTGGTCACCCTGTGCGCTTTCTGCTTTAACACGCTCAGGCGGTCGGCGCTTTTCCTCCAAAGCCACCCTGAGACGCGGGCCCGGGTTGCGACCTTCCTGGAGGTCGACGATCTGCCGGAAGTCAGAGTCGTCCACCTACTGGAAGTGTTGAGGGACCAGGTTGGCTTCGACCGACTGCGTAAGGCGGTGCAAAGGCCTCTGAAGGGACTCAGGGTCGCTCCCTACTATGGGTGCCTCCTGCTGCGGCCCGCCGCCGAGATGCGGGTGGATGATCCCAACAATCCTACGCTTATGGAAGGACTGCTCGAGGTTTTGGGCTGCGAACCGGTGGATTTCTCGGCCAAATCAGAGTGCTGTGGCTCGTACCACATAGTGACGGACCAGGACCTCGCCGGTGCTCGCTCCGGACACGTCCTGCGCTCCGCCGTGGAAACCAGGGTGGATGTGCTGGTGACAACCTGTCCGGTATGCCAGTTCAATCTCGACTGGCGGCAGAGGATCGACCGGCCCGGTCACGTGAGTCTACCCATCGTGTATTTTCCGCAGCTACTTGCGCTGGCGCTGGGCGAGGCGGCCGATTCTCTGAAACTGCCCGAGCCGGCCCTGACGGCGCTGTCGCGGGCATCTGAGTTGTCGGAGACGGCCTGAGTCAGGCGGAGCGGCGATTGTTGAAGCAAAGAGGTATTTGATGGTCCGACTGGAAGACAGGGAGAGCCCACCAGAAGTAGAAGCAACAGTCGAAGAGGACCGGCCCAATGAGATGGCCCGCGTCTACATCATGGGCAAGGGCCACGACGTGTCGGCGGCCCTCACCATCCTCAAGGCCATGGAGGATGCCGGGTATCGACTGGTGCGCGGCGTGGGCTGCCGGGGTGGTTTCTGTGGCGCCTGCGCCACGGTGTACAGGAAGGCCGGCGATTATCGCCTGCACGTGGGCTTGGCATGCCAGACCGGCATCGAGGACGGGATGCACCTGGCGCAGATCCCCTCCTACCCTGCGCCCAAGCCCGCCTACGACATCGACGAGCTGACCCCCGAGGCAGAGTCTATCCTCGGCTATTTCCCCGAGGTGGCGCGATGCATCCAGTGCAACACCTGCACCAAGGTCTGTCCACAGGGATTGGACGTGATGCGCTACATCGCCGCCGCCCACCAGGGAGATCTGGCCAGGGTGGCCGAGCTCTCCTTCGACTGCATAAGCTGCGGGCTATGCGTGTCTCGATGTCCAGCCGAGATATCCCACTATCACGTCGGCCTCCTGAGCAGGCGGCTGCACGCGGCCCACGGGACGCCCAAGGACCCCAACCTGCCGGGTCGGCTGGAGGAGATCGATGACGGCCGTTTCGACGAAGAGCTCGACGCGCTGTGCGCCATGGACAGGGAGGGCTTGGAGCGTATCTATTCCGATCGTGTCATCGAACCAGCCGACTAGGCACTCAATGCGTACAGCGAACCACAACCAGCAATCTGGAGGGCGGCCATGAGCTACCCGGAGTCCATGAGGGCCTCAATAGTCCGAGTCGAAGAGACGCGGGGCGACAGGATGAAGGGGACTCCGCCGCCTCGCCTCACCTTAACGGAAAAGACGGAATTACTTGAGTCCTTTCACCCCGACTATCGGCCGGAGGGTTTCCGAAGCCTGCTGGTTGGGCCCAACAAAGGGGAAAGCGTGCCCCACGAGGTGGCCGATGTGCTGGAGGCCAGGAGCGTGCTGGATCCGGACGCCGTTGACCTGAGCAACGCCGCCGAGCACGATGTGGATGTCCTGGTTCTGGGCGGCGGCGGCGCGGGGACTTCTGCTGCGCTCACGGTGCAGGAACTGGGTGCCAGCGTCCTGATGGCCACCAAGCTCCGCTGGGGCGACGCCAATACCATGATGGCCCAAGGCGGCATCCAGGCCGCCGACCGTCCCGAGGACTCTTTGCCCCGCCACTACATCGATGTTGTCGGCGGCGGCGGCTTCGTCAACACACCCGAGCTTGCACGGGCGCTGGTCACCGACGCCCCTTCTGTCATCAAGTGGCTCGAAGAACTGGGAGTCCTGTTCGACAAGCAACCGGACGGGACCATGGTCGAGGTGCACGGTGGTGGAACGGCAATCCGGCGCATGCACTCCAGCGGCGACTACACGGGCATGGAATTCATGCGGGTGGTCAGGGACGAGGCACGCAACCGGGGCATCAACTGCCTGGAGTTCAACCCCGCGGTGGAACTGTTGCTGGACGAGTCCGGCCGCTGCGCCGGCGCGGTTCTCTACGACCTAGACACGCGCGCATACACGGTCGTCCGTGCCCGCGCCACCATCATGGCCACCGGTGGCATGGGTCGACTCCATCCGCAGGGCTTTCCCACCACAAATCACTACGGGGCCACCGCTGACGGCCTGGTCATCGCCTACCGTGCGGGGAACCGGCTGATCTTCATGAATACCGTTCAGTACCACCCCACCGGGGTGGCCTTCCCCGAGCAGATCGTGGGACAGCTCGTTACGGAGAAGGTGCGTGGGGTCGGCGCGCAGCTGGTGCACCGGGAGGGCGAGCGGTTCGTCTTCGACTTGGAGACCAGGGACGCAGTGTCCGCGGCCGTCATCCGTGAGTGCGGGGAGCGCGGGAACGGCGTGTTGACGCCCGCTGGGGGACGGGGAGTGTGGCTGGACACGCCGATGATAGACATTCTCAGGGGAGAGGGCGCCACGCTGAAGGCCCTCCCAGCCATGGTCCGACAGTTCGGGCGCTACGACATCGACATCACCGCCGAGCCGGTCCTCGTCTACCCGACCCAGCACTACCAGAACGGTGGGCTTCAGATCAATTCGGCGGGAGAGCAAATGATCCCTGGACTGCTGGCCGCCGGGGAAGTTAGCGGCGGGGTACACGGCCGTAACCGGTTGATGGGCAACTCGCTGCTGGACATATTCGTTTTTGGCCGCAGAGCAGGTCGGGCGGCCGTCAAGCAGGCGTCGGCCACCGGTCCGGGCAGGCCCACGCTGGACCACGTCAGGGAATACCACCGGGAACTGGAGCATGCGAACGTCGCCACAGAGCGGGTCTCCCCCATGATCCTTCCCGACTACACCCCGGATGCGCACCGGGAGCGCGAGTTGGAGGGCGTGTCCGTGGGCAAGAGGTAGAACCGAGCAGTGGGACGGCGCCATCGGCCGGAAGGCTAACGCGACGGAGGATATGAAATGCCTCGACTGGAAAACTGCCATCGCCTAGTAGAGACCAACCTGTGGGAAGGGAGGTGCCCGGCCCCCGGATGCTCCCGGTGGTTCCGTGTCGAGGCGGACCCAGGGCAGCCCCGGTGGCACGTGTTGAAGTCCTTGAACAGCATCCGGCCGGAGGGTCTCCACGTGCACGGGTCACACTGGGTCTACGAGCACGTGGAGAGAGGCGGCGACATCTAGGCCAACGAGGTGTCGGAGCGGCCCCGTTAGGTTGGCGATCCTATTCGGGTGTGGATATGACCCCAATCTGCTGCATCATGGTGACCTGCTCAAAGACCTCCCAATGCTCCACAATCTTGCCGTCGGCGATGCGGTGAATCTCCATCGCCTCGGTCGCCACCTGTTTTCCTGAAGGGGGGATGCTCATCAGGTCGCCTTTGTGAGTGGCCCGTATCGTGATGTTAGCCGCCACCTTGTCTCCCTCGGTGATCATATCCTCGACGGTGACATTTATATCGGGGAAGGCGCCAAGGTACATCTCGATCACTTGTTTGGCCTCATCCATGCCTGCCGGAACGCCGGGGGGAGCTGCATGGTCGACGATGTCGGGTGAGCACAACTCGTCCAATGCACCCGTGTTTCCGCTGTTAAAAACTTCTTCGTACAGTCAGCGTACCAGGGCTTTGTTTTCCTCTGACATGGTGTGTCCTCCTCTAGACTCTATCGAACGCCTCCTAGGTGACATCACCCACAATCGTGGACTACACAGGGTCAGCCATAGTCCCGCACGGTCTCGTACACGGCGATCAGGTTTTCCACCGGCACCCGAGCCTGGACGTTGTGCACGGTGTTGAAGACGTAACCCCCGGACCGACCGAAAATCCTGATACGCTCGCGTACCTCATCACGGACCTGCTCCGGCGTGCCGAAGGGTAGAGTGGCCTGTGTGTCCACGCCGCCACCCCAGAAGGACACGCGGTCGCCGTAGCCGGCCTTCAGTTCCTCCGATGCCATGTGGGCGGCCGAGCATTGCACCGGGTTGATGATGTCGAATCCCGCTTCGATGAAGCCCTCGTAAAGGGCCCGCACGGAGCCGCACGAGTGAATGAAGATCTTCCAATTCGTATGGGCGTGGACCCAGTCGTTGACCCGTTTGTGGAATGGCCAGAACAAGTCCCGGTAGGTCCGAGGTGAGATGAGCGGCCCTCTCTGCGTGCCGAAGTCGGTGCCGCACAGGAACACGGCGGTCACCCGGTCGCCCACGGCCCGGTGAACGCTGTTGAGGTTGGCCAGGCCGATTTCGCACTGGCGCTCGAACACGGCGCGGACGTAGTCGGGTCGAGAGGCGATGCTGACGTACCACTCTTCCACATCACGAATCCCCCTGGGTGCTCTCAGCATCGGTCCGGGAACACCGGCCACGTCTCCGAAGCTCATCCCGCCCAGGCTCAGTACGATGGCCTTGTCCGTCTGCGTGTACAGGCGCTCCGACTCCTCCCGCAGGTGATCCAGCTCCCCTTGAGGTAGGTGGCCGAACTCCTCCAGGTTGTCCTCAAGGTCCGGGTTCTCGTCGTCCTCAAGCGGCGCACGGACGTTGGTGTCGAAGTAGAAACTTCCACGGGGCATCCGCCCGGCGGGCGCGGCGGACCTGTCTCCCTGCGGGTATGCGAAGAGATCACCGTTGGGCTCGGGTTCTGTGTTGAACTCCCGGGGCACCAGCACCGGAGTGTCGTGGAAGCCATCCCACGGTTTCCAGCCGTCGTTTTTGAAACCGAAGATGTTGAAGGTACCCGCCAGTGCGACGGTATCGACTCCCATCGCATACATCAGGTCGGGTTCGATCTCCCCCAGCATCTGCATGGGCTCGATGACTCTGACCGGGGTGCCAGGGCCGTCCAGGCCGAGCGCCTGCCGCAGCCTGTAGACGGTCGTCACGTGCATGCCGGTCACCGTCGTCCCGGCCAGGTCGAGCGGGACACGGTCGGTTTCCTGGTGTTCGATAGCCAGGCGAACGCGTTGCCGTGAAGTGATCGAGTTGGTACTCACCGGACTTTATCCCATGGTCGACTAACTCCCGTGCCGGCCTTCGGCGAACGGGTGGATGCTCCGCACGCTATCATGACTTCTCCACACCAGGCTGGATTTTCATGTTGAGTCTCAGGCGATCATGGCCATACTAAAGCCGTTCCGGGGGGTCCTGTACGATCCTGCCAGGGTCGGGGACCTGTCCGAAGTGCTCTGTCCCGCTTTCGACTCCATGACCCCGGAGCTTCACCAGGACCTCCTCCGGCGCAGCCCGTATAACGCGGCCAGGCTGGAACTCATCCGACCGGGAGCGACAGAGCCGGCACCCGAAGCCGAATACAGGAAGGCTGGCTCACTCTGGAGACGGTGGTCCGCCGACGGACTGTTGCGACGCGACGCGTCCCCCTGCTTCTACCTGCTGGACGAGTATTTTCACCATGAGGGCTCGCAACTGGTCCGTAGTTCGCTACTGGCGAGGGTCCGGTTGGAGGACCCACGCGACGGAGTGATCGTGCCACACGAGCAGACCCGGCCGGGCCCAACGGCCGACCGGCTGGCGGTGCTGAAAGCAACGGACGCCAACATCTCTCCCATAATGGTGTTATACGAAGACCCCGATGGAGCCATCCGCTCCCTGCTGGAGGCCGCCCGGGAGGCCGAGCACTTGGCGGAAGAGGCGACGATGGACGGCATCCGCTACCGGCTGTGGAGGCTGCAAAGCGGAGACCATATTGCCCACGCCATGCAGGACCGCAGGCTGTTCATCGCAGACGGCCACCATCGCTACCAGGCCGCCTGCCGGTACGACAACGGACAGATGCCGAACGCCCATGCGGCCGATCGCGATTACATGATGATGGGCCTGATCGCCATCGATGATCCCGCCCTGGTGGTGCTCCCGTTCCACCGACTCCTTTCGGGCATGAGCGCCGAAGAGTCGGCGAGCCTTCAGACGACCATGCAGGATGCCTTCGACGGGTCTTCTATGCTAGTTTCGACCGATCCGCGACAGGCAGTCGAGCAGATAGTTGCTGCCCTAGCGGCGGCCCCGGCCGGGCGATGTGACGTCGTCACAATAGATATCGGGGGCGCCAGGGTTTGGAGCCTCGTCGGTACACGGTCACCGGCCGAGCGGAGCGACACCACGGTCATGCACGAGCGTGTGTTCGGCCGATGCCTGGCGCTAGACCGCGAACGCTCGGTGATTTCGTTCACCGAGGACCCGGTCCGGGCCGTGACGGCCGTCCGGGAGGGGAGGTCTCAGATGGCGGTGTTTCTACGGCCGCTCCCGATGGAAATGTTCGTCCAGATAGCGGGCAGCGGCGAGGTGCTACCATCCAAGTCGACCTGTTTTTACCCGAAGCTGCCAACGGGGCTGGTCTTTAACAGCCTGGAAATATAGGTTTCACCACGGGGTGAAATAAACTGCCTCGGGGCCAAGAAGTGGTACGCGCGACCAACAAGCGCAAGGAGGAAAGATGGAGACGAAGATCACGCTGTCGGAAAATGAGATGCCGACCCACTGGTACAACATCCAGGCCGACTTGCCGACTCCCCTGGCCCCACCGCTGCACCCGGGGACCGGGCAGCCGGCCGGTCCGGAGGACTTCGCCCCGCTCTTCCCCATGGGACTGTTGCAGCAGGAGATGAGCCAGGAACGCTACATCGAGATTCCCGACGAGGTGCGGGACATATACAAGATCTGGCGGCCCACACCTCTGCATCGCGCCACGAGGTTGGAAAAGGCACTCGATACCCCCGCGCGTATCTGGTTTAAGTACGAGGGCGGCAGCCCGTCCGGGAGCCACAAGTCAAACACTGCGGTCGCCCAGGCCTACTACAACAAGCAGGAGGGCGTCACCAGGATCACCACCGAGACCGGCGCCGGCCAGTGGGGTAGCGCTATGGCCATGGCCTGCAACTTCCTGAGCATGGACCTGAAGGTGTACATGGTCAAGGTCAGCTACGAGCAAAAGCCCTACCGCAAGTCCCTGATGGAGACCTGGGGTGCCCAGGTGGTACCCAGCCCGACACCCGACACCAACTCAGGCAGGTCGATACTTGCCGGCGATCCCGACTCACCGGGCAGCCTGGGCATCGCCATAAGTGAGGCGGTAGAGGACGCCGCCACCCACGAAGACACCAAGTACTCGCTGGGCAGCGTGCTTAACCACGTGCTCATGCACCAGACGGTCATCGGCCTTGAGACGCAGAAGCAGATGGCCAAGGCGGACGCCTATCCCGACACGATCGTAGGCTGCGTCGGCGGGGGCAGCAGCTTCGGCGGGGTGGCCTTTCCCTTCGTGCGGGATCGGCTGGTAGATGGCAAGGACGTCCGTTTCATCGCCGTGGAGCCTGCCGCCTGTCCGACCATCACCAGGGGTGAGTTCGCCTACGATTTTGGCGACACAGCCGAACTGACTCCGCTGGTCAAAATGTTCACCCTCGGTCACACCTTTGTGCCGCCACGCATACACGCCGGAGGTCTCCGATACCATGGCATGGCGCCGCTCATCAGCCTGCTCTGCCGAAAGGGGATCTTCGAGACCGAGGCGGTGCACCAGAACGAGGTCTTCAGTGCGGCGGTTCAACTCGCCCGCACCGAGGGGGTTCTATCGGCGCCGGAACCGGCACATGCGGTGCATGTGGCCATTCAAGAGGCCCTGAAATGCAAAGAGACAGGGGAGGCCAAGGACATCTTATTCCTGCTCTGCGGGCATGGGCATTTCGACCTGAGCGCATACGACGAATACCTGTCCGGTCAGCTACAGGACTTCTCATTGCCAGACGAGGAAATCAAAAAGACCCTCGGCTCGGTGCCACGGATGGCATAGCCGCTTAGCGGGAGTAGTTCCCCGTTGCATCGTTCTCGCTACGGCCCTGCAAACAATGCAGGCCTGGCGGACGGTGGCACAAATGCCAGGGGAAGCCTGGGAAATCGCGCACCGTGACCGACCACCGTGCCAGCACGATGGTCGGTCACTCAAAGTTACCGGGTTGCCTCCATCGTCCGAACCGCATAAGACTGTTCCAATTGGCGCCGGAGTTGGAACTACCGTCGAGAATCCGAAGACACCCATCCTGGATCGACCGCAACCGCGACTCACTGGCTCGTTGAGGCTGTAAATCCGGTCGTATTTGTCGGTTCAGCATTGGCTGCCGATTCAACATTCAAGCTGTTCCTACAGCTACGCATCTTGGCAACCAGAGCGATGGATCAACTCGCTTTTTAAAAGGCCACGGCATCGTCGCCAGTTAGAAGGGCGCACCAAAATGTTGCCATTCAAAAAGTGTCTGTGCTGCGGTGGCGACGTCGAGGATAGGAGACTGGAAGAGACACATTACCTTCAGTGCGGATGGCGTGTCATCAGGCCGCCCCTTAGCCGCCGAGAGCAGCGTCCACCTTGTTGAGGGCGCGGGCCATTGCGCGAGCGTGGCTCTCGTCCATGTTCATGTGGAAATTAAACAGCAGAGTTCGGCCAAGAAAGTCGAGAGTCCGCGGGCACATATCCCTGCTGTATTCGACGCCCCCCTCATAGGCAGGGTCGTTCCAGGGGTAGCCGGAGGGGTGGTGGGAGCGCTTTTCCATGATCGACTCCCACGCCGTGTAGATGTGCCGGTCGGGAATACCTTCGTTAAAGATGGCGTCCACCGTTACCCCCTCGGCCTTCAAAGCATGGGCGTATCCCTTCGCCAGCGCCTGGTCCGACACGATCACGCCGGCCGAGACACCGGTATCGCCGTCGGGGTCGTCGACGTGCTGGAAGCGGTATGAGCGAGGCTCGTCCAGTTCGTCCATGAAAGCCTTCTTCATGGCTCTCTGGTGGCCAAGAATGTCCTCGATCTTGCCGAGCTGGACGCGAGACACCGCCGCGATCAGCTCACTGGGCCTGTACCCGGCGCCTGGGAAGCTCTCGGAATCCCACTCGATCTCGCGATCGTCCTGCCCCTGCCACAGCGGCAGGCCGGGGTCGGAAGCGTAACCGGCGCGCTCGAACAGCTCGGTGTCGTCGGTAAAGACGACGCCGCCCTCGCCTGCGCTGATCGTCTTGTAGAAATTCAGACTCCAGGCGGCCGCGTCGGAGTAGGCACCGACGCTCTTTCCCTTATACCGGCCGCCGACGCACTGGCAGCAGTCTTCGATCACCTTCAGCCCGTGTTTGCGGGCGACTTCGAGAATGGCGTCCAGCCTGTTGGGGACCCCGCGCATATGCACCGGCACAATAGCTTTGGTGTGCGGGGTGATGCGACGCTCGACGTCGGCCGGGTCGAGGCCAAGTGAATCGTCGATCTCGGCCATGACTGGCACGGCTCCCGCCGCGACTACCGCGCACGGCGTGGCCATGTAGGTGTAGCCGGGGATTATAACCTCGTCACCAGGGCCGATACCGACCGCCTTCATGGCGCAAATCAGGGCGCTGGTGCCCGAGTTGACGATGAGGGCGTGCTTGACCCCGAGGAAGTTCGCGACCTCGTCCTCGAACTGGTTGCTCTGGCTGTTCGGTCGATAACGGAACAGGGTCTGCTTTTCAAGGACGGCCGAGACCGCCGCAACCTCCTCGGCGCCGATTGTGCTGGGGCCGGAAACCCCGGTGGGTATGGGATCGTCAACCACCGGTGCGCCACCGTCTATCGCCAGCTTGCCGTGTTCCATTGTGCTCTCCTAGTTATCGCGTTCCCAGTATTTTACCGGCCATTGAGTCCCGCCACATCCACCGGCCTGGCTCGGTCCTCGGTAGCGTCGTCCCCGAGTTGGCCGTTGCTGTTGGAGCCCCAGCACATAACGTCGTCCTCGATCGTAAGTGCACAGGTATGGAAGGTGCTCCCAGAGACGGCCGACGCGGTCACTTCGCCACCGGCCTCCCACGCAGGCCATCGGAAAGACGAGCGTGAAGGTGAAAACAAACAGGGACGCCGGTTTAACGGCGTCCCTGTTTAACCGTCGAGATTGTGTTTCCATCCCGACTATTTGACCGGGCGACTCCTTTAGCCGGCGGCCAAGAACTCCGCCCAGGCGTCCTGGAATGGTTCGGGCCGGGCGATCGGCCTCAGGAGCGACATCTCCTTGACGATGCCGGTCTCGCGAGCCGCGAGCTTCTTCACCCGTTCCTTGTTCTCGTCTGACTTTGACTCAAGAATCTCAAGACAGCGCCGGTTGGTGGAGGCCAGCCAAGTATTGCCTATGATCTGCGCCTGCGAGTCGCCTGAGTGGTAATGCTTCATCCACTCCCACACCAGGTCCGGGTTCTTGTCGAGTTGCTCGTTTTTGATCACGCACTGCCCGTCGATCCATCCCATGAGGCCGTGAGCGGTGGGGTTGACGAACTCAATGTCGGTGCTACCGGCATCCAGACAGTTCTGGGTAATGTAGTTACCGGCGATCGCGATCCAGATGTCCTCGTTGACCAGGGCCCTGGTTAACTCGTCGATGTCATTCCAGATCATCTTGAAATTGCCCCGGCGCTCAATCAACTTGTCGGTGACTTCCTTTATTACCGAGTCCTCAACATCGTAGACTTCCTCAATGGTGCCGTCTTCGAGTTCCTTCTGCTTGTGCATGTCCGTGACCTTGAGGTTGGTTACGGCCGGCACGAGGTTCAAGATGTTCCGGTAGAAGGAATCGTAGAGAGCCACCTTGCCTTCGTACTTGGGATCGAGCAGCGCAGCTAGGCTGTCCGGCTTGGTCACGTGCTTTTTGTTGTAGGCGATGGCGTCCGCCGACCACGCGTGGGGAACGGCCATCTGGCCTCCAGACACCTGCCAGGGCGCCAGGTTGGCGAATTCCGGGAAGTACTCGTCGTAGATGTCCCAATCGCTGAACGGTATCGGGACGATGGTCCCGGCGTTCCAGTGAGTGTTCGCCCACAGACCGTCGATGAAGACGGTGTCGAAAGCCTCTTTGTTCTGACGGATCTTGGCGAGCGCCTCCGGGTTCTCCGTGAAGATGGTGAACTCGGCCTTGCCGCCGGTGTTCTGTTTGAACTCGTCGTTCACATTGTCGTTGAGCTTGTCGCCCCAGCCCAGAACCTTGACGGTACCCGTCAGCTTCTTGTCTTCCATTGCCGTCGTTACGGCGGCGGTGGGAGCCACGGCGGCGTCGCTGCCGCAGGCGGCGAGGAACCCGGAGATCGGCCCAGCGGCAGCGATGCCACCGCCCACTATCGCGACGCGTTTTAAGAAATCACGACGGTTCACTTCTTTGTTGATCAGGTTCTCCATCGTGTTCTTCACGGTTCTGGCCTCCCAAATTCGAATGCCAACGTGGGCTCGGTGCGGTAGCGGTTCTGTGATTACTGTAATTACGCTGAATTTTGACCGAATTTACCAACCCGTGCCGATTGTGTCAAACGGACCGCTTGAGCTACGACCGGGAGAACAAATCTCCAGGGTCTGATCACCGCCAGGAGAATCACGAAAATGATCGCGAACAATAGCATGGAGCCGGCTGCATTGACCGTCGGCGAGACGCCGCTCTTTAACAGCCCCATGATATATACCGGCAGGGTGGTGGTGGTGCCAGTGAGCAGGAACGCGAGAACATAGTCGCCGAGAGACACCGTTATGGCGAGGAAGGCGGCCGCGGCCACTGCCGTCAGCATTGGAGGTAGCGTGACCTTCACGAAGCTCGATACAGGACCGGCGCCCAGGTCTTTGGCGGCCTCCTCCGTATGGCGATCAAAACCATACTGCTGGGCCAGAATCGTCAGGAACACGAACGGCAGCGCCATTGTGGCGTGGCCCATGGCGATGGTGTGCAACGAGAGAGGAGTGCCGACCGCAATCAGAGTCACCATGATGGACATCCCCAGAATGAATTCGGGAATGAGCATGGGCAGAATGGTCATGAAAATAATCAAGCCGCGACCGGGAAGTCTGAACCTGGTAATGGCATATGCCGCTGGCGCGCTCAACACAATGGTGATCCCGGCGGCTTCCAGCGCGACGTAGACGCTGGCTCTCACCGAACCCAGTAGCTGCACGCTGTTGGCCATGTCCTGCCACCATCTCATGGTGAAGCCCATGAGCGGCAATTGGGCGAACTCACTAGCCTCAAATGAGAAGAACACTAGGCTGATAATCGGCATGTAAGAAATGCCGATCACCAGGAGCGTGAAACCCAGGAGCCACGGATTTCCGCGCGAGGCGGTCCGGGCTATGTTGGACCCCACGCCGGCCTTGTAAATATTCTCGATGTTGAGGCCGCGGCGCAGGAAGTAGACGATCACCATCAGGACGATAATGATGGGTACGACGATCGCCCCTCCCTTGGCGAAGTTCAGGCCCGTCTTCACCACGGGCATCAGGACGTTCGCCAGCATCGCGCCGTCTGTGCCACCAAGCATTTTTGGCGTGACGTACAGCGCCAGAGCGGGCATGAACACCAGCAGGGCGGCGGTCTGATATGCCGAAGAGGACAGAGGGAATATGACCTTCAGGAAGGTGCGGAAACGGCTGTAGCCGAGGTCCATTGCGCCCTCTTCCAGCTCAGAGCTGATATTGCCCATGCTTCCGTAGAGCACCAGCAGGGCTATCGGTATGAAAAGGGTTATCCCAATGGCCACGACCAGTGACATCGTGAACAGCATCTCTATGGCCGGAAAGCCCATTGATATCCCAATGCTGTTGAACACCCCTTTCCCGTTGACCAGGCTCATCCAGGCGTAGTTACGAACCACTATGTTCATCCACAGGGGCAGGACCGCGACCATTATCAGGATGAGACCGACGCGCCTGCGCGCGATTCTCGCCAAGTAGTAGGCCATCGGCGAGGCGATGGTAAGGGCGGCCACCGTTATCGCCAGGCTGACCAGGACGGTTTTACCGAAAAGTTTTGCGAATTGGGGCGCGTGCCACAGGTTCACGTAGTTCTTGAAGGTCCAGGGGAGATCGGTGTTGTAGTAGTCGTAGGTCTGGAAGCTGAAGGCGACCGTAAACCCGAACGGGACGGCGACGAAGAACAGGATCCAGCCGATCAACGGGAGAGCGGGCAAAACCAAGTACAACCGGCTGGGCGCTCGTGACCGTAACGTGTCTAAGGAAAAAGAGGTCATTGGTCTGCCCATAACGACACGCGACCACCCGGTGCGGTCAGTTACCGGGCGAAAACCTTGACCCTGTCCGACTGCCAGCCGAAAGCAATCTCGGAACCGATCTCAATGCCTTCCGTGTGGAATTGGTCGGCTGTTATGACGCTTCGGACGAACCGGTCGTCGTGCGTCGCTATGTGCAGATCGACCTGGTCGCCATAGTAGAGCAATTCTCGAACCGTCCCGGTGAACGTCTGCATGTCGGCGTCCAGGGCCGTTTTATCCATGCTCACCCTGATGTCGGTGGCCCGTATCCAGATGACCATCGGTGTTCCCTTCGACACCCCGTTTTGCGGCTGGGCGTTGATCGTTCGCCCTTTCCCCCATGAGAGCACGAGGCCATCCGATTTGGCCTCCACGCACTCGGCTGACAGCGAGTTTCCCACACCCACGAAGCTGGCCACGAACTCGTTGGCCGGATTCTCGTAGATCGATCGGGGCGTACCGTCCTGCTGGACGAGCCCGTCATTCATGAGCACGATCCGGTCCGAGAGGCTGATCGCCTCCTCTTGGTCGTGAGTGACGAAGATGAACGATATTCGGAACTCATGCTGGATGCGCTTGAGCTCGAACCGCATGGCCTTGCGCAGCTTGGCGTCCAGGGCGCCCAGAGGCTCGTCCAGTAACAGCACCGCTGGCTCGTTGATCAGGGCCCTGGCCAATGCGACCCTCTGTTGTTGGCCGCCGCTCAACTCGTTCGGCCTGCGTTCCGCCAGACCCTCCAGCGCCACCACGGAGAGCATCCTGTGGGCCCTCTCCCTCTGCTCGAGGGCTGGCACCTTGAGGTTCTTGAGGCCGAAGACGATGTTCTGGTAGACGGTCAGGTGAGGGAACAGGGCGTAACTTTGGAAGACCATGTTGGTCGGTCTCTTGTGAGCCGGGGTGTGGGTCATGTCCTGCCCCTCAATGTAGATGCTTCCGCGAGTGGGCTGTTCCAAGCCGCCGATCATCCTTAGAGTGGTGGTTTTCCCGCACCCGCTGGGGCCTAGGAGGGTGACGAACTCGCCCGCCTCAATGTTGAGTGAGAGATTGTCCACCGCTGTGACGGACCCGTAGAGCTTGGTGACTTCCTGGAGGCTGAGTTGTTCCAATGATCAAACCTTGGGACGCCGTCGACCACTTAACTAAGGAGTCCGACCTCCCCGAGCCAAAACTCGGGACAAAAGACCTCTCCCCATCCACCATACGGCCCGTTACACAGGTCGCGCCGATGCGGCCGAAAATTAGCAGACCTGGGCGAAATTGTCAAAAATCCGACGGACGTGCACCCAGCTCTCCCTCCCCCATTCACCCGACCTCGGAAACATCCACGGGGCGCCCCTCTGCGTACGACAGACTGGCGACCTCAGCCGCGAGCTGAGCCCGGCGTGCATCAACACCGGTGACGGTAGACTCCGTCTCGCCCAGCGCCACCGACACGAACTCTCTCAACTCTGCCCGATACGCGTCGCCAAACCGATCGAGGAAGTCAGCGTACTCCGACGCCCGATTCGCACCCCCGGGATCGACCGACCGTAGCGGCGCACGATCGTCCATCCCGGTAACGACCGAATCCTTAGAGCCAAAAAGCTCCATGCGGACGTCGTGGCCTCGCGGGTCGTGGCGCAGACTCGAGATCATGGCGATCGCGCCCCCTTCGAGTGTGGCAACGACCACCGAGGTATCGATCTCGTCCGTACCCTCGAACACGGGGGCGCCGGTAAGGCTCGACCCGGTAGCGTGGACGCGGACCACCTCCAAGCCCGTTGTCCAACGCAGAATATCGAAGTCGTGAATCATCTGATCGGCGAAAATCCCCCCGGCGGACCTCAGATAGGCCGCCGCCGGCGGCTCGGGGTCATGAGTGGCCAGGCGCGCTGCGTAGATCGTGCCCAGCGCCCCCGACCGGACGATCCTTCGCAATTCCGCATAGCCCCGGTCGAAGCGGCGCTGGAATCCGATCTGGAACTGAATTCCGGCCGCCGCCACCTTGTCCAGCACGCGATTAGTGGTCTCCAAGTTCAGCGATATCGGTTTTTCACAGAATGTCGGCAATCCAGCGGAGGCGCCCAGTTCTATCAGCGAATCATGCGCATCGGTCGCCGCGGCGATCACCAGGGCGTCGGCCCACGTCCCCAGCGACCCTGGATCGGGAGATACCGTGGCTCCCACAGACGACGCCACCAGCTCTGCGCGCGCCGGGTCAGCATCCGTGATTCGCATCTCACTCACCCGGAGGTCATCGGCCAGGGTCCGTGCATGGAACGCACCAATGCGTCCGACGCCCACCAGTCCAACTTTCATTTTCGAGCCCTCCCGATTTCTGGTATGTTCGAGCCATCCCGCAACATGTGTGTCACCGCGCCATGTTAAACCGAGGACCATCATGAAAACCGAACAACTGAGATGGGGCCTAATGAGCACGGCCCGTATCAACGAGAGGATCATTCCCGGCATTCGTCGGTCGGAGCGCGCCGAACTGCTCGCCGTGGCCTCCCGAACCCTGGGGACGGCGAAGACCTATGCGGCGAAATGGGATATTCCAAAAGCCCACGGGTCCTACGAGGATTTGCTCTCGGACCCGGAGGTGGACGCCGTCTATATCTCCCTGCCAAACTCAATGCACCTGGAGTGGGCGGTGAAGAGCGCGGAGGCGGGCAAGCACATCCTGTGCGAAAAGCCCATCGCCCTGATCGCCGAAGACGTGGACACCATGTATGAAGCAGCCCGGAGAAACGGGGTCACCCTGCAAGAAGCCACCATGATGCTATATCACGCCCAGACATTCCGTGTACGCGAGCTCATTTCCAGTGGGGCGATCGGCGAGATTCGGACCCTGCGAGGGATTTTTAACAACAAGCAGTCCGACGTTACGGACATCCGACTCATCCCCGAGATGGGCGGCGGCTCGCTGTGGGACACGGGCATCTACGCGGTGAACTTTATGCGCACCATGACAGGCATCGAGCCCACGGAGGTTCATGCCTGGCAGGTGAACGGCTCGACCGGGGTGGACATGACGTTCATGGCCCACATGCGGTTTGCGAACGGAGTGCTGGCCGAGTTCCAGTGCGGCTTTGACGCGTTGCCCTACACGGAAGCCGACATCATCGGCAGCCAGGGGATGATCCGGCTCGACCTGCCGTGGGTCAACCAGCCGGGCGAAACCGCAAACGTTCGTATTTCCCGAATACCCTCGGACCCGCCACCGGGAAGCTACGGCGACACCCCGGCCGATAACCAGACCGAGTCTGAGACCTTCGAGGATATCGAGCCCTATGGAGACCAGGTGAAGGCCGTTACCGCCACCATTCTGGACGGGGCTCCCCCGGTCATCTCGGCCGACGACAGCCGAAGGAACATCGCCGCCGTCGTGGCCCTTTACGAGTCGGCTCGGATGGGCCGCATAGTCACCCTCTAAGTCAGGCCCGATATCCGAATGGCCCGACGCTTAATGGGAGAAAAGATGCACGCTCGCGCCGCGACGCTTGTCCAGCCCGGCAGATACGAGGTCCGGGAGTACCCCGTTGCCGAGCCGGGCCCCAGGGCAGCCCTGATCAAAAACGAGCTTTCCGGAATCTGCGGCACCGACAAGCATACCTACCAGGGTTTCACCACCCAGTACGCGGGCGCCCCAAACGCCTCGTCGACTCCCTTTCCCATTATCCAGGGCCACGAGAACGTCGGGACGATCGAGGCCGTCAGCGGCGACGTGCGCGACTTCGAGGGTGGGCCGCTCGGCGTGGGCGACCGGGTTGTCCTGGGTCCGAACGTCACCTGCAAGCAATGCCATGCCTGCACGCACGGCTTCCCGATCGCACTGTGCTCGAACATCGAGGACTACGGAAACACGATGTCCGCGAGCGAGCCACCGCACCTGTTCGGAGGTTGGGCCGAGTACATGTACGCCATCCCCGGGAGCTACATCTATCGCGTTCCTGACGAACTCCCTTCTCACGTGGCCGTACTCGCCGAGGTATTCGCCGTCACCGCCGGGCTCGACCGGGCCAAACAGGCCTCGGTGTTTCCCTCAGAAGCGTTCCTCTTTGACGATACCGTCGTCGTCTACGGGGTGGGACCACTCGGTCTTTGCCACGTAATGAAGGCTCGAATGCTCGGCGCCGGCACCATAATCGCCGTCGACCTGTCGGACCCGCGGCTCGATTTCGCCGCCCGCATCGGTGCCGATCACGTCATCAACGCCGCGAGCGTTGGTGCGGAGCAGCAACTGGAGTTCGTGCGGGATTTGACCCGTGGCCGTGGAGCGGACGTCGTTGTCGAGTGCGCCGGCGTTCCCGAGGTCGTCCCCATGTGCATCGACCTGCTGAGGCCTGGCGGGCTCTTGCTCGAGGTCGGTAACTTCAGCGACCTAGGCGAGGTCTCGATCTCACCGCACAGGCACCTTTGCAGCAAGGGAATACGGATCATCGGGGTGCCGGGGAACGAACCCGGGGCGTACTCGCCCGGCATGCGCCAACTGGCCCGCTACCGCCGGTCCTACCCAGTGGACGAGATGGTGTCTGACAGATACTCCCTGGAGGGAGTCGACGCGGCGGTCAACCAGTCAGTGCATCCCGATTCCCTCAAGGTGGTCATTGAGCCTTGGGCCGAATAGGCCATTTTCGACATATCCTTACCCAACACGAATTCCAGGTAGACGAACACAGGGTTGTACAACCCCGTCGTCCCGGGGCATTTGCCACCCTCTTGGCCAAGCCCGCCTCGCGGTGGATGGCGCCCTGCTACTTGTAGTGCCGTTGACGGTGTGGTGCTATCAGACTCGCTAGGCCCCAGCTACAGCACAGGGATCGTTCCAATTCCTGGCATGAGCCTTGTGGCCGACCTTGACACGCGAATGTGTTCAGGGTTGCTGGCTACGGTACTATGAGCCATCAGTCGGGCCAGATGTCGCTCGACTCAAAGCCACATCCGCGGGAGACAGACGCTCATGACTTCAGAGAGAACCGGCAAGATCCAGACCGTGCTCGGATTGATCGAGCCCGAAGAACTCGGCATCACCAGCACCCACGAGCATTTCTTGGTCGATTTGCTGTGCTACTTCACCGAACCGGAAGAGGCGAGTGAACGGTGGTACGTCGATGCACCGGTCACCATGGACATAACCGGCGGCATATTCGGATCTGGACGGCTCTCGCGGCTTACCTCCAACAAAGACAATTTGCGGCTTATCGACGAGGGCGCGGCGACTCAGGA
>CAZWTT010000008.1:52867-84482 GCA_964637315.1 uncultured Dehalococcoidia bacterium | reverse complement strand
TTGTATAAGTCCGGATTATGGATAAATATTGCCGAATATTAGTGATGGTGGTCTTCTACGTAAGTGGCGGTCGTTGATCATGTTTAATATGACTCTGTTGCGTTGATATGGCATCCTAATAGGTACAGGTATTAACATTACATTTCGTTTACGGTAACGAAGCATAGGAGTCAACAAACCATGCCTCAATTCATCAAAGCATCCCTCGAAGAGGCCAAGCGTGCAACGGGCGGCATCAAGAGGCGAATGGTCCTCACCGAGTACATCGACAGCATCGGTCGGTTGTCGAAGGGTGAGGCGAGTAAGGCGGTTCCCTCAGACGGAGAGACGCTTTCCATGGTCCGTCGGCGGCTCGGCGACGCCGCAAGGCTGTCCGGCACGGATGTCGAGATAAGGCGCACAGACGACGGCGTGTACTACTGGCTAAAAGAGCGGCGTCGCAGGGGCCGACCGAGAACCCACCGAAGCTAACCGGCAGTGGTAAACCGCAATCTCTCGAAGGACGCTCGTCAGGCGGTCAGCACGTATCGGGCGATGACCCAATAGAAGATACCGGTGGCCACCAAGACGAGGGCGTGGAAGAACTCATGGTAGCCGAAATACGCCGGCAACGGGTTGGGGCGCCTCATACCGTAGACAACAGCGCCCAAAGAGTAGGCCACCCCCGCCGATGCCACGCCCACGAGAATTTGCCACGGCTCTCCGATTACCAGCTTGGGGATGGTCGCTAGGCCGACCCAACCCATGCCCAAGTACAGGGCAACCCGAATCCAACGGGGGGTTGCGGGCCGCAGGACCGTCACCGCCCACCCTATCCCCCCGAGGGCCCAGATCACCGACAGGATGGGAATGCCCCAGGCGTTGCCGAATAGCTTGAGGCAGAACGGCGTGTAAACACCCGCGATAAAAAGGAAGATGGTCGCGTGATCGACTCGCCTGATGAGGTGGCGCAGCTCGGACCGCTTGGGCCAGAAGTGGTACAGAGAACTAGCCCCGAAGAGCAGTATCACGCAGCTCCCGAATATGGAGGCTCCGACCCAGCCTCGTGGGGAGTCGGATACGACCATCAGGTACCACATCGCAAACGGCGAAAGCGCCACCGCGACGAGGTGAGAAGCTCCTCGTAGCGCCGGAGGGCGAGGCTTCTCAAGGCCCAGACTGGCGGAAGCAGGCGTCACAGCGTCACCCTGGGGAAAATCGGTTGAGCCCGACACCGGCCGCTCCGTTCCCGGTCGAGCATGAGGTTCAGCGCGCCCTACCTGCGGGGACCCCGGTCACCGCCACCGCCACGGTTACCGTTCCTCAGCCTGGCCTGATTCACCTTGTTGACCCGGTCGCCCAGATCGCTGCCGTCGAGACCCTGAATGACCGCCTCGGCTTGTGCGTTGTCTCTCATCTCTACGAACCCGAAGCCCCGGTACTGGCCGGTGTACCTGTCGGTAATCACCTGGGCGGAGTCGACCTCACCGTGTCCGGCGAACGCCGCACTCAGGGTCTCGCCAGTTACATCGTGTGGCAGATTTCCTTCGTAAATCCTCAAATCAACACTCCTATGAGTAGTAATTACTCGGTATGGAACGGAGTCTCGTAGAGATCCATCAAATAATCGACGAACGCGGTAAATCCGCAATCCGTCAGCTGGGAGACAGCCCAAAGCATACCAGACGGGGTCGGCCACAAAAGCCGTCTTGACCTCTTTAAGGGTCGCCCATACACTCCCGGCCAAACACCAATGTGCATTCGGAGGCCACGATGAAGACGAAAGCGGCGATCCACGTTGAGACCGGACAGCCACTGGTGGTGGATGAAGTGGAGATCCCCGATCCGCGCCCCGATCAGGTCATCGTCAAGCTGGCAGCGACGGGCGTGTGCCACTCTCAGCTTCACCAGATCGCCAGCCCGGCCATGGCGACGCCGTCAATTCTCGGCCACGAGGCGAGCGGAACGGTTACACACGTCGGATCGGAAGTCACCGACCTCGCCGAGGGTGACCTCGCCATCGTAACTTGGATATCCAAGACCCCCATGGTCGGCTTCCCCGAACCACCGCTGCCGGGCATCACCTACAACGGGGAGCCGGTCCGCGAGGTGCTGGTATACGGGTGGGCGGAGGATGTCCTCGCCCTAGGAGAGTATATCGTTCGCATTAAAGACGACGACCCGACGGACGTTAGTTGCATTGTTGGCTGTGCCGTGCTCACCGGTGCGGGAGCGGTGATGAACACTGTAGCCGTACGCCCCGGCGACACGGTCGCAGTGTTCGGGGTCGGCGGGGTCGGCCTTTCGGCGGTGCAGATGGCCACCATCCTGGAAGCGAACAAGGTGATCGCCGTCGACCTCGATGACGGCAAGCTCGAGTTCGCCAAGCAGTTTGGCGCCACGCACACGGTGAACGCCTCAAACCAAGACCCCGTCGAGGCGATCAAGGACCTGACCGGGGGCGGAGCCGACTACGCTTTCGACACTATCGGCGTGCGAGCCACCAACGAGCAGATCCTCTCCGCCGTCCGAGGCGGCGGACCGGGCTCAGACAACCTGGGCGGCACCGCGGTGCTGGTGGGGATACCGGGACCGGAGATGACGATCGATCCAGGCCTGTTCCTCATGGGCCAGCGCCAGTTCCGCGGGAGCCTTGGCGCCGCATATCCAGAACGCGACTTCGAACTGTACCTGCGCTGGCACCGGGAGGGAAAATTCCCGCTCGATAAGCTGATAACGAGGCGCTACTCGCTGGCCCAGATCAACGAGGCCTGCGACGCGCTCCGGGCGGGCGAGATCCTCGGGCGGGCTATCGTCGAGTTTTAACCCAGGCTCCGGCCGCAGAGCGTGAATCTGACCTGGGATCTCTATGCGCCCGGGACCGCCGACTATACGGCCGGCTGATACGGACAGGTCGGGTCCGCCGCTAGGTAGTTACCCGTTAACCCGTAGGCCCGGGCGCGGCAGCCTCCGCAAACCACGTTGAACTGGCACGACCCACACTTGCCTTCCAGGCGAGTGGAGTCGCGCAGCGCGGTAAACACCGGGTGGGTTCTGTAAGCCTCGACTAGTGAGTCGGTCCTGACGTTGCCGCAGTCGACCGGCAAAAAGCCGCTTGGGTATATCTGGCCCACGTGCGAAACGAAGCAGATACCCTTGCCATCGTTCGTGCTCGGCACCTGGGAGCAGTCTGCCTCCTCGCCCATCGCCTGGAGCATGATCCGGCGATAGGGCTGTCCCAACGTCGTTTTCATCCTGAATGGCGCGTTCTCGGAGAACTCGCGCAGCCAGGAGAACGTCTCCTCGTGCTCGTCGGCCGAGAGCATGTCGGCCGCGCTGGCCCTGCCGGTGATGACGAGGAAGAACACGTCCCACAGCACCGCTCCCAGCCCGTCCACTAGCGTCGCCATCTCCTCCAGCCGACCCGCGTTGCGCCTAGTCACGGTGGTGTTTAGCTGCACGGTGAGGCCGGCACCTTTTGCATCACTAACCGCCTGCAGGGTGCGTTCGAACGAGCCAGGAACGCCCCGGAACGAGTCGTGGGTTTCAGCGTCCGGTCCGTCCAGACTGAAGGACAGGTGAGAGATGCCTGCGTCCCAGACACGCTGGAGGTTTTTCGGCGTGACCAGGGCAGTGACGCTGGGCGACAGGGACACCCGCATTCCGTGCCCGCAGGCGTATGACGCTATCTCGAACAAGTCGGGTCGCATCAGCGGATCGCCTCCACTGATCACCAGAATCGGGCTCGGCTCAAAGCAGCGCAGTTCGTCCACCAGCGCCAGTGATTCCTCCGTCGTCAGTTCCAGCGGGTGACGCTTGGGCTGCGCGGTGGCCCGGCAATGGACGCAGGCGAGGGCGCAGGACCGGGTGATCTCCCAGAACACCACCACCGGCCCTACCGAGTAGTCGGTCGCCATTTTGAGGCGTTCGCCCCTGTGCTCTGTGGCGTGCCGCTTAGTTTGCACCGGCGATCTCAGCTATCCGGTTGAGCTCGTTCGTCGACAGATAGCAGGCCGGATCCGACGCCCAGTAACTGCCGGTTTCGGCGAACGCGCGGGCCCTGGAGTTCCCGTTGCACAGCGGCAGCACCGGGCATTCGCCGCATTGGCCGGTAAGGGCCCTCGGTGTCGCCTTAAGGCGGAACATCTGCGGGTTCGTCGTGTCTTCCCAGATCTGGCCGAAGCTGCGGTCGCGAACGTTGCCGAGCGTCATCGCATGGGAGAACTGGTCTGGATGCACCGTTCCCAGTGGTGCGATGGAGGCGATTCCCACGCCCGAGGAGTTGCCGCCGTTGAGTGCGAGCAGCCGTGCCGTTTCCGCGAGCCTATCCGGCCGCTCCTCCGCGAGGCGCAGCAGCACGTAGGGAGAGTCGGCATGATTATTGACCGTGAGCACTTCGACGTCGAGGCCTTTTTGCGCGAAGCGGTCCGACCACTCCATGCACCGGTCGACCGCCGCTCGCGTCTCCTCGGAGGTCAGGCTGGCGCGGTCACTGATCTTCTCGCCCCGTCCAGAATACCCCAGGTGATATATACAGACCCTAGGTATCCCCTCTCTTTCAACCATCTGGAAAATCTCGTCGAGATACTCGTGGTTATACCGGGTAAGCGTGAACCTGAGACTGACCCTCAGCCCCTCGGCCAGCGAGTTTCGGATACCGGCCAGAGCATCGTCGAAGGCGCCTTTGACGCCCCGGAACTTGTCGTTGATCGCCTGCGGTCCGTCAATGGAGATCCCGGCGTAGGAAAACCCGGCCGCCTGCACCTCGCAAACCTTGTCCTTCGTCAGAAGTGTGCCGTTCGTCGAAAGGCCAAGCCGCAGCCCTTGGGACTTCGCGTAAGCCGCAACGTCGAGGAGGTCCTGGCGCACCAGTGGCTCACCACCGGAGAACAGGACCACCGGAACCTCGTAGTCTGCGAGCTGGTCCGCAACGGCCATTGCCTCCGACCAGCTCAACTCCAGCGGGTCGGGATCTCGCTTCGCCGAGATGTAGCAGTGGGCGCACGCCAAGTTGCAGCCACGGGTGATGTTCCACACGACGATCGGCCTGTGGTGCATCGACTTCTGCCTCGGCGGGCCACTACCGTTGCCCTTCTCGCCATACCTGAGGCCGTCCCCGGGAGTGACCATCCCAGCCCAAAGTCTCGTCAGGTTGATCAAATCCGCCCCTCCAGCCAACCGATCCGGTTAGCAACAATTCTCTGCGCCGGGCCATGCAGAACTCGTGCAAGTTTCGCGGGGCGGCATGACAGGGCCGTGACAGGCCGGTCGTCACACCGGTGTCTCCGGCCTATTCACCGTCAGAGGAGCCCCCCACCTACATCGCAATCGCTTCGGTACCCTCTCCTATTATCATCTGCCGCGCCTAGACAAAGCCAACGATCGTACTGAAGAACTTCCCGGTGGAGAACAGGACAAGGCCCATGCCGAACATCACCCAGGGGGGCCAATTCCGTCGCATTGTTCTGTACCCACTTTCGCGTCGCCGCAGCGCTCGTCCCCAGTCCCACCACAAGCTTAAACGCTCTGCAGAAAGACGGGCCTGAACTTTCGCTCGAAAGCTCTCGGACCGTGTTATGCCGACTTAGATGGCCGTCCGTGGAAAAGGGTTGATAAACCTACCCGGAAGGGATTCAGTTGGCGGTGACGGTCTCGGTCTCGCAGTCTGTTTCAGCCGTCGAGTCGGCGTAGACGCCCCGGTAGGACTCGGGCAACAGTTCAGCGATGCGGCGCATGATCTGCTCGGTGAGGTTGGCGACGGTTTCCCTGTCAGGCGAAATTTCATCCGTCGGAAGGGTGAAGGGCTCGCCGATAGTGACCATAATGCTGCCAGTGGGGTACAGAACCCGCCACCAGGGACCCAGGTGAGTGGTGCCGGTAACCGCGACCGGCAGGAGCGGGGTGTCCGTGGCAAGAGCCAACCTCACCACCCCCGGCAGCCCCGGCCCCAAGCCGTTGACCCCCCTCTTCCCCTCCGGGAACAGCACCAGCGCCCGGTCGGCATCGAGGACCTTGCGAGCCCACCGGTACGCCCCCACATCGATCCCCGCCCTCTTGAGAGGAAAGGCGCCGTAAGAGTTGAAGAACCACCGGGAGACGGGGTGGTGGAAGAGCGTGTCCTTGGCCAAGAACTGAACCGGCCTGGGCAAGGCGGTGGCGACCATCGACGGGTCGGCGTTGCTCACGTGATTGGGGACCACGATGAGTCGACCGGTGTGAGGAACATTCTCCGTACCGACGACGGCCCACTTGTCGGCGAAGGTCCTGAGCAGGAGTTTTTCAAGCCCAATCGAGGCGCGATAGACGATGCCCATGCAATCCCCCGTTGTCTCAGGCCGGAAATTCGGGTCAATCATATCGCATCCCCGTAAACCCATCCCAATCGATGGGATGGCAGGCGACGGGCGCCATCGAGGCGACTAGAAAATCGGCGGCCGCGCCTCGTGCCACGGCGTTTCGGCCTCGAAGGCCCTTCCGACCCTCAGCACCGTGGGTTCGTCGAACGGTTTGCCGATCACCTGCAGGCCGATAGGCAGGCCATCGGCGGTCATCCCGCAGGGCACTGAGAGTGCCGGAACTCCAGCGTGGCTGAACGGAGCGGTAAGTCTCACCGGACCAGAGAGCCCCTCCATCACCTCCTCGCTGGACCGCGTGTGCACGTCTGTGGCACGGGGCGGCGCTCCAGACGACATGGTCGGACAGACCAGCACATCGAAGCGATCTAGAGCATCGAGGATCTGCCGGCGAAGCATCTCCCTCAATTGCAGCGCCTTGTAATAGGTGACGCCCGGAATCAGACTACCGGCCGTCACCGCGATCCCGACCATGTGTGTCAGGTCGTTCGCCCGGTAGCGAATGGTGTCTCGATTGATCTGACCGAACTCGACGTAGCACAGCGTCCAGTGGATGGGCCCGGCATGGATCACCAGTGGCAGTGCAACTTCGTCGACTGAGGCGCCGAGGCCCTCCAGCACACGGGTCGATTCCGAGACGGCGTCGGCGACCTCGGCGTCGACCAGGTCCGCGTCCACCAATTCGGTGATCAGGCCGATGCGCAGACCCTTCACGCCCGCCTCCAGACCATCAGCGTAGTCTGGCACGGGAACGTCGACGGACCACTCATCGAGAGGATCCGGTCCGGCGATCGCGCCCAGCACCAGAGCCGCGTCCTCGACCGAGCGCGTCATCGGCCCAATCGTGTCCATCGACCAGCACGCTGTCATCGTCCCCGCCCTGCTCACCCGGCCAAAGGTGGGCCGCAGGCCAACAATGCCGCAATAGGCGGCCGGAATGCGGATCGAGCCCCCGGTGTCGCCTCCCAGCGTCGCACCGCAGAGCGCGGCCGCCGTCGCGACGCCGGGGCCGGCGCTCGAAGAGCCGGGGCTGCGTTCGGGGTTCCAGGGGTTGTTCGGGGTGCCGTAGGGGAATTCGATGGTCTCGGTAATGGCCAGCTCGGTCATGTTGAGCTTGCCCAGGACGATCGCGCCCGCGTCTCTCAAGCGCGCGGTCACCGTAGCGTCGCTTTTTGCTACCGAGTCGCGCAAGGTGGCCGAGCCGCCGGTCGTGGGCCAGCCGCGCACGTCGACCTGCTCTTTGATGCCGACCGGGACCCCGTGCAGCGGCCCCCGACTGTTGTTGGCCGCCAACTCCAACTCCCGCTCCGCCGCCTCTCCCAGGGCCTCCTCGCATCCAACGAGCGTGAACGAGCCCAGTTGACCGTCCAAGGCGTCGAGCCGCTGGAGATAGGCGTTCACCGCCTCGGTCGGCGACACCTTCCGACCGTCGATGCGGCGACCGAGCTCGGCCGCCGACAACAGGCCTATGACATCGCCGTCCATCAGTAGGTCTCCCTTGACGGCGGCCATACCCTGGGCATGGGCATGGGGTCGAGGTCGTTCAGCCCCGGTTCGTCGATCTCCTCCATGGCGGCGATGACGGCGTTGAGATGGTGAGCGACCTCGGTCAGCTCCGGTTCGGTCAAGGCGATGCCGGAAGCCCTGGCGAGCGCCACGACCTCATCATTGGAAAGTTTACTCAACGTCCCTACCTCAGGTTGCTCGACCTCTACTCACCCTCTTCAAGGGCGCCGGGAGCGTACCACGCCCGGTACCATCGGATGAGTCGGTCGTAAGGCGCTAACACCCTTCACCCTGGGGAGTGCCTCCCGACAGGAATCCTCCGTCGACCACGATGGTCTGTCCGTTTACGTACGCTGCCATGTCCGAAGCCAAAAACACCGCCACCTGCGCGATGTCGTCAGGCAGCCCCATCCGTCGCGATGGGACCCAGGGCTTGGTCTCGTCGGCGTAAGGAGCCGACTCTCCTCGTCCGGGTTCTTCCTCGGCCAAGAGCACCCGGCTGTCGATATATCCCGGTGCGACGGCATTGCAGTTGATGCCCTGTCCAGACAGCTCCCACGCCATCCCGGCCGTCATACGCGTAATCGCCGCCTTGATGGAGCCGTACACCAGTTGGTTCGGCCACGAACGGAACCCCTGCACACTGCTCAGGCTGACTATTCGACCTCCCTCACCCTGTCGCACCATTTCCCCGGCCGCACGCTGGCTGCACATGAAATAGCCCTTGAAGCCATTGTCGACCTGGAAGTCGAAGTCGGCCTCGGTGACGTCGAGGAACGGTTTTTCTATGGGCATAACCGCGTTGTTCACCAGCACGTCTATGCGGCCGTGCTCCCGCAGGAATCCCTCGAACATGCCCTCGACCTGATCACGTTCGCCTATGTCGGCCTGATGCCAGGAGACTCTCCCACCTTCGGCCTCGATCGATCGCATAGTCTGCTCCGCCGAGTGGTCCCGCTCAAGGTCGTTGACGCCCACGTCGGCGCCCTGGCGGGCCATCGCCAACGCGATCGCCGCACCGATGCCCCTGCGGGCGCCGGTAATTAACACTTTCTTACCGTTCAACATGATGTTCTCCTTTTTGATCTCCGCGAGGTACAGCCTCACTCGTCAGAGCTTCTTCGACCAAGGTCTCATCGCTTTCATAAGCAGTTGTTTTGATTTTCTCGTCGGCATGCATTGCCCTCGTTTATGCGGCTGCACCGGGGGCGAGGCC
Source organism: uncultured Dehalococcoidia bacterium (assembly GCA_964637315.1). Taxonomy (GTDB): domain Bacteria; phylum Chloroflexota; class Dehalococcoidia; order Lucifugimonadales; family UBA2962; genus CAUZIR01. The sequence goes on along the minus strand of CAZWTT010000008.1, from coordinate 75,428 downwards.
TATGCTACACTCGTTTTTACTGCGCTTCCCGCGGGCGCCAAAACTCACCTCCTACTAGGCAGGTTTTCCTACATGTCCTCCGACCGACTAAGTTACGCTCCCGTCGAGGGCGCGGACCGACTCTTTACCTCCCAATTTAACGAATATCTCATCTCTTTGAGCGACCGACTGTCCGTTCGCGTGTACGATCTACGCAAACGGCGCGACGAGGTGCTCCGAGCGGCACTGGACGGGCGTCAGCCGGTTCCTCTTCCTCCGTCCGACGCGACGATGGCCGACTGGAAGGTCGATCCGGTGCCGGACGAACTACTCAAACCGGGCATCGAGATATCCGGGCCGTCATCCATCGTCCCCATGTTAATCAACGCCCTCAACCCGGGCCGCGAAGGGATCCGGGCCGAAGGGGACCTTGATGATGACGAAGACTCGGGCGGCCACCAGTTGATCGACACCGTGAACTCGGCGCTCAATCGGTTTCGGGCCGTCGAGCGGACTCTGCGCCACACCGACCCAGAGCGTGGCAAAAAGTACAGCTTGCTGCCCGGCGACCTGCCGTTTTTCATGCACCGCGAGCGTGGCCTGCACCTAGATGAACCGGAGGTCACCATTGACGACGTGGCCGTGCCGGCCGCGATACTGGGCACGGCGCTGACCCTGTTCCATGCCGGACGGGCGCAGATTGCCCGGGGCCAGGGGGTCTACTTCTACGTGCCAAAAATGGAGTCCGCCGAAGAGGCGGCCTGGTACCGCGACCTTTTCGATGCCTCTCGTGAGCTTCTCGGCCTGCCGGAGGGGTCGATCAAGGCCATCGCCCTGGTCGAGTCGTTACCCCTGGTCTTCCAGATGGAGGAGGCGCTGTACGCCCTCGGCCCTTACGCAACCGGCCTCAACGCCGCGCGGTGGGACCTGAAGGCCTCCATAATTGAGTACGTCATGGCCGACCCGGACTCCGTTTGGCCCGACCGCTTCGGCGTCGACATCAAGACAACCGCGTTCATCGGCAACATCTTTCGTCGGCTGGTGGCGATCTGCCTCAAGCACGACGCGGTGGCGATAGGCGGCATGGCCACTCCCCTGCCCTCGCGCGACCCGGAGGTCAACGAGGCGGCCGGCCAGTCGATACGAGCTGACAAGGAGTGGGAGGCGCGCCAAGGCTTCCTGCGCGGGTGGGTCGCCCACATATTCCACATGAAGGCCGCCGCCGACCCGTTCAAAGAGTGGTATGCGACGGGCTGGCGGCCCACGCCGGAGATGCGTGATCCGGCGAACTACCCGGCGGCGATTGACGTGCCTGAGGGTCCGATCACGGTCGACGGCACGCGCAGGAACGCCCGCATGCTCATCGAGTACGTCGAGGGATGGCTGGCCGGGCGAGGTGCGAAGGGCATCGACTCGCTTGAAGGAAGGCCCGGCGTGCACCCCGCCCTCATGGAGGACCTTGCGACCGGCCGCATGTCTACCGCACAGATTGCCCAGCGCATCATCCACACCGTGCCCGACTCCGAAACCGGCCAAAAACACGACTTCGCGCTGGTGAAAGGCCTGCTCTCCGAGCAGCTTGAGGACATCCTCAGGCTGCGCAAAGAAGCCGACGTTCTCAACGAGAGCATGGAGATGCGCTACCGGGACGCCGTGATGGTGTCCATGCGTTGGATCAAGAACTACACTGAACTCAACTTCAGGAGCCTCGGCACCTACACCCGCAAAGACCTCGCAGACATAGCCGCGGAGGCAGATGCGTTCTAACGAAAGACAAAGCAATGAGCGCTCGCGCGAAGACGCCCTGACGAGCAAGGCGTCGCCGAGCGGAGAACCAGTGAACAGAGCACATGATTAGACTCGCCGCCAACCTGTCGATGCTGTTCGGGGAGGTCGATTTCCTCGACCGCTTCAAAGCGGCCGCCAACGCAGGGTTCAAGGCGGTCGAGTTCCAGTTCGCCTACGATTACCGGCCCTCCGACCTCGCCGACCGGCTGCGGGCACACGGGCTCGAGTTAGCCCTGTTCAACCTGCCCGCGGGCGACTGGAGCTCCGGCGACCGGGGCGTGGCATGCCTGCCGGACCGGGCGGACGAGTTCCGCGAGAGCGTGCAAAGAGGCGCGGAGTACGCTGCCGAACTCGGTTGTACTCGGTTGAACGTCCTCGCCGGCGTTGCCCCAGAGGGCGCCGATCCCGACCGGCTTGCCGCCACCCTCGTGGAGAACCTTGGCTACGCGGCGAGTGAACTCAAGAAAGCCAGCGTCCGTTTGCTGATTGAGCCGGTCAACACCATCGACGTTCCCGGTTTCCTCCTCACGACCACGGCAGGGGCTCGTGAGATCATCGAGCAGGTTGGCTCGGACAACCTGTCCATCCAGTACGACGCCTACCATATGCAGATCATGGAGGGAGACTTGGCTCGCACCTTCGAGGCGAATCTCGACTTGATCGGCAACGTGCAGGTCGCCGACAACCCCGGCAGACATGAGCCGGGCACCGGTGAGATCAACTACCCGTATCTCCTCGGGCGCCTGGACGAACTCGACTACCAGGGCTACGTCGGCTGTGAATACGCACCACTTTCCGGTACTGTCGAGGGCCTGGGCTGGGCGAGGGAGTACCTGAGTTGAGCGACACACGGGGGTCGAGCGAATTGCAGGGGCTGAACGAGACCCGGGGATTGAACGGGTCGCAGGAGATGAGCGGACCGCAGGACGCTCTGCTGGAGCGCATTCAGACCAAGGTCCTGTGGATTGCGGTCAACATCGTCCATCACGCCAACCACATCAGGCCTTCCAAGGACGGCCTGAAGGTCGGGGGGCACCAGGCGTCGAGCGCCTCGCTCGCGACCGTCATGACCTCCCTCTATTTCGACTTTATGCGGGCCGAGGACCGGGTGTCGATCAAGCCCCATGCCTCACCCGTGTTCCACGCCATCCAGTATCTGCTGGGCAACCTTGATCGCGAGTATCTGAGCACCCTGCGGGACTTCCACGGCCTGCAGGCGTACCCCAGCCGCACCAAAGACCCGGACGGCGTCGATTTTTCTACAGGGTCGGTAGGGTTAGGAGCGGTCGCTCCCAATTTCGCGTCGCTCGTCGACCGCTACACCCGGACCCACTCGGACCTGAAGGGCTGGAGCCGGGACTCGACAGGGCCCGGTCGCTACATCAGCCTAGTCGGCGACGCCGAGCTGGACGAGGGCTCGGTGTGGGAGGCCATCGCCGAACCCACCATGGCTGGCCTGGACAACGTTATCTGGGTCATCGACCTCAACCGCCAGAGCTTGGACAGGATCATCCCAGGCATCCGTGTCGGGGCCTGGGGCAACATGTTCGCGGCCAACGGCTGGACGGTCGTAAACGCCAAATACGGCACCCGCCTTGAGGCCGCATACAGCATGCACAGTGGCGAACTGTTACGCGACGCAATCGACGATATGTCCAACGAACTGTACCAGCGACTCCTGAGGGTGCCGCCCGACGAACTCCGTGACTGGCTGCCTCGTACCAGCAAGCATTCGGATGACTTCCGGAAATTCCTCTCCCAGTGGGACGACATAGAGCTTCAGGCACTCGTCCGCAACCTGGGTGGGCACGATTTCTCCAAGCTGAGGGAGGCGTTCGCAACCGCCGACTCCGCGCCGGGCCCGGCGGTGGTGTTCGCCTACACTCTGAAGGGCTGGATGCTGCCGACGGTCGGCGACCCGCAGAACCACTCGGTGATCCTCAGTGACAGCCAGATGGCACAGCTACGGGAAGAACTTGCCGTCGGCGACGACGAGTGGCCCGTCATCCTGCCGGATAGCCCAGAACGGCCACTGCGCGACCAGGCTCAGGATAACCTGGCGCGGATCGCCCGGGCGGATACGCCTGAGCTTCCGGCGGTCCCCATCGGATTCGGCCGCAGCTACGGCGGCTCGATGTCGACCCAGCAGATCTTTGGACTGGTACTCACTGATATATCGAGGGACGTGGAGGGCATCACCGACCGGCTAGTCACCGTAAGCCCCGACGTCGCCAGCTCGACGAACCTGGGCGGGTGGATCAATAAGGCGGGCGTCTGGGCCGAGCGCGATGCCGGCCCCCTACCCGAGGACGTTCAGCGGGCCCTGCGCTGGGAGGAGACCCCGCACGGCCAGCACATCGAGTTGGGGATATCCGAGAACAACCTGTTCATGATGCTCGGCCAGCTCGGCCTCTCTCACGAGATGCTGGGAGAGACCCTGTTCCCCATCGGCACCCTGTACGACCCGTTCATTCGCCGGGGCCTCGACGCCCTCTTCTACAGCGTCTACGCGGGCGGGCGCTTCATATTCGTCGGCACCCCGTCCGGGATCACACTGGGACCGGAGGGCGGCGCGCACCAGTCGCTCAACACGCCGGCTATCGGCATCGGTCTGCCAGACGTCGCCTACTACGAGCCCTGTTTCGGCGTGGAGGTGGAGTGGATCCTCATGCACGCGCTCGAGCAGATCCGGCTGCGCAGCGAGTCGACCTACCTGCGATTGACCACCATGAAGGTCGATCAGGGGCTTCTCACCCTCCCCACTGAACCTGACGGTCTTGAGAGGCTGCGCCGGGGCGTTATCGAAGGCGCTTACCGCCTGATAGATCGTTCCAGCCTAGATGGATACGACCCTGCCGAAAATGTCGTCCACGTCTTTGCCTGTGGGGCCGTGCTACCGGAGGCGGTCCTCGCCAGTGAGAGCTTGTTGAGAGAGGGTGTTCTCGCGAACGTCATCAACGTCACCGGACCGGGGCCCCTGTACGAGAGGTACCAGGCGATGGTGGCGGCTTCGATACGAGGAGAGGAAGACGGCCTCGGCGACGAGTTCTGGGACACGCTGGTGGCGCCGTCGGAGCGCAGCGCGCCCATCGTCACCGCGCTCGACGGACACCCGCAGGCTCTGGCCTGGCTGGGTGGAGTGTTGAGCGAGAGAGCATACCCCCTGGGCGTCACCTGCTTCGGACAGTCGGGCGACCCGTCAGACCTGTACCGCGAGTACGGCATCGACGCCGACTCGATCGCCGCCGCCTGCTTCGGCGCCCTGGGTATCTAATAAAAGAGTCCGTTCAACGTCGTCCCGTCGGTCAGACCCGGACGAACCAGGTGGAAGGACTCGTATGGGAAGTCGTTTTCCTCCACGAACCCGGCCACCTCCTGTGCGTCCTCCTGCGAACGGTAGGTACGCAGGCCTTTGACTTTTAGAACCTTGTAATTACCGAGTTCAACGAACACGTTGGGCTCCCCCTCCGGCCCCTCTAGCTCGATATTGAATTTTCTGCGATCGCCCCTGGGTATGGCCGGGTACAGGAGCCGCAACGGGTGATCGACCTCCTTCTCGTACCGGTCCAAGGCGGCCAGGGTATAGGCATGGATGGCGATGTGGTCGTCGTGGTGTGAGATGCCGGTGGGCCCGAAAGTGATGACCGCGTCCGGTCGCACGTCTCGCATGACCCGGTAAATCTTCCCGACAGCTTCGTCGTGGTCGGCCGAGGCCAGCTCCTGGTCACGGTACCCGAGCATGATCGGGGGTTGGGCGCCGTACATGTCCAATACCGTACGGAGCTCTCGCTCCCGGACTTCTGGCAGGTCTTCTCTCAGGACCGTGAGGCCGCCGGTCCCGAGCGTCCCGAGCTCTCCACCGGTGGCCATAACAACGTGCACCGTTGCTCCCATGTCAGTGTAACGGGAGAACGTCGCGGCACACGACGAGGTCTCGTCATCGGGGTGGGCGAACACGCCCAGAATGGTCCTGTCTTGGAAGGGTGAGCTCAACGCCTCTCAGCCGTCCGCCCCGGTGTGAGGCGAAAGCGACGATTATACGCGTAATAACGGTAGCGCGGCGGAGTATGCCAACGTGGTGGGCGCTTGTGCGAAGAAGTCCTGATGAGTGAGGCGAAGTCTCGCGGAGAGCTCTAGCCGATTTGGCCACTACCACAGATTCGTTAAGCACCTCTCTCTCCTTTGCCGGCAGGGCGTTTGACGTGAACGGTTTTTGCATGTAGGTGAACTGCCCGTCGCCGATCACCAGGTCACCTATCCCGTCGGTATATCCGGAAACCAACAGGGCCCCTGTGTCGCCCCGGATTCGTCAAGGTCGGCGACGAACTCCGAGACTCTCTTTGTTGCGCCCTCAACGCAGCCGTGGCGTGCACGGCCACTGTTGAGACTATGGCCATAGCAATGGAGAGTGCGATTATCAGCCAGGGGAATTCGATCATCTTCGGTCGCCCGGTCGGCGCGCCGGGCGGTGCCTGCACATTAGCGGTACTCGGCCTGAGTCGGAGTCAAATGTTCACTAGCGACACTTGGGGGCAAGTCCCAGAATCCATTTGCGAGCTCGCCCGTAGGCGAGCTCGAACGGACGGGTCGAGCCTGTCCACGGATTCATCTGAGATCTAAGCTCCGGCCGAACGGCCCAGTGACCACGGCGGCCAGCATTGAGACGGGAAACAGGCCCCGGTTTTCTGTAACATGGACCGTCGAATTACCAGCTTGGAGCCGTGTGGAAATATGTTCAGAAGGGTCAAATTCGTTCTCGTCGGTATTGCCGCACTCGGAGTGGCCGCGTTCGCGGCGGCCTGCGGAGACGAAGTACGCACCAACCTCGCGTCATTGGCAACCTCAATACCGACGTCAGCACCTACGCAAAACTCAGGAGACACCGACACAGTGACAAGCCAAGTACCTTCAGGACCACCGATGACGATCGACACGTCGACGACCTACACCGCCACCTTCACGATGGAGGGGGGTGCACAGTTCGTCATCGAGCTGTTCGCCAACAAGGCCCCGATCACCGTCAACAGCTTCGTCTCGCTGGCGCGGGCGGGTTACTTCGACGGCACCACCTTTCACCGGGTGATATCCGGCTTCATGTCACAGGCTGGCGATCCCACCGGCACCGGCACCGGCGGCCCCGGCTACGCCTTCGAAAACGAGTTCCACCCCGACGCCCGGCACGATGCGCCCGGGATCGTTTCCATGGCCAACTCTGGCATTCGCAACGGGCGGGCCACCAACGGTAGCCAGTTTTTTATTACCCACGGGTCGACGCCCCACCTCGACGGACTGCTGCCCGACGGTTCGCCCAAGGACTGCAGTGCGTTCGGCCAGTCCTGTCACGCGGTCTTCGGCAAAGTCACCTCCGGACTGGAGGTGGTAACCGGCATGACTCCGCGTGATCCGCAGAGGGCGACCACCCCGGGCGACGGGATCGTCTCGGTCGTCATCACGGAGGAATAGTAAAAGGGCCCCCGCAATGCGTGGGCCCTTTTACGCTGCCATATCGCTCGGCCTAGCCGATACCGGGACGCGCCTCCCCGGTGGGAGGGTTGAGCAGGAAGCTGTAGACGCGTCCGCCGGTGCCTATCCAATTGTTGCGGCCCAGCGTCGCCTCCTCGAATAGAGGCCGGCTGTCCACCCGGACGCTCGTGGAAGGCTGTTTCGTCCGGATAGCCACCCTGCCCCGGTCGAACACAAAAGTGACGCCGTCCAGTCCCGGAATGCCAAGCTCACCGCCGGACACACGGTCCCTGCTCAGTAGTTGAGCAAGCGGGCCGCGCTTGAGCGCCGAGAAGTCAACTAGGCGTTTCTGTCGATCGTCGTACAGGTAGCCCGCGGGCGCCGTCAATAGCAGCCATCGCAGCCCGGCCGATACCAGACCTAAAACCAACAGTCCCGGGAACGTCAGTACCCACCAGGGGAAGGACGAGGACTCTTCCGCCAGTGGCTCCCGCCCCGGAGTCTCCAGCGTCGCCGGCTCAGGTGCGGGAGCGGCAGGAGGTGCCGGGACACTGACGACTATGGACCCGGCGGAATGCACGTACGGTCGGCCACCGTACTCGACGTCGAGGCGGAGCGTCAGGGCCGAGTTGCCAGGCTCGTCTACCGTCGCATACACGTCGAACACCCAGCCCTCTCCAGCGGACGAGACGCCGCGGGGCACCACCTCCACGATTTGATCTTCGTACGCAGTTCCGGAGAACTCCCAGCGAATGGCCGAAGGGGATACCGGGTAAGGTTGGTCGTCCACGTTTACCGAGGCGGTCGCCACCAGCGTGCGCACTCCCGCCTCCAAGTCGCCGTCAACCAGGGTGGTTACGTCCAGAGCGGGGAACGGCTGACTGCGGATCGAATACTGGGAGGTAACCAAGTACGACAGCTCCCTCCAGGTCAACTCAAGCACGACGTCGTAGTCTCCGTTTTCGACCAGCGGGGCGGCGGACGCCGAAAAGTACCGATCCCCTGCCACCGCGTCCGGGGCGACACCGTCGTCCCGCAGAAGGTAAGTCAATGTGGTGCCGCCGGGAGAGGTCACATGAGCGAACATCTCGGAGCCCTCAGTAACTGCGCCGACCGGCCCCGCCTGCACCACTCGTGCCACCAGTTCAACCGTTTCGCCGACGGGCACCGGCCCGGCGGACTCGAGCGTGAGGGTAACGCCGTTGGACTGGCCTCCCCAGACGGTCACGGTGCCATCAAGGCCGCTCGTTTCCAGCCTCCACGTCCCGACGGTCGGCTCCTCCACACGCCAAGCCACCACGAAGGGGGAGGTCAGGACGCTTGAGTCGGTGCGATCGGCTTCCAACCCGTCGGGATCGACGAGACGAAGAGAGCCGTGGGCATCGTCTTTGAAAACCACCACCCGCAGGTCGACGGCGCCCGGCACCACGTCGACCGGCAGCGAGAGCACCTCGCCGTCGCCCAGGCGGGCATCGCCAAGCTCGTCCATCCCGGTCCCCGAGCGAGACAGCAGGATCTGTGCGATTCCAGTCAGGGCCCGGGGCCCGGCCGCATCGATGACCGAACCACCGCTGATCTCCACCATCCGGACGGCGAACGATATCACCTCATCGCTCCGACCGGAGGTCGTCAGAACGTCCAGGTCGAACCCCTGCTCCGCCATTCGGCCGACGACCGGGGTGAGACGGGGGGCGAGGGTCGCGAAGTCTTCCTCGCCCTCTCCACCCAGAATCACGAACACCCGGCTACCGGAGCCGGCTCGCTCCAAGCCGAGCAAAGTGCCTGCCTCGGCGATCGCCTCGAACATACCGTTGCCGGCTCCAGACCCGGCATCCAGCTCGGCCTGAATCCCAGCGAGCAGATCTCCGAAAGCGGGGTCGCTTGGCCTGAGAGGACCAAAGACCTGGGAAGGACGCTCCGAGTCGATGAACGCCAACGGGCGATCGGGCTCCAACGCGGTCATGAGCACCACCAAGGAGTGCGCCATCTCGACGCCGCCATCGGAGTCGCGCAGTCCGCCGCCGGCCGCGACTACCACCGTAACGGCGGAGTCGAACTCGGCTGCGAACGCCGGTCGCACCACGAGTAATCCTCCGGCGGCGACCAGGACCATCAATAACGCAACCACAGCCTGCACTCTGGGGGCCATACACGTCCTCCTTATGAAATGGCATGCCACCGGAACATGGTCCAATCCATACCACATCTGTTCCGGAACTTTCCAATATTAGTCAAAATATTCCGTTGTGGGCACCCTATATACGACGACGTTTCGGTCCAGTTTCAACGCCGTGTCGGCCCGGCGACTCGGCTTGTAGCGCGGCCAGCCAGCCCTATAATCGGTTCATGGGAACGATGCCATGGCGGCTCGTGCTCGCCGCGTCTGTCATGCTGGTCGCCACGGTAGTGCTAGCCGGATGCGGGGGCGATACGGAGACTGTGCGCGGGCGGCTCGTCGACGTGCAGAGCTCCGGTCCGCTCAACCTCGATTCGATAGAGGTCATAGATGATGAAGGTCGCCACTGGACACTGGACGGGTCCGGTATCTTTGGACATCTCACCCCATCGCACCTGCGTCAGCACATGGTGCTGGGAGAGCAGATTGAGGTCACGTTCCACAGGGACGACGACAGGCTAACTATAGATCGGCTCAGTGACTATCCCTGACCGGCGGGTTTTCGGCGCCGAATCGACAGGACGGCGTAGCTGCCCCCGCCCGCCAAGACAGCAAGAACATCCCGACCCACGGTCCCTGACCCAACGCGACCGGACTAGGGATCAAGTACGGCCTGCAACGCCGCCACCAGTTCGTCTTCGTTGACGAATCCCTCGAACTTCGCCGCCACCCGCCCCTCGGCATCCAGCACGAAGGTGAACGGCTCCGCAGGCAGCCCCCACTCTCCCATCTGCGGCACCAGCCTAGCGCGGGACAGGTCCGTCAGTTTATCGGGGCTGTCATAGACCTCGATGTGGATGAAATTGGCCCGTCCCGACAGCCGGTCCTTGACGGCGGTTATCACGTCTACCTGGGGGCCGCACGTCGCCGACTGGCAGAACGCCGGCGAGGCGAAAGACACGACCGACGGTAGTCCGCTGTCGAGCGCCTCAGCCACGGTCATTCGGTAGAGGTCCGGGTCGGGTGTTTCCGAGCTGGTAATTGTCGCCAATTCATCCTGATCGGTAGGGTCGTCGAAATCTGCACTGGTTTTGTTCCGGCTGGCCGGCGGCCTCACACCGAGCGCCGGGGCGGCACTAGCCGTGGCAACCGACAGCTCTTTGCGCCCCACCCCGATCACACCACCGGGCAGGAATATCCGCGCCTCCATGCCCCATGTGCCGGCCCGCTTGAAATCCACGGTAGTCGAGTAGACACCGCCGGACCCAACCGGCCAGGGACGGAAGACCGCGGTCATCTTGGTGGCCGCCCCTCCGCCACCACCGAGGAACGTTAGCTGGACTGCGACAGTGGGAACCTTGATCGGCCCGTCCGGCCCGATGAGTGCGAAAGCCAGCCGGTTCCCCGGACCAACGGCCAGGTCAGAAACGGCGACTACCAGTTGCATCACCTGCTGCTCCGGCGCTGCGACCGTCTCTATCGGGCCCGGCGTGAGCGTAACGGACGCCTCACCTAGCGCCATCGCGCGCGCCTCCGGTGACTCGCTTGCGGCCCCAGACGAGCAGGCTGCGAGAGCAGCGATGGACATCAAAAAAAACCCAACCACCGCACCTCGTAACCGGCTCACGCCAAAGCCCGGAACAAGCATGCGCGGTAGAAGAACTCCGGCCATGACAGTTGCCAAAAACGTCCCCTCCACCCTGTTCACCTGATCATAGCTTTAATACGGCGCGGATGGAAAAACACCCAGCATCTTGTGGTCAGGGTTGCTTGCCTCCCCATCCTGTGGTACGTTGCGGGTCGCTGGTGCCCAACCCTTACCGCCTTTCTCTAAGGGACCCATCGGTGTGGCACTGGCTCCTCCTCGTGGCCCCCGGTGTTTACGCACCGGGGGCTCTTCTACTAAGTGCCGTGCCATGCCGGGTTACAGGGTTACTGGGCCGTCCACCCTCCGTCGATGACGAGGGACGAGCCGGTGACGAACGGGGCTCCGTCCGAGCTTAGCCAGAGCACCGCGTCCGCCACCTCTTCCGGCCGGGCGACACGGCCCACCGGGTGCAATGTCTTCGACCGTTCCACGAAGTTGGGGTCTCTTTCGGCGGCACGCTCCCACAAAGGTGTCTTGACACCCGCCGGGCACACGGCATTGATACGTATGTCCTGGTCCGCGTAAATCAGGGATGCACTCTTGGTCAGTCCGATGACGGCGTGTTTGCTAGCGTCGTACCCGGCCGAGGCGGTGGCGACCAGCCCGGCGATGGACGACATGTTTACGATTATTCCCCTCGACGGACCGGCGGGTTCTTGCTCAAGCATCTGGGTGATCTGGTACTTCATGCACAGCCACACGCCCTTTACGTTCACGTCCATGACGCGGTGCCAGGTGTCGTCCGAGTACTCGTGCAGCAGCAGGCTCTCGTTGTCCGAGATGCCGGCGTTGTTGAAGCCTATATCCAGTCGCCCATAAGCATCCACCGCGGCGCCGACAAGGGCCTCGACCTCGATGGCGCTGGACACGTCGGCACGGACGAAGATCGCCTCGCCTCCCTCATCTCGTATCCTGTCGACCACCGCATTCCCCCGGTCAGCGTTCGTCCCGTTGACGACGACCTTCGCACCTTCACGAGCGTATGCGACAGCTGCCGCCTCCCCGATGCCCGCGGTGGCTCCGGTGACCAGCGCGACCTTTCTCTCAAAGCGTTCTTTGCTCTCCGCGGCCATCAGTGCGCCGTCCATCCGCCGTCGACCGGCACCGCCACTCCCACCACGAATGAAGAGTGGTCGGACAGAAGCCAGGCCACCGCGTCGAACATTTCAGAGGGCTCTGCAAACCTGTTGATCGGGTGCATCGCCGCCCACTCCGGTACCAACTCCGGGTCGTCCCGCATGAACCGATCCAGCATCGGCGTCTTGGTCACGGCCGGGTTTATGGCGTTGACACGGATGCCCTTCGCCGCGTACTGGATACCGGCCTGCCTAGTAAGGCCGATCATACCGTGCTTGCTAGCGTTGTATGGGGGAGAGGCCCCACCCACCATGCCCGCAATGGACGCCACATTGACGATGGCTCCCCGGTTCGGGCCGACCTGGGGCTGGCGCATCATCTGGGCCAGCTCGTGCTTCATACAATAGAAGGCACCGGTGAGGTTGAGGGCCATGGTCGCGTCCCACAGCTCCTCAGGGTAGGTGTGGGTGATGGGGCCCATGCCCTCTTGTCCCGCGTTGTTACAGGCCAAGTCCAAGCGCCCGTAGATATCGACGGCGGCACCCACGAGCCCCCGCACCTGTTCCGCATCGGTGACGTCGGCGGCGACGAAGATGGCCTCGCCACCGTCGGCACGAATCTCGTCGACCACAGCGTTGCCGTTCGCAACGTTGGTGCCGTTGACCACCACCTTGCAGCCCTCGGTCGCGAGGCCCACCGCCACTCCTTTACCAATGCCTCCGGTAGAGCCGGTGACCAGCGCCACCTTCCCGGCGAGTTCGGGGTATGTGTTGTTTTTCATCGGGGACCACTGTAACCGAGGTGGCCGCGCGGCAAAAGACCGCTGTGACCGGCCAAATGCCGGGAGGGTTGAACGGGAGGGTTAGAGAGAGTGAGTGACTCCCCGCACTATTGTTCAAGGATTCACACCTGATGTGCATTGAGGTCACTTCTGACTGCGGCACATCTGAATAATGCTCTAAGAACTTCCTAGCATTGGTGGTGTGGTGTTTTATGGTAGTTGGCCCAAGACCAGACACCTCCAAAGCTAGTTGGAAGCCACGAAACCATCCTGAGTAACCATCTTCTGTAAACAACAAAACCCCTCCTTTTTGTTGGAGGGGCAGAGGAAATAAACTTATGGCTAGACAGGTATGTAATGGTGGGCCCGACAGGGTTCGAACCTGTGACCAATCGGTTATGAGCCGACCGCTCTGACCACTGAGCTACGGGCCCGCGCCTACACCGTAGCACCTGCCTCAGAAACGGGGCAATGCCCCTGTCTGGGGCAACTGACGGTATATTTACGAAGAGCGGTTTCGTCGGCGAATCACCGGCTAATCGACCGCTCAAACGTCCCTCGCTTGGGCGTTTTCGCTGTTCAACCAACGGTAGCGGGATTGTACTGCGAAATAGCTATGCGCCACAACGTAGACTGGTTCGTGGGCAATAACCGTTGGCCGGACATCATGGCTATCCCGGCGTAGAGAAGCACGCTCGTCGCCGCTCCACCGACCAGACCCACAACTATCGCCCCAAATGTGTCAAACACGGCCCTCTCCCGTGGAACGTCGTTATCTATATTGATGCCATTTCCGTTGGAACGGTTCGCGGCGAAGCTTCGAATTGGCGAAAGAGCGCCCGCATTCAGGCCATTAGCTGGCCCACCAAACCAATAATAAAATCTGCCCGGGAGGCTGGGGGTTACATTCGGCGATGCGCCCGTGGTGGCTTCAGTCCCGCTCGGTCATCTTCGAGGCGTAGTAGATAAACAGCGCCGCAAGCGGTCCCGCGAGAAAGAGAATCCCGAGGGCGTTTTGCCAGGGACCGGATGGCACATCCCGAATCAGGTAAGAGAGCAGGGCTGAGCCCGCGACCGCTGACATCGCTACGGTAAAGGCCCGGCCATCGATTTCTGGAATGTATTTGTTCATGGGTGCGATTTTCAGACCGGGACCAAGCCGTTCATGTCCTCGCGTTTTGGTTGCTGCTCAAAGTATCATGCCGCGAACTCGCGTTTTGGCAATGACCACATGACCTGCTCCAATTGTGGGAAACCGGACGGCCGAGATTCCGGTACAACTTTCTGCGGCGATTGCTGCACACCCTTGATTGCCGATGGAGCCGATGCCGGGACACAGCGTCGGCAGGAAGTATTAGGGCAAGGGACCCTCCTTAGAAGCGGTTGGTTCCAACTTCGCCAGCTATTCAACCCATCGGGGAGGAATAACCGGCTAACCTACCTGAAAGTTCAGGTAGGCATCGTCGCCGCATGGGTCGCGGTCTCCATCACCCCCATCTGGTCGCCGGTCGTCGGTCACCTTGGATACCTAGCGGGCCTCGCCCTGATAGTGATCCTGTTTGTGCCTCTCTCTCTGGACGAGCCTCGTCAACCTAATCAGGCGCCTCCATGACCGGGGACACACGAGATGGTGGCGCTGATTGCCTTGGTGCCGTTGTTAAGCATGGTTTTTCCCCTTCACCTGCTCTTCGCCCCTGGCGACACCAGGGTCGTCCGAAAGTGGAAGTGAGCTCCGACGGGCTCAAACGACGGCGTACACTCAATCGCGAGGTTCCCTGATATGGCCGTTTCCGAGAAAGTCAGGCGGGCAATGGAGCAGGGCTCCTGGATTCGTCGCATGTTCGAAGAGGGGATCGCCCTCAAGACTCGTGTCGGGGCCGACAGGGTCTTCGACCTGTCTCTCGGCAACCCGGTGATGGAGCCGCCGTCCGAGTTTCTGGCCGAGCTTCGGCGGCTCGCCGACAACCCCGAGCCCGGCATGCACCGCTACATGCCCAACGCCGGCTACCCCGAGACCCGGGCGGCCGTTGCATCCGTGCTCGCAACCGAAACCGGCCTGCCGTTCACCGGCGACGAGGTGGTGATGACCTGCGGGGCCGGAGGCGCCCTTAACGTCGCCATGAAGGCCTTGCTCGATCCGGGCGACGAGGTCGTTATTTTTTCCCCCTACTTCGTTGAGTACTTCTTCTACGCCGACAACCACGGCGGGGTCTGCAAGGCAGTGAACCCCGATGGGGCCTTTCTCCCCGACATGGACTCACTTGAATCAACCCTGAGCGAGAAAACAAGGATGGTGCTGGTCAACTCTCCCAACAATCCCACTGGAGTCCTCTACACCAGAGAGGTGCTGGATCGAATCGGGAAAGCCATCGGGACCGCCGAGCGGCGCCACGGGCGGGAGATCTTCCTCGTCAGCGATGAGCCCTACCGGCGCATCCTCTACGACGGTCGCCAGTACCCCGACGTATTCGCCTCCCATGAGCGCAGCATCGTCGCCACCTCCCATTCCAAGGATCTCGGTCTGCCCGGCGAGCGCATCGGCTACATCGCCGTAAATCCCGAGTACGAAGATCGTGCCGAGCTAGTGGACGGACTGGTTTTTTGCAACCGCACCCTGGGGTTTGTTAACGCCCCGGCACTAATGCAGCGGCTCATAGCCGGCCTGCAAGGCGCGACGGTGGACGTGGCAGCCTACCAGGCCAAGCGCGACTTCATGTGGGGAGCGCTGACCGAACTGGGGTACGAAGTGGTAAAACCCGACGGGGCATTCTACTTGTTCCCAAGGTCGCCAATCGCCGACGACGTGCGCTTCACCGACGAGCTACGAAGTCACGGCGTGCTCGTCGTGCCGGGCCGGGGTTTTGGTATCGAAGGGTATTTCCGCATCTCATACTGCGTCGACGATGCGACGCTTAAAGGCTCCATACCTGGTTTTAAGAAGGTTCTTTCAGCCCACTCCCGGTGACCGGCACCAGCACGCTGTCGTTCCGGCCAATCACGCCGTCTTTGACAAGCCGCTCTAGGCCGGCGAAGGCGGCGGTCGAGGTGGACTCGGCGTAGACACCCTCCCGTTCGGCAAGTGCCAAGCGCCAGCGCAGGATATCGGCGTCGGCAACAGCCACTGCCGCACCCTTCGTCTCCTCCAGTGCCGCCAGAATTTGACCCTTTCTAGGGGGATCGGCGGCAGCGATTCCGCCTGCGATCGTGGACGTGCCCGGCTCGGGCGTCCAGTCCCGGCCCTCGGTCGCCGCGACAATAGGCATCGCGGCCCGGGCTTGCACGGCGTGCAGCTTCGGTAGACGGTCTATTCGTCCGGCCGCCTTCAACTCAAGCAGAGCGAGATGGGTGGCGATGAAAAGCGATCCGTTACCGACCGGCACGACGATGTGCCCCGGTAACGAAGTATCGCCTTGACCAAAGGCCTCGTAGGCAAACGACTTGGTGCCCTCGATGAAATACGGGCTCAGGTTGTGGGTGGCGTAGGGCAGGCCGGACTCTGCCACGAACGCCTCCGCCGCCTCGGTCGCCCGCTCTCGCGCCCCGGCTACGGTGTGAACGGTCGCGCCGTAGACCGCGATCTGCGCGACTTTGCCGGCCGGTGCCGAATCCGGCACGAACACGTGCGCTTCCATCCCGGCCCTGGCAGCATAGGCCGCCGCGGACGCACCGGCGTTGCCTGACGAGTCCTCGACGAAGGCCCGCACGTCATGCTCGGCCAGCGCGCTGAGCATGACCGACATCCCCCGGTCCTTAAACGAGCCGGTCGGGTTGGAGGACTCCAGCTTGGCCATCGACGACCCAAGCCCCAACTCGGCGCCGACCAGGGGCAGATCGATTGACGGCGTTCCACCCTCGCCCAGCGTGACCATCGAGCCTGGTTCGTTGAGGGGGAGAGGTGAGTTTGAATGCGACCGGGCCTGCGGCCCAGACGAGCCGTAGTCGACAACCAGCGGGGCATGGCAGTCCGGGCACCGCAGGACACGCGGACCGGGCTCGGTCGTCGAACGGCATATGGTGCATCTGAAAGCGAAGTTGCTCACAGCCTCCTCAGATTACCAGCGGCCCGCCGTAACCGGATCAAATTGACACCGGGTTGTCCCGTCCATAACATCACCTTCCCTTCCACTCCAATTGGCCGCTCCCATGGGCACAGACCAATTCACAAGAGACCGACAGACCCACGACACAGTGACGGAGACCATGACAGACAAACCCAGACCCAAGGACCCGGATTCGGTAGTGCTGATTGGCGACGGCGAGCCTCGCACGGCCGCCGACCAGCTCCGCCGCCTCAACGAGATCGCGGCGACCACCGGGTTCGAGGACGACGACTTCTCGCTCGGCGGCTCGGTGGCCCGGTTTGAAGAGGCGATGGCGGAGCGGCTGGGAAAAGAGCGCGCCATATTCATGCCCACCGGGACCCTTGCGAATCACCTTGCGATAAGACGGCACTGCGGGATCGGCGGCCGCGCCGCCGTACAGGAGCAGAGCCACCTGTTCAACGACACCGGCGACTCTCTACAACGCCTGAGCGGCATTAACCTGGTGCCGCTCGCAACCGGTCGGGTCCACTTCACCGCCGCCGAATTGCAAGAGGCTCACCGGACTTCCGTCACCGGGCGGGTAATGAACCCGATTTCAGTCGTCATGGTTGAGACGCCCGTACGTCGCAAGTCCGGGCAGGTCGTCCCCTGGGACGAATTGGTCTCGATCAGCGACGTATGTCGCGCCATCGGCATACCCGGCCATCTCGATGGCGCTAGGTTATTTATGGTCGCCGCTGCGACCCGACACGACGTGCAGGAATATGCTGGACTATTCGACTCGGTTTACATCTCCCTATACAAGTATCTGGGTGCGCCGTTTGGCGGAGTGCTTGCAGGTGACAGCGACTTCATAGAGGGCATGTACCACGACCGCCGCATGTTCGGCGGTGGGCTGGCGCAGGCGTCTCTCATCGCCGCTCTCGCTCTGCACGGCCTGCCTGCGTTCGACGAAAAATTCGCCTCCGCACTGGAGAAGGGCAAACGGCTCTTCATCGACATCGACCGCATACCGGGCATGTCCGTCACGCCCTTTGAACACGGCTCCAACATCTTTCCACTCACCCTGGAGGACACGATCGATCTCGACCGCTTTGCCAAGGCCCTCGCGGGCTCGGGTGTGTTCATCTACCCCGAGGACGGAGTCCGACCTGTAGACATGCACGTCAACACCACCATGCTCAGGCGGCCGAACGACGAGCTGGCGGCCGTGTTCACCTCGGCGGCGGAGCAGGCCACGGCCTGAGGGCGGCGCAAAGCCCGAAAAGCACTAAATCCATTCCTCAACGTGCTATCGTTTATTCACCAGAACGCATGCGCGATCCCGACACGAAGCCGTGAACTTCCTCTCCGACACCAGCCCTTCTACTGAGCCTGCTGATCAGAGCGCCGATCGCGGCCCCTCGCGGCTGGCGATCTACCGGGACCTGATCCTCGGCAGTGCCGTGATCCTAGTCGTCGCGCTCGACCAGCTCACCAAGTTCCTCGTCCGTGCGAACATGAAGGAGGGCCAGTCGATACCTTCCGATGGCTTCTTTCGGATCACCTACTACGAAAATTCGGGCACGATATTCGGGCTCTTCCCAAACGCCACCGTCGTTCTGACGGTGATATCCATCCTGGCGATTGGATTTCTCGTTTATTTCTACCGCAGCCAGCACGCGCCCACCCCAGTCATGCGCATCGCCATCGGCATCCTGCTGGGCGGCGCTGTCGGCAACCTCATCGACAGGCTGGCGATGGGTGAGGTGACCGACTTTGTAGACGTGGGCAGGTGGCCCATTTTCAACGTCGCCGACGCTTCGATAACATTGGGCATCTTTCTGCTCATCGTCATGACCTCGCTTGTGCCGAGCAAGGACAAGGCCGGGGAAGAAACTGAACAAGACGCCGACGGACCCCTAGTCGGCGAGCACGGCGACCAGGCTAGTTGACCGGGTCGGTCGAGTTAGAGGTCTCTCTGCCCGACGGCGAGTCCCGACTCGACACTTTCGTCTCGTCAGCGGTTCCTGGCCTGTCCAGGTCACGTGCCAGTGCGCTGATAGAGCGCAGGTACGTCCTGGTGGATGGTACCCCGGTCGAAAAGCCGTCACTCAGGCTGGAGCCCGGCCAGATCGTCACAGTGATGCCCTCCCAGCCTGAGTCATCTACCCTCGTACCCTGGGAAGTACCTTTGACGGCCGTCTACGAAGACGAGGATCTGCTCGTCATCGACAAGCCCGCCGGCATGACCGTGCACCCGGCCCCCGGCCACCCCAACGACACGCTGGCGAACGCGGTGATCGCGCGCTGGCCCGACCTGGCCGACGTAGGCGAGGCGACCCGGCCGGGCATCGTGCATCGCCTCGACGCGGACACCTCCGGCCTGATCGTTGTAGCCAAAACCCCCCGAGCCCACGCAGCGTTGGCAGACCAGTTCGCCGAGCGCCGGGTCGACAAGCGCTACATCGCGCTGGCGATTGGCTCGCCTAAGCAAGACGAGGCGGTGATAGACGCTCCCGTCGGCCGCAGCCCGCGCGACCGCAAGAAGATGGCGGTAGTCATCACCGGACGTGCGGCGTCGACCGGTTTCCGGGTCGTCCACCGGTTCGACGACCAGACCCTCGTCGAGGTAAAACCCACGACCGGCCGCACCCACCAGATTCGTGTCCATTTCGCCTCCATCGGCCATCCGATCGTAGGAGATACCGTTTACGGCAAGGCTGACCCTCACCTGTCTCGCCAGTTCCTGCACGCCTCCAGGCTGGCATTCGAACACCCGGTTACCGGTGATCGGGTCGATGTAACCTCTCCCCTGCCAACGGACCTGAGTACGTACCTGTCCGAGGTGCTAAAATTTCTCCGGAGATGACACCCCTCGCCCCGGAACACTCGCGTCCCGCATGACCCCGCCCGTCAGGATTCGCTTCGCCCCCAGTCCCACTGGCGAGCCGCACGTCGGCAACATCCGAACCGCAATCTTCGCCTGGCTCTTCGCCAGGGGCCAAGATGGTAAGTTCCTCATCCGCATCGAGGACACCGACCGCGCCCGTTTCGTCGATGGGACCGTCGAGTCGATCCTGGAATCACTCCAGTGGCTCGGCCTCGACTGGGACGAGGGGCCCGACGTTGGAGGACCATTCGGTCCTTACTGTCAGTCCGAGCGCAAAGAGCGGGGCGACTACAAGGTCGCAATCAACCGGCTTCTCGCCTCGGGACACGGCTACTACTGTTTCTGCACTTCCGGGCGTCTAAAAAGCGTGCGCGAGGAGCAGCGCGCGGCCGGCAAACCGCCCGGCTACGACCGCCACTGTCGCAGCATGGCCCATCCGAATCTGACACAGGTAGTGGATGGCGGCGCGGCACCGGTCGTTCGTTTTGCCATGCCCGAGGGTGGGCAGACGGTCGTCTCCGACCTCATCCGGGGTGAGGTCGCGTTCGACAATGCGCTGATCGACGATTTCGTCATGCTCAAGTCGGACGGCTTTCCCACGTATCATCTTGCGAGCGTGGTCGACGACCACGCGATGCAGATTAGCCACGTGCTGAGAGCAGAGGAGTGGTTGCCCTCGCTATCCCGCCACTGGGCCCTTTACGAGGCCCTCGGATTCGACAAGCCGGCCTTCGCACACGTTCCGGTAATTCTGGCCCCGGACAGGTCGAAGCTGAGCAAGCGTCACGGCGCGATCTCTGTGGCCGAGTTTCAAAAGAACGGATATCTGCCCCAGGCGATGGTGAACTTTCTCTCCCTGCTCGGGTGGTCGTTGGATGACAAAACCGAGGTGTTTTCTTTGGACGACCTGAAAAAGCACTTCTCAATCGAGCGGGTGTCGAAGTCACCGGCCATCTTCAACGTCGAGAAGCTCGATTGGATGAACGGCCTGTATCTCAGGGAGACGCCTCCCGAGCAGCTCGCCGACGCTCTCGTCGAGTACTGGTCGAACTCCGCGCCTCATAGCTTCGACCGCGAGCCCGACCGTGCGACCTTGCTAAAGGTGATGCCCTTGATAAGCGAGCGGATGAAGAGCTTGGCCGATGCGGCTGCGTTGATCCGGTTCCTTTTCACCAACGAGTTGGTCTACGAAACCGACTCGCTTGTGCAAAAGAAGATGGATGCCAACGGGACGCTCAGGGCGCTGGAGCGTGCGCTGGCGGTTCTAACCGAGGCCGAACCTTTCGAGACAGCCGTGCTCGAGACGGCGCTGCGTTCTCTTGCCGAAGAGCTGAAGCTCAAACCTGGGCAGCTATTCGGCTCGCTGCGCATCGCCACGACCGGGCAGCGCATATCCCCGCCCCTGTTCGAGTCGATGGAGGTCCTGGGCAGGGGCCGTACCCTAACGTTGGTCGAAGATGCCGTCGGCAGGTTGAAGGGTGTAGGAGCCGAATCCACATGAAGCTCGGAGTGGTCGTATTCCCCGGAACTTGGAGCGATCGCGACTGTTTTCGCGTTCTCTCCGATGTGCTGGACGCACCTGTCGACTACATCTGGCACCGGGATACGGACCTGTCGACCTACGACTGTATCGTCATACCCGGCGGCTTTTCATATGGCGATTACCTGCGCGCCGGCGCCATCGCCCGCTTCTCGCCGGTGATGGCCTCTGTGGAGCAGTTTGCAAGGGACGGCGGCCTTGTGATCGGCATCTGCAACGGCTTCCAAGTGCTGTGCGAAGCAGGACTGCTGCCCGGGGTACTGATGCGCAACGAGCACCTGCAGTTCCGTTGCCAATGGGTCGACCTGCGCGTGGAGAACACCCAAAGTCCGTTCACCTCCAAGATGACATCAGGACAGGTCATCCGCATGCCCATATCCCACGGCGAGGGCAACTACTTTGCCGACCCCAAGACCCTGGATGCACTCGAAGCGGAGGGCCAGGTTGCTTTCCGCTACTCGGAACCGGACGGGACGGTTACGAAAGCGGCCAACCCGAACGGATCGGCCCGCAACATCGCCGGCATCCTCAACGAGTGGGGAAACGTGCTCGGCATGATGCCGCACCCGGAAAAAGCCTGTGAGGAAATCCTCGGCGCCACCGGGGGATTGCCCATCTTCCGCTCGATCATCCAGGCACTGACCGACCGGTTGGCGACCCCCGCCTGATGGACAACGGACTTGGTGTCGGCTACGGGCTCGTATCGGCCCTGGGCTTTGGCGCCACCGCCATATTCGCCCGCGTGGGCATGCGCCACGTTCGGCCCACCACGGGAACCGCCGTGTCGCTTATCATCGGCGCGATGGTGACCATGGCCATCGCCCTGTCCTTGCACGCCGCCGAGATCGTGGCTCTGGGCGCAGCGGCGTTTGGTTTCATCCTGCTCAACGCGACGCTGTCCTACCCGGTCGGGCGGCTGTTCAACTTCATCGGGGTGCATTTCGCCGGCGCTTCTCGTGCTTCGATTATCATCGGTGCCTCGCCGCTGTTCTCCGCCGTACTAGCCGTGTGGCTCCTTGACGAGGAGATCAACGCCACCATCCTCGTCGGCACCGTACTAATCATCGTCGGCATCGGCGTCGTACTGAGCAGCAGGGCTGCCTCCAACCCCAGCCGACGGTCGATTCCCAAAGCAAAGAGCGTTCGCGCGAAGAAGCCCATGGAACGAACGCAGTGAGAGGGGAACCCCGGTGTTAGCGACCGAGTCCCGTCGCGTCTCAGTCGGCTACGGGGCGGCTTTGCTGTCGGCGCTCG
>CAZWTT010000008.1:0-52857 GCA_964637315.1 uncultured Dehalococcoidia bacterium | reverse complement strand
GGATACGGGGCCGGGGTGATCGTTGCCCGGCACGTCGTCGTCGAGTACGCCTCGCCGATGACCACGACCGCCTTTTCTCTCGTATTCGGGACGTTGCTGGTGGGCCTGCCGTTCTCCAATCACATCCGCAGGGATCTTAGAACGGCCCCGCCGAGCGCCTGGGTCATGATCGGCCTGGCCGGGCTCACTGCCTCCCTCGGCGTCAGCTTCTTCATCCTGGCGGTCGACGCCGCGCCGGTGGTGGTGGCCGCGCCCGTGACCGGCGTCTACCCGCTGGTGTCGATCGTCCTGGCCTATCTGTTCATCAACCGCATGGAACGGATAACGTGGCGGACGGTGCTGGGCGGCCTGCTGGTGGTTGGCGGTGTTGCACTGGTAGCAGTGGGGTAGAGGCGATGGTAACCAAGAAAAAACTGGAGGAGTTGGCGATCTCCGAAGCGGAGTACTGGACCATAGTCGAGCGCCTTGGCCGTGCACCCAATGACGTCGAGTTAGGCCTGTTTGGCTCGCTTTGGAGTGAGCACTGCGGCTACAAGCACTCCAAGCCGCTGCTGCGTACTCTCCCCAGCGACAGCCCTCGCCTGCTGGTCGAGCCGGGCGTGGAGAACGCCGGCGCCATCGATCTGGGTGACGGAATCGCCGTTGTCATGAAGGTCGAGTCGCACAATCACCCGTCCGCGATCGAGCCTTATGAGGGGGCGGCGACCGGGGTCGGAGGCATCGTGCGCGACATCCTAGCAATGGGGGCCAGACCCATAGCCCTGCTCAACTCCCTTCGCTTCGGACCGCTAGAAGACCCAGAAAGCCGCAGGCTGTTTGAGGGGGTCGTCGACGGCATTTCCGGCTATGGCAACTGCATCGGCGTGCCGGACGTCGGCGGCGAGGTGTTCTTTTCCCAGGCGTACAGCACCAACCCCCTGGTCAACGCGATGTGCGTCGGAGTGCTCGACCCGGCAAAGATGGCTCGCGCGGTCGCCGGTGACCCCGGCAACGTGCTGCTGCTGGTCGGCGCCGACACGGGCCGCGACGGTATTCACGGCGCATCTGGACTAGCTTCACAAACTTTTGAAGAGAGTCGAGAAGAGCTGCGCCCCACCGTGCAGGTGGGCAATCCGTTCCTGGAAAAGGTCCTCATCGAGGCATGCCTCGAACTGGTCGGATCGGGGAACTACGTCGGCCTGCAGGACCTGGGTGCGGCGGGTCTGGCCAGCGCGTCCGTGGAGGCGGCCGACAAGAGCGGACGGGGCCTCGACCTCAATGTGGGCGTAGTACCTCGACGCGACTCGAACATGACTCCATACGAGGTCATGCTGTCGGAGTCACAGGAACGCATGCTTGTCATCGCCAAACCCGCTCAGGTAAAAGCCGTTCGACGCATTTTCGGTAGGTGGGACCTAGACGTCACCGAGATCGGCACGGTTACCGGCGACGAGATCGTCAAAGTGCGGGACGGCGACCGACAGCAGGCCGACCTGCCGATCGGCCTGCTAACCGACCCGCCGCTCTACCGGCTGACAGGAGTAAAGCCGGCGTGGCTGGACGAGCTTCAGGCCAGGGATTTCAGCAACCTGCCGATACCCGGCAGGAGCGTCGAGACGCTCCTGCTCGACCTGCTCGCATCGCCAAATATCGCCAGCAAGCGGTGGGTCTACCGCCAATACGACCACCATGTTCAGATCAACACCGTAGTCGAACCGGGCGCCGGTGATGCTGCGGTGCTGCGGCTGCCGAACACGCGGCGCGGTCTCGCCGTGGCCACGGACGGCAACGGCCGACTGGGGTACCTGAACCCGTATGTGGGCGGCGTCATCGCGGTTGCCGAGGCCTGCCGCAACGTGGCCTGCGTGGGCGGTGATCCGATCGCTCTGACCGACTGCCTCAACTTCGGCAACCCGGAGCGGGCTGAAGTTTACTATCAGCTTGAGGAATCCGTTAGAGGCATCGCGGACGCCGCCCGGGCGTTCGGGGTGCCCGTGGTGAGCGGCAACGTCAGCCTGTACAACGAGTCCTGTGGTGACGCCATATACCCGACACCCGTCATCGGCGCGCTAGGGGTGCTGGAGGACGCAACCAGACGAGCGGGCATCGATTTCGCTGGGACGGGCGACGCGGTAGTCCTTCTGGGTGTTGAGACGCTGAGATGGGACCCGGCCAGCCTGGCCGGTTCCGAATACCTCGAGCGCGTACATGGCGAAGTGGCTGGCAACCCCACGATCGACCTGGAACTGGAGGTCGCCGTGCAGCGCACGTGCAGGCGGCTCGTGCGCGAGGGCGTGGCCAGGTCGGCCCACGACGTGTCTGAGGGTGGACTCGCTGTGGCGTTGGCCGAATGTTGCATTCTTGGCGGTGTCGGATTCGAGTTGACAGCGACCCTCCCCGACCGGTGGGACGCTGCGCTGTTTGGCGAGCCCCAGTCGCTTATCGCAGTGTCGGTGAAGCCCGGCGACATCTCTCGCATCGCCGGCATTGCCGACGAAGAGGGCGTGCCCATAATTACGCTGGGTTGCGTCGGAGGCGACGCGCTCAGGCTGGGTGCTGCCGGGGGTGTTTCGGGCACGATCCCGGTCGGTGAGCTTGCCGCCGCTTGGTACGGCGGCATCGAGAGTCAGGTCACAGGAGACCGGCAGCCAAATTGACACCGGTTTTGGCCGGGTGCTAAATTCGAGTGAAGGCTGGCACTCGATGCTGAGGACTGCCAATATGCAGTTCTTCGTAAGCCCTCAGATTTCCCGGAGAACCTTTATTGCCCAGATATGACTACGAGTGTGAGAACGGTCACGCCTTCGAGTTGAAACAGAGCTTCAGCGAAGAACCGAAGGCCGACTGCCCGGTGTGCGGCAAGCCGTCCACCCGGAAGTTCAGCGCGGTACCCATCGTCTTCAAGGGCTCAGGCTGGTACGTCAACGACTACGGCAAGAAGGGCGCGTCATCCACTTCGTCCGCCGGTAAGGACGGGTCTGATGGCGACCTGTCGAGACCCGACAAATCCGCGTCGCCGGATAGCTCCTCAAAGGACGGGACAAAGGCGGAAAAGCCCGCCAAGGGAGAGTCCCCTTCCAGCAAAGCATCAAGGGAGAAGGCCGGGACGAAGTCCGGCGACTGAAGTGCGCGCGCTCATCCAGCGCGTGTCTCATGCCTCGGTTGCCGTCGACGGCAACACCGTGGGAGCAATCGATCGGGGCTTGATGGTCCTGCTCGGCGTGGGTAAAGACGACGACGCCGAGGACGCCCACCACATCGTCGACAAAACGGTCAACCTGCGCATCTTTCCCGACGACGAGGGACGCTTCGACCGCTCCGCCCTCGACGTTGCCGCCAGTTTATTGGTGGTCTCCCAGTTCACTCTCTACGGCGACACTCGCAAGGGCCGCCGCCCGAGCTTCGTCGACGCCGCCCTCCCGGGCGCCGCGAATTCACTTTTCGAAAAGTGCATCCAGATGTATCGGGACACCGGCCTCAAGGTCGAGACCGGTGTGTTTCAAGCCCATATGGTCGTGTCCCTGGACAACGACGGCCCGGTTACCATCTGGCTCGACTCAGAAGACCGCCGGCGACCCAGGCGGAGCTAGCAAGGCGAGAGCCGACCCGCCGCCACCGCATTCTTCCCGAGCGATTGCTGATCGGCCGGTGTGGTCGTTCAACAGCCTAGCGCGGCGACGGGAAGGCGAGGATGCCCTCGACGATAGGGCGCGCGGCTGCCGGGTCGTCGACCGGCAGCAAGATCACCTGCGTGGTGGCGGTCTGAGCGACCGTCACCACCCCGCGCCACAGCCTGCCTGAAAAAACCAGGCTGCGACCATCCGGAGTCCACGGGGAATGAGATATCGCATACTGGTCGAAGAAAGACAGCAGCATCAACTGCTGGGCCGAGGGAATGAACTTGGTCAGGAACCTTGACTCGTTGGTCAGCACGTCGTACAGGCGCCAAGCCAGCACCCCTCTCGCGTCTGGGGCCGTTACGTAAGCAACACGCGAACCATCGGGCGACCAGAACATCGCCATCATGACGTCGCCAATCCCCAGGTCTGTCGGCTCGATATCTGTGGAACCGGGCTCGGCAGGAGAGCCATCGGCTTCGTAGAGCCTGAATCCCTCGCCCAGCGATACCTGGGCGCCGAGGTAGTTCACGATACCGTCGGCCCCATGCACGGCCAGGTAGCGCCCGTCCGGTGACCACGACAACGCCGTCCGCGTTACTGGCGCCCTGTCCACCCTTTCCACAGAGCCATCCGGAGTGCCGACGTAGATGACGTGGTCGCCACCGCCGTCGCGTTCCACATAGGCGAAGCGACTCTCCACGGGCGACCATGCCGCCACCCTGTACCGCTCGGCAAGCCCGCCGATGGTCGCGACCGCGTATCCGCCACCGCCGTCGCCGTTGCCGACGTCCACGAGCAGGTGCTCCTCCTCACCATGAGCAAGGAGATAGCGCGAGTCGGCAGACCAGCTCAGCCACAAGGGGCCATCGGCGAGAATCTCAGCCGGTGGGGCGTCGTCGGTCCGGTCGTCGACGAGCATCGTGAGTCCCTCCTCCTTGGCGGCGATGAAGGCAAGGTGACCGCCGTCCGGCGACCAGATGGGGTAGTGGACGACATCCGTTGCCAGCAAGCCGATGAAGCCCATGGAGCCGGAGTGGATCCGACGGATCGCACCGGAAGAGGCCTCGGCCTCAAACAGGACCACCTCAACATCGGTCATCGATGTACCGAGCACCCCAGAAAAGACGATTGTCCTTGCATCCGGCGACCAAGTTGGCCACGTGTAGAAGCCGTCGTCTGGCGGGCTCAACAGCCGATCACCGGACCCGTCCGGAGGGACCGTGCGCACTTGGCCGTTCACGGTGACGTAAGCGATAAGCTCGACGACCGGGTCCGGCGGCAGCGGCTCGACGTCCGTCGGCTCGTCGATCGAGGAGACCACGCCGACCGCGACCAGCCCCGCCGCCAGCACCGCCAATGCCACGGCGAGCCGGAACATTAGGCCAACCGGTCGTGGACGGACGTCCTCACAGGACCCGGAGGCTCATGTCCAGCGCGGGCGCCGAATGGGTCAAGGCGCCGACCGATATCAGGTCCACGCCGGTCTCCGCGATCGCCCGCACGTTGCTCAGGTCCACCCCGCCCGACGCTTCCAGAACCGCCCTGCCTCTCGTCTTTAGAACGGCCTGTCTCATCGTGTCGATTTCCATGTTGTCGAGCATCACTACGTCCGCACCGCCCTCCAACGCCTGCTCCAGTTGGACAAGGCTCTCCACCTCTACTTCAATCCTGAGAGAGTGGCGTCCGCCGGCCCGGGCACCTGCGAGGACCTCTTGTAGTGCGATATCGTCATCGCCCAACAGCTTGATGTGGTTGTCCTTTATGAGGATTCCGTCGCCCAGTGCCATGCGGTGGTTACGCGCACCGCCTCTCGCGACGGCGTACTTCTGAAGGGCCCTGAGCCCCGGCACGGTCTTGCGGGTATCCACGATCACCGCGCCGGTGCCGTCCACCGCCGCGACGTAGCGTGAAACGAGTGTGGCGATGCCGCTCAGGTGCTGCAAGAAATTGAGCGCCGTCCTCTCGCCGGTAAGTATCGGGGCCGCGAGCCCTTCTACATCCAGCACGACCGTTTCAGGACCGACGACGACGCCGTCCAATGCAGGCAAACGGACGGTTACAGTCGGGTCGACCGCTTCGAACACCGCCCGCGCGACCGGGCCGCCGCACAGCACCCCGGCGGCCTTGGCCACGATGATTGCCCTCGCCGTGCGATCGGGCGATACCAAGACGTCGGTCGTCGGATCGCCCCCGGAAAGGTCCTCGGAGAGCGCTGCCTCGACGATGCTGCGAATGATGGTCGGTGAGAGGGTGTCTGTCAGGTTACTTTCAACATGCGGTCGAGCGCGACCCGGGCCTGGGCACGGGTGTCGTCGTCGACCTGTATCCGGTTCATCACCACACCCTCGTTGAGGCCGTCGAGCACCCACAGCAGGTAGGCCGGGTGAATGCGGTACATCGTCGAGCACGGGCACACGACCGGGTCTAGGCAGAAGATCGTCTTGTCCGGGTGCTCGGCAGCCAGCCGGTTGACCATGCTGATTTCGGTACCGACCCCCCAGACCGTGCCCGGAGCCGCCTCACGTATCGCCTTGAGAATGAACTCTGTAGAGCCGCTGGAGTCGGCCGCGTCCACGATCTCTTTGGTGCACTCCGGGTGCACGACGATGTTGACGTCCGGATATCGCTCCCGGGCGGCATCGATCTGCTCGACGCTGAAGCGGGTGTGGACCGAGCAGTGGCCCTTCCACAGGATCAGGCGTGCCGCGCGCATGGCATCGACGGTGTGGCCGCCGAGCGGCTTGTACGGGTCCCACACCAGCATTTCGTCCAGTTCGATATCCAGCTTGACCCCGGTATTACGCCCGAGATGCTGGTCCGGCAGGAACAGGATTCTGCTGCCCCTCTCCAGAGCCCATTCGAATGTGGCGGGGGCGTTAGAAGAGGTGCAGACGATGCCACCGTTCACTCCACAGAGCGCCTTGATGCCGGCGGCCGAGTTCATGTAGGTGATGGGGACTACGCCTCCATACGCCCCGAGCACCTCTTGCAGATCGTCCCAGCAATCGAGGACGTCGTCCAACCGGGCCATGTCGGCCATCGAGCAGCCCGCTGTCATGTTGGGTAGGGTCACCGACACGTCCCGGTCTGTGAGGATGTCCGCCGTCTCGGCCATGAAGTGGACGCCGCAGAACACGATGTGCTTGATGCCCTTGCGCTCGGCCGCCTGACGCGACAGGTTGAACGAGTCTCCCCGGTAGTCGGCGAACTCTATGACCTCGTCGCGTTGGTAGTGGTGGCCGAGTATGAGCAACCGGTCCCCGAGCTTCGCCCTGGCAGTCCGGATACGCTCGGCCAGCTCCTCAGGGTCGATATGCAGGTAAGCGGGAGGTATCCTCTGCCACCGCACCCCAGACTTGAACTCGGCCTCGAGGGTTTTGGACCGTAGCTTCGGTTCGCTCTGGCAAAACGCGGACTGCTCGATCTCGGTGATCGGTACCGTCCGTTCCTTCAACTTCTCTTCGATCAGAGTCGCCATCTCGTCTCTCTCTTCTTTTAACTAAAACCCGTCTAACCGCCAGTTGGACCGGCAACCATATGCTCTGGCACACGCAGGGAGCCCAGAAGCGCCCAAGGCCCTGTGTCGTCTATTCGAACATCAACCATTTGCCCGACGACGTCGGCGCCCCGTTTGGCACCCAGATCGGCGTCGAAATGCACCAGCTTGTCGTTGCGGTTGCGCCCGGTGGCCCGCCCTCCGCGGACGTGCTCGACCAGCACCTGCTCGGTGCGCCCCGCGTAACCGGCATTGAGCTCGGTCGCGATGCGTTCCTGGAGGGCCTCCAGCTCGGCCAAACGTGCCTTCTTTTCGTCCGGGCTCACGTCATCTTCCAGCCTGCGGGTCGCGATGGTGCCGTCCCTAGTCGAGTAGGCGGCGGCGTGAACCTTGTCAAAGCGGATCCCTTTTACAAGGTCATAGCTGCGTTGGAACTGGGCATCCGTCTCGCCGCAGAAGCCGACGATCACGTCGGTGCTCATCGTCACCTGCGGGATGCGCCGCCGTATTCGTTCCACCTTGCGCAGGTAGTCATCCCTCGTGTATCCCCGTCTCATGCGCTCCAGAACGGTGTCATCACCGGCTTGGAACGGCAGGTTGATGTGCTCACAGACCTTATCTAAGTCCGCTACCGCATCGATGATCCTGTCGCTCATGTCGTTCGGATGAGACGTCAGAAACCGTATCCGCTGAAGGCCGTCCACGTCATTTACGGCGGTAAGAAGGTCACCCAGGTCGGGCTCGCCAGGCAGGTCGTGGCCGTACGAGTCGACGTTCTGACCCAGCAGGGTGATCTCCTTGACTCCGCGCCGCGCTAGCGTCTCCGCCTCGCGGACGAGCTTGTCGACCGGCCTACTCACTTCTCGGCCCCTGCGGTAGGGAATGATGCAGAAGGTGCAGAACTTGTCGCAGCCGTTGATTATGGGCACGTAGGTGGCCACCGTCGGCCTGGCCACGAGTGGGCCGATGCAGCCGGCGGGGTCGACCTCCAAACGTTCGGCCAATAGCTCGATCAAAGGGTCGAACTGCTGGGGGCGCATGAAGACGTCCACATAGGGGAAACGTTCGCTCAACTCGTCGATCTTCGGTCCCACCATGCAGCCCATGAGGGCCAGAACGCGGTCGGGATTCGCCTCCCGGGTGGGCTTAAGTCGGGTAAGGTTGCCGATAACCCGTTCCTCCGCGCTCTGGCGCACGACGCAGCTGTTGAGAACGATGACGTCGGCGACATCGGGGTGCGTGGATGGTGCGAGCCCCAACTGGCTCATGGCGCTCTCAAGACGTTCGGAATCGGCCTTGTTCATCTGGCAGCCGACGGTCCAAACGTGGTAACTCTTCATTGGTTATGGGCTCAATTTAGAGGTGAATATGATCCTGGCCGGCTTCGGGTCGAGGCGTGTACGAAATCACAGTTGTTTCATGGTCAATATAGCAAAGAAGCGTGCATGTTTCAAAGCTGTTCTTTGTGAAAAACCACACTATCTGCATAAGAGAAACGCATATCGTTACTTTTATAGCGCTGGTAGATCGCTTTCCTCAACGGGTACGCGGCCCTCGCAGTCGAAGGACGATAGATTGGTAAATGTTTCACAATTTCGGGGCACTGCATGGTATTCGATGTCCACCTTGGTTCCCACAAGGAAATGTTGTGGTTAACCCCAAACCCCCCGCAGAGAGTTCACACCCCCTACGAACATCCGATGACGAGAATGGTAGTGCGCGGTGAACCGCCAAGGTGAGGCATTGCATGCCGGTAAAGACGACGTGAACGGTGAATCGCAAAAGCGATGAGCGCTTGCGCGAAGAAGCCTTGACGAGCGAGGTGCAGCCGAGCGGAGAGCCCTAGCCGAGCGGAGAGAACTCTTTGCCGTCCTGGGAGCCGATCCACACATGCCCGCCCTCGAAGTGCTCCTTTTTCCAGATGGGAACGATCTGCTTGATCCGGTCAACGGCATACCCCACGGCCTCGAACGCGGCGACCCTATGAGCGGCCGACGTCGCCACCACCAGGCTGATCTCGCCGATTCCCAACGGTCCCAACCGGTGGCCGATGGCGATGCCACCCAGCTCCCAGCGCTCCGCCATCTCGTTGGCCACTCTCGCCAGCATTTTGTCCGCCATGGGACGATAGCCCTCGTATTCGAGCAGGGTCACGACCCGGCCCGCGTTCTCGTTACGCGTCATGCCGAGAAACGTGACCACGGCACCGGCGGAGCCTGTTCGCACCAACTCGGCGTAGTCGGCCGGGTTGAGCGGCGCGGTGGTTACCAAGATATGATGCGCTCCCCCTGACACCGGGGGGATAAGGGCGACTTCGTCGCCCTGGGACAACCGGAAGTCGTGCGGCCGGAACTCGTCGTTAACGGCCACGGCGATATGCTCGGCGTCCTGCGGGAGGCTCGGGTAGCGGCCTGCCATCTCTCGCGTGAGATCGCCGACCGTCGCGTCTTCGGGGAGGTCGATTCCCACCGACGAGGCATCGACCGCCTCACGGTAGCCGGCGAACAGGACCACGCTCACCCTCATTCGCGAACCCCCGACACCACTAGCCTCCGGTTCCGGAGGCCACGGTTCCCGCAGCCTTGAGCGCCGCCACCCGGTCCGCGTCGTATCCGAGGACTCTCGTGAGGATGTCGTCGGTGTGCTCTCCGACGGCCGGGGCCGGGCCGACTTCCATGGGCGTGCGACTGAACTTGATCATCTTGCCCGTCACCCACATCGATCCCGCCACCGGGTCGGGGACCTCCACCATCGCCTCCCGCACCGCCACGTGCGGGTCCATCGCCGCCGCCGCCGTGTCATTGACCGGGGCACAAGGGACGCTGTGCCTGGAGAGATGGTCCACCGCTTCGGCGGTCGTACGTTGCCCGAACCACGCACCCAGCTCCACTTCCAGCGTTCCGGCGTTCGCACGTCGGTCCCCGCGGGTTTTGAAGCAGGGATCGCCAACCCACTCGGGCCTTTCCAGCGCCTCGCACAGGCGCTCGAACATGGCCCGGTTGGTCGCGGCGATAAAGGCCCAGCCGTCTCGCGTCTGGTAGGAGTTGGTCAAACCGGCTCCGTTGCCCTCCCGCTCGAACTCCTGCCCGTCGCCGAGATAGGCGGATATGGGAATCTCGTTCACGGTAACGCCCGTATCGGCGAGGCTCACGTCTATCTCCTGGCCCTCGCCGGAGATATCCCTTTCACGCAACGCCGCGAGCGCCCCGATGGCCCCATGCAGCGCGGTGATGCGGTCGATCAGCGGGAAGTTTGTGCGTGCCGGTGGCCCTTCAGGCAGGCCGTTGGTCATCATCATGCCTCCCAGCGCCTGGCCGATGGGGTCAAACCCCACCCGGTCGCGGTACGGCCCGTACTGCCCATAGGCCGAGACGTTGATCATAATCACCCCTGGATTAAGACGCCGTAGCTCTTCGTACGACAAACCCATGCGGTCGATGGTGCCGGGTCGGAAATTCTGCACGAAGAAGTCTGAAACCTTCACCAGATCACGCAGAATCTCTTTGCCGTCGTCGGTTCGGAGATCTATGGCCAGACTTTTTTTACCCGAGTTGTACTGCACCCAATAGGCGCTCTGGCCCCGCACCCGTGGCGAGTTCTTGCGGCTCTCGTCCCCAGACAGCGCCTCGACCTTGATCACCTCGGCACCCATGCGCGCGAACATGAGGGCGCACCGCGGTCCGGCCTGGTAACGGCCCAGGTCCAGCACACGCAGCCCGGCCAGGGGGCCGGCCATCAGTCTTGTTTGCCCTTTCGAGACAGGAAGTCCTTGAAGCCTTCCAGAACCGGCGTGGGTTTGAGACCACCTTCCAGGGCTTCCAGTTCCGTCTCGTACATCTGCTGCCAACCAGCCCCCACGCCGTCGATGAGCAGTTGCTTGATGCCGGCGATCATTCGCGGGTCGTTCGCCGCGATCTGCCTGGCGATCTCATTAGCCGAGTCCATCAGCCTGTCGCACGGGACGAGGTGGTTCAGCAGGCCCATGCGGTATGCCTCTTTAGCCTCCACCGCACGAGCCATGAAAAGCAGCTCCTTGGCGACCGGCCAGCCCACCTGCATAGGCAGCGACCATGTCGCGTTGACCCGTCCGTAGGAGGCTGCCAGGAAGCGGAAGCTGCTATGCTCGCAGCCCACCCGGATGTCGAAGCTGGAGGCCAACACCGCGCCGCCACCGTACGCGAGTCCGTTGATTGCGCCGATGGTCGGCGTGGTCACGGCGGCAATAAACCAGGCACGGCGCTTCTGCTCAGGCGTCTTAGGCGGGAGGCCGGATTCATCTTTGGGGGACTCGGCCATCTCATGGATGTCGGCGCCCGCGGAGAACGCCCGCTCGCCGCTACCGGTGAACACGATTACACGAACGTCGTCATCTCCATCCAAATCCGAGACGGCTCTATCGAGTTCTGCGTATAACTCCTCGCTCAGGGCGTTGAGCACGTCCGGCCTGTTCAGTGTCACGGTGGCGACGCCGTCGTCGAGTTCCACCCTGATCGTGTTGTAGTTCAAGCGGGCCTCCCGGTCGGACAATTATAATAGCGAGCCAAATTCGCCCGAGAGAAAACAGCAAACAAATTACGGAACGCAAGGGAGGGTCGACCGTGGCCACAGACGCAGACAAGGTTAAGGAATCGGAGATAGCTGTCCACTGGCAGGAAGAGGAACTCATTGAGCCGCCTCCCAGCTTTGTCGAGCAGGCGAACATGGCCGACCCGGCCGCTTTCGAGCGGTTCGGCGCCGACAACTGGCCAGATAGTTTTGTTGAGTATGCAGAGCTGATCGACTGGGACGAGCGATGGCACACAACCGTCGACACCTCCAACCCACCCTTCTACAACTGGTGGGTGGGCGGCAAGCTGAACGCCTCCTACAACTGCGTGGATCGCCACCTGGCCGAACACCGCAACAAGGCGGCGCTCATCTTCGTGCCCGAGCCCGAAGATGAGGCGCATCAAGCCATTACCTACCAGGAGTTGTGGGTAAGAGTGAACGAATTCGCGGCCGTGCTTCGCGACGCGGGTCTGACGGCGGGTGACCGGGTCACCCTGCACATGCCCATGGTGCCGGAGCTGCCGGTGACCATGCTGGCCTGCGCTAGGCTCGGCGTGGTCCATTCTCAGGTCTTCGGCGGCTTTTCCGGTGCGGCCTGTGGAGACCGCATCGTCGACTCCAAGAGCAAGCTGCTCATCACCTCTGACACCTACTGGCGCGGCGGCAAACTGATCGACCACAAGGGCAAGGCCGACATCGCCGTCGAGTTCGCCGCCGAGGAAGAGCATTCGGTAGAAAAGGTTCTCGTTTGGCGTAGGTACCCCGGTAAATTCAGCTCCGAAACGCCCATGGTCGACGGTCGAGACTACTTCGTGGATGACTTGCTTGCCCAACATTCCGGCGAGCGCGTCGACCCGGTCTCCCTGCCCTCCGAGGCCCCGCTGTTCATCATGTACACCTCCGGCACGACGGCGCGTCCAAAGGGCTGCCAGCACTCTACCGGTGGCTACATGTCCTACGTGGCGGGCACCACCAAGTATTACCAAGACATCCACCCCGAGGACGTCTACTGGTGCATGGCCGACATCGGTTGGATCACCGGCCACTCCTACATCGTCTACGGCCCCCTGTCCCTCGCCGCGACCAGCGTTATCTACGAGGGCGCTCCCAACTTCCCCGACGCCGGCCGGCCCTGGCGCATCGCCCAGCAATTGGGGGTGAACATCTTCCACACGGCTCCGACCGCGATACGCATGTTACGCAAGGTAGGTCCGGACGAGCCCGCGAAGTACGACTTCCACTTCAAACACATGACGACCGTCGGCGAGCCCATCGAGCCCGAGGTCTGGCGTTGGTACTACGAGAAGATTGGCAAGGACGAGGCGGTCATCGTCGACACCTGGTGGCAGACGGAGACCGGCGGTTTCATAGGCACCACCCTGCCCGCCCTCCAGGGCATGAAGCCAGGTAGCTGCGGCCCCGGCGCGCTCGGAATCCAGCCGGTCGTGCTCAACGACGACGGCGACTTGGTCGAGCCCGGCAACGCGGGCAACATGTGCATCGCCAACCCCTGGCCCGGCCTCATGCAGACCATCTACGGCGACCCCGACCGGTTCATCGAGACTTACTTCGCCAAGTTCGCCAAGCGCGACAGCAAGGACTGGCACGACTGGCCCTATGTCACCGGCGACGGCGCGACTCTGTCCGAAGACGGTTACATTCGCATTCTCGGCAGAGTGGATGACGTCATCAACGTGGCCGGACACCGGCTCGGCACCAAGGAACTGGAGTCAGCCGCCCTGACGGTAGAAGCCGTCAGCGAAGCCGCTGCCGTCCCCGCATACGACGAGTTGAAGGGGCGAGTGCCCGAGCTATACGTGTCGACCTTCCCCGGCTTCGACGAGGCAGAGGTGGAAGACCAGGTGAAAAAGACCATCACCTCGATGATCGGTCCCATCGCCCGTCCCACCCACGTCTGGGTTACAGCGGACCTACCGAAGACCCGCTCCGGCAAGATCATGAGGCGTGTCGTCGCAGCCATCTCCAACTTCATGGACCCCGGCGACACCACGACCCTTGCCAACCCGGAGATCGTCGAGGACATCAACAGGCAGGTCCGCGCGGCGAAGGTCGCGATCGGGGACGTCTCTGAGGACGAGCGCCGCAAGTTGGAAATGGAGGTGGAGGCCTACGGCGAGAGCTAGGGCTCCAAACAAGCTCGAACGGTCGATTGTGAGAGCGATGAGCGCTTGCGCAAAGAAGCCACTAGAGCGATCCCTATGAGCGGAGAGCTGCCAGCACTTCACCATGTACCGACGGCCATGCACAGACGGCCGTGGGGAATACGGCGCCCGGCTGCCACGACAACGGCTTGCCCTCAGCGTCGGTGATCGTGATGCCCAGCTCGGCGCACACGGCCGCGCCTGCTGCGATGTGCTCGACGCCGGCATTGTGGAAGACTTGTGCCCCTAGGCGACCGACCGCCAGCTGGAACAGGCCATAAGGGGCGGACCCCAGCGACAGCAGCCCCGCCGACTTCGCCGCCCAACCCAGTCCGTTACCCACTTCCTTGGTGAAGCGTCCGGCGGCGACTCCGACGAGCACGTCTGCGAGCTTTCCAGACGGCGGATCCGCATGCCACGGACGTCCGTTGCGCGTGACGCCACGGCCCGTCACCGCCGCCATGCGCTCCTTTAGCGGCGGCACCGCGATGACGCCCAACTCGAGCCTGTTTCCCGGTCCGACCAGCCCAACGCTGATCCCGAACAGGCCGAGTCCTGCGGCGTAAACGCGGGTGCCGCAGAGCGGGTCGACCAGCCAGAAGCGTTCACCACCCCCGCGCTCCAGCGTGCCCTCTTCGGAGTAGATGTCGCCGGGGGTGTCCGGTCCACCTAGCGCCATCTTGATGACCTGGTCGGATTCGAGATCGGCCTCCGTCACAAGCTCCCCCGGTGCCTTCTCCCAAGAAGCGAGGTCCATACCGGCCATGGCCGACTCCGTAGCCCGGAACCGGCCCATGAGCGCCCCTGTGGCGGCGTCGGAGGCCGCCAGGGCCGCCTTCAGGTACTCGGCTAGGCCATGTTCTCTGCTCACAGGGTTCGCTCTATCGGCTCTTCGCGCGAGCGCTCATCGCTATTACACTCCCCCGTTCGGGTCGTTCTTCCTGTCATGCAATGACCCGCACCGTCAGGTGCGACGGACGCTCGGCGTCGTGATAGACGGTTTGTAATGCCGGGACCAGCGCCGTCTCGGTGGCGATGTCGCCGCCGGTGTTGGGGTTGCGGTCGAAGCGCGGGAAGTTCGAACTCGATATCTCAACACGAATGCGGTGGCCCGCCATGAACACGTTGCTCGTCGCCCACATGTCGATGTCATACTCGACCACTTCACCCGTCGTCACTGGCTGAGCAGGACCGCGGCCCGCCCGGTAGCGCGCCCGCAGGATGCCGTCCGTCAGATTGCGCGCGTCACCGTCCGGCGACACATCCACCAGCTTGGCGGTGAAGTCAGTATCTGTCGCAGAGGTCGAGGCGAAGAGCGTCGCCCTCACCCAGCCAGTAATCTGAAGGTCGTTTTCAAGTGGCTCGGACGAAAACACGAGCACGTCAGGACGTTTTTCCACTTCGCTCTGGTCGTACGGCCCCCACTTCATCCACGCCGGGTCGCAGCACAGGCCTCCGCCGACCGTGGGAACAGGATCGGACGGGTTGTAGACGTAGGCGTCTGCCGGTTCGTCGCTAGGCTTTTCGAAGCTCAGAGTCCCGCAATCGAGGCAGGTGGCGGCCTTGCCCTTACTGTGGAAGTACAACTTCGTTTCGACGGAACCCGGCGGTGGCCACCGGTCATAGGTACGCCACCGGTTCTCCCCCATAGTGAAGACCTCCACCGGGCCGTCTTCAGGCGCCGGTCCACCACGCAGGTGGTGGTCGAAGAAGCGTAGTAGCCGGGCCTCCAGCCCGAGGTGGTAGGCATCGGCCCGGGTGCCGAAGTTGTAGCCGCCGACGTTGCCCGGGCAGTTTCGCAAGTGCACCCACGGCCCGATCAGCAGCCGCTGGGCATCGCGAACATCCTTTGACGGAGCTTCCCGGCGCATGCCCTCGTAACCACGAATGGTGCCGCCCATGAACACGTCATACCAGCCACCGTAGTTGAACGCCGGCAAGTCGATCTCCGAGAGCCGATCTTCTATGCAGACCGCCTTCCAGTAATCGTCGTACTCTGGGTGAGTCAGCCACTCCCAGTAGTAGTCGGCCAGCCCGTCCAAATGCGGCTGGTCGGTCAGCGGCATACGCTGGAAGGCCGCGTCCTGTTCGTCCTTGACGGCAAGGAATCGCTCCTCGTCCTCACCAGAAAGTCCCCGGCTTTCGGCCAAGACACCCCACATGCCGTGTGTCAGCGCACCGGTAGCCCAGGACAGGTTGAACCCCAGCTCAAACGCCCCGCCCTGCCAAGCCCATCCGTCGTGGTAGTCGGTCGCCGTGTAGCCCGGCGCCATCGCCGCGAGCGACGGCGGTTTTGCCAGCGCCGCCAGCCACTGGGTGGCCCCCCCATAGGAGATGCCGAACATGCCAACCCTGCCGGTGCACCAATCCTGAGAGCCGACCCACTCGACCGAGTCGTAGCCATCGTCGATCTC
Source organism: uncultured Dehalococcoidia bacterium (assembly GCA_964637315.1). Taxonomy (GTDB): domain Bacteria; phylum Chloroflexota; class Dehalococcoidia; order Lucifugimonadales; family UBA2962; genus CAUZIR01. Next base: position 36,638 of record CAZWTT010000008.1, on the reverse strand, counting down.
CTGGTGGAAGGGATTAAAGTCTCCATCCGAGGCGAATCGTCCGCGCACGTCCTGGATGACGACGACCCATCCATCGCGAGCAGCTTGCAGCGCATGGATGGGCGCGCTGATGTTCGCGCTGGTGGTGCGATCGTAAGGGGTCCGCGTCAAAAGTGCGGCGAATCGTCCTGGTGCGTCGGGTCGGATTACATCAGCGTAGGTGACCGTCCGGTCCCGCATCGGCACAGCTATCCCCGATTCGAACTTCACAGCTTCAAACATGGGCAGGCTCCAAAGAATATGCGTCGCTGCTTCGGTGCGCTAGGAGTTCAAAAGTTGGTCGTCGATAGTAGCCGCTGCCTCCTTCGAAGTTGACAGTCCGCGTTCGATGAACCACAAACATCCGGCAGTTAAAGCTAGGCGCCCGATGTTGCTGTCTGTTGAAACATCGGAAGTCCACCGTACTTCACGTCGGCCGCTTCCTTCACCGCGCCCAAAAAGGCGGAAGCAGCCTCCTCAACTGACTTTCGACTCATTACGTCTGCCCTCTCCCAACACGGTCAAAGAAAAAGGGCGCCATGTGGGCGCCCCTCAACCGCTCATCCATCTCGTCGTTCAGACGGCGCGCTCCGCCGCCTTTCTAATTGCCCTCTCGGCGGCGACCTTTGTTAGGTGAACGCGGTACTCGTCTGACGCGTGCACGTCGGACAGAGCGTCGATGCCATCAGCCGCCACCGATGCGGCCGCCCTAATCGAGTCGGAGTCCAGTGGGCCGCCGCTCAGCGCCGCCTCAGTCGCACTTGCTCTTGCAACCGTCGGGCCGGTGCCGGTCACCCCGATGCGGGCGGTTGAGCATTTGCCGTTTTCTACCGTGACGACCGCACAGACGCCGACGATGGCGTATCGCGACGCCTTGTTTGCGATCTTCTCGTAGGCCGCACCGGTACCTGAGGGAATTGCGGGCACGGTGATGGCGGTGAGGATCTCGTTCGGCTTCAAGGCCGTCGTCAGCAGGTCCACGAACATGTCGTCCGCGGCTATCGTCCTCACGCCACTCGATGACGTCGCCTCGAACTCCGCACCCAGCGCCACTAGGACGCCTGGGAGGTCTCCGCCCGGGTCGGCGTGGGCGGCGCTGCCACCGATGGTGCCGCGATTGCGCACCTGCACGTCGGCGACCAGCCCGGCGGCCTCGGCCAGCACCTGCAGTTTCGCATTCACTAGGTCCGAGGTCATCAGCTCGTAGTAGGTCGTCGTCGGGCCTATGGCCAGGTTTCCGGCCGACTCGGTAACGCCGGACAGGCCAGCCACCTTGCTCAGGTCGATCAGCACCTCGGGTTCAGCCAGCCGCAGCTTCATTATCGGCACCAGGCTGTGGCCGCCGGCCAGTAGCTTGGCAGAATCACCGTGACTGGAAAGCAGGTCAACCGCGGCGGCGACGGAGGTGGGGGCGTGGTATGCGAAGGTGGAGGTAGTCATTGTTTTCTCCCCGATTGACGGTGGCTATCCAGATCAGGAAATCCCCAAGGGAGCGATCAGGAGTTGGTCTTTTCGGCCGCGAACTGAACCGCCTTGACGATATTGTGGTAGCCCGTGCAGCGGCACAGATTACCGGAGAGGGCGTGCCTGATTTCCGCCTCGCTCGGGTTCGGGTTTCGCTTGAGCAGGGAGATCGAGGACATCATCATGCCGGGAGTACAGAAGCCGCACTGCAGGCCATGCTCCTCCCAGAAGCCCTCCTGCACCGGGTGTAGCTGCCCGTTTTGCTCCAGCCCCTCAATGGTGATGACTTCGGCCCCATCGACCTGAACGGCGAAGACGGTGCAGGACTTGGCGGTCTCCCCGTCCACCATCACCGTGCAGGCCCCGCACTGGCTGGTGTCGCAGCCAATGTGTGTGCCCGTCAGGTTGAGTACCTCCCTGAGGTAGGTCGACAGCAGCAGGCGAGGCTCAACCTCACCGGTGTGCTGTTCGCCGTTGACGGTAACGGTGATGGTGGTGCCCATAGGTGCCCTCCCCGGCTGGCCTTAAGCGGGCGCTCACCGGCGCCGCCGACCCGAAAACCCCGGAATTATAGCAGGGATGCTGCGGACTGGCTTAACAGCCTCCTGGCGAGGTGCGTTGTGGCGGCAGCGGTGGTAGATTGATTTTCGCCATGAGAGTCCAGTCCACCCACACCATGCCGGCCGACCGGCAAACCACCTTCGACACCATTCTGTCGCCCGACGCTCTCAGGTCGTGCATCCCGGGCTGCGAGAGATTCGAGGAGACCGTCGAGGGCAGCTACAATATGACCATGATGGTGGGCATCGGCGCCGTTCGTGGCACGTACCATGCCAGTGTGAAGCTAACCGAGATCAACCCGCCTGAGTCATTTCGTATGACGGTGGAAGGCAAGGGATCGGCCGGCACCATCAAGGGCGACGGCACCGTCCGACTCACCGAAACCAATGGCGTGACAGAGGTCGCGGTCGATGGGGAAGCCCAGGTCAGCGGGGTGATCGCCAGGGTGGGCCAGCGCCTCATGGGCGCCGCCGCCAAGTCCCTCCTCGGCCGCTTCTTCGACAGCATGTCCGAGCGCATCACCGGGGCCGGGGGGACGATTTGAACGATCGCCATGAACACGCCGACCGTCGCGACCACTTGGGCGTGCGGGAGTCCGCCGGCGTGCTCACCCTCACCCTAGACGACGCGCCCACACGTAATGCCATGGGCACCGAGATGGCGGAGGAGCTTTTTGCCGAACTCGACCGCTTCGAGGCCAACGCCGACCTGCGGGTTCTGCTGCTGACCGGCCAAGACCCGGCCTTCTGCTCCGGTGCCAACGTCCGCCGCATGGCCGATTCCAACCTTCAGCGTACGGACTCCGACCCGCCCGGCCTCGACCCTTGGGCGGAGTTGGACCAAACGACCGATGGCGTGGAGGAGGAGGAAATGGACGTGGTGCGCCACCTGCCCCTGCGGCTGCACCGCCTGCGCAAGCCCTCCATCGCGGCGGTGAACGGTCCGGCGGTCGGGCTGGGCATGGGTGTAGCGCTGGGCTGTGATATTCGCCTGGCTTCTGAGGAAGCGACATTTAGCGAAGGGTTTGTGAAGATGGGACTGATCCCGGCCGATGGCTCCTGCTGGCAGCTACCGCGCCTGATAGGCCTGGGCAACACCCTGATGCTCCAGTACACCGGCGACGCCATCACCTCGGACGAGGCCTTTCGCATGGGGCTCGTTTCGCAGGTGACCCTGCACGACGACCTCGTGGGCGTCGCGACTCAGCTCGCCAGGCGACTGGCCGGGGGCGCCACCTACTCGATGTCGTTGATCAAGCGTCTGGTACAGTCGTCTCTAGACACCAACCTTGAGGAGAGCATGCGCCTAGCTGGCCCCGCCCAAGCGATAGCCAGGCGAACCGCCGACCACCGCGAGGGAGTCGAGGCCTTCATCGAAAAGCGTCCGTCCCAGTTTACCGGTCGGTAACGAGCGTTTCCCGGCCTCCAGTCCGGAGCTATTCGGGCGGCGAGTCCAGGAACCAGCGCAGCGCGTCCTCAAAGGCGACCGGCTGCTGATGATGGAGCCAGTGGCCGGTCTCTTCGATCTCGGCCAGTCTCGACCGCGCGATGCTCTCGGTCAACCGGACAGCCTCGTCGTGGGGCAGGTCACGACTGAGTCTGCCCCTCAGCACAAGCGTCGGGCAGGTGATGCCAGCCCAGTCGTGCCAGCGCTCGCTCGTGTCCGCCATGTAGTTGGGATAGGCGACGGTGTCATGCTTGAACGAACGCCCCCCGTCCATACCGCCTCCCGTCAGGCTACGGGCCTGCCGGTTGAGCACCGTCTCCGACGTTCCTGGTCTCTGCCGTTTGAGATAGGCCACAACCTCGTCGAACGATGACCACTTGTTTTCCGTGTGGCCAAGTGCCGACTCCAACTCGTACAGCACGAGCGCGGACACGACCGAGGGGCGTTCGACCGCAAGCCGTGCACCCAGCCTCGCGCCGGCACCGTGCCCCACCACCACAACGCTCTCAAGCGCCGTTTCCCCTACGAACGTCACGAGGTCTGCATACAGGTAGTCGAACGAATATTCCGCCCCCGGCGGTCGATCGCTGTCGCCGTGACCACGCTGCTCCAGGGCGAAAACGTGGTAGTCGTCACGAACCCTGGGGACCAATAGGTCCCAGGTCCTAGGCGAGTCTCCCAGGTCATGGATCAGGACCATCCGGGGCATCCGCTTGCCGCCCCAGTCGATGTAGTTCAGGCGCAATCCGTCGGAACGGTAACTTCGCCGCACCGGCTTGGCCGATGGCGAACCCCTCATCTGCCTGCGATTATCAACACCGGGCTACGGCCAGTTCAGCGAAGCGCCGTCGTAGATCTCGTCCATGAACCGCGTGGTGAACGCGGTCCTGTAGTCGAAGGGCTCGGGCAGCGCCTCGTAGCGGATCAGATGGTCGTAGAGAGCCTTCCACTGGGCATCGGTCATCGCCCCGAGTCCGTCGCGGTCGGTGACCTCGCCCACAGCGTCCTCAAGCTCCGCCCGGAGCATGAACGCCTGGTGATCGCGGTTTTCGTCAGGGGCAAACTTCATCACTATGCCGACCGTCTCATCAGGGTTTTCCAGAGCGTAGTTGAAACCCTTCATCGTCGCCTTGAGGAACCTGGCAACGAGGTTCGGGTCCGTCTCAGCCGTCTCCGTTAAAGTAATGTATGCAAGGCCCATTGTAGGCACTCCGAAATCGGCCGGGTCCCACACCGTTACGTCAAAACCCAGGCGCCGGACCGTATCAGGCTCGTTGGACTTGAAGACCGCCAGCACGTCGACCTGGCCTTCGGTTAAAACTCTGGGATCGAAGCCGACGCGGACCTCCTGCACCTTCGAGCGGTCGACGCCCTCCGACTCGACCATCGCCAGGTAGTCCGGCGGTATGGAGGTCTTGTACCCGAACGTCCTGCCCTCCCAGTCGGCCGGTTCTTCGATACCGCTACCAACAAGGGCCATATAGCCCTGCTCGCCTTGCTGGCCGAAGAGCGCAAAGGCGACTATGGGAGCTCCCGGGTCGGAGCGACGCTTGAGCACCGACGTCGCTGCGGCCGTGGTGAAGTGCACGTCTCCCGAAAGCAGCAATTTCAGATGTTCACCAGTCGATGCGTGGCGTATGTCCACGTCGAGCCCTTGTTCGGCGAAATATCCGTTCTCCTGCGCCACGTAGACGGCGACGAATGGCAGGTTGGCCTGCGGCTTGAAGCCCGCCATGAACACGACTTCTCGCGGCTCAGGCGTGGGAGAGGCCGCTCCGTTACCCGAGCACGCCGCGGGCAACATGGCCGCCAGCGCCGCCACCAGCAACATCGCCACCAACCGGAGTGATCGGTCGTTCTTTGTCCGGCGACTCGGCCGGGAGTGCGGTTTGTAGTGTTCGGTCATGCGGCCTGATCACCAACAATTTTCTGGACGATAGTCGGTAGCGATTTGCTACCGAATCGTATATTAATACCGTGCTGGCCGTAGTCAACGGCCAATCCATCAGCCAATTCAGGGGGGAGCATGTGACCGGAACCCTCAAGCGCAACGACCCCATCTCCAGGGCGCTTGACCTGGTGGGAGACCGCTGGACGCTGGCCGTCTTGCGTGACCTGCTCAGGGGTGAGACGCGCTTTTCCGAGCTGAAGCGCTCGGTCGAGGGCATTGCCGGCAACATACTGTCCGACCGGTTGCAGCGGCTGGAGCGCAACGGCATCGTCGAGCGCCACGTCTACAGCGACCACCCCCTGAGGGCGGAGTACCGGCTCGCGCGCAAGGGCCACGAACTGGGCGTGGTCGCGGGCGCGCTGGCCGCCTGGGGTGCGCGGCACCTGTCGGACGAGCCCTACCTCATCCACGAAGAGTGCGGTACGCCTGCCGAAGTCCGCTACTTCTGCGACACCTGTAACCGCACGATTAGGGGCGCCGAAGTACGCCTGTCACGGTAGACAACGGTCAACCGTGGTTTGCCGAAACGATAAGGCGATAAGCCGAAAAAGCCCTGAAGAGCGGGGCTCCGCCTCGCGGAGAACGCGCTAAAACACTCGCTCGCTCTCGTGCCAGAATAGGACGCGCTTTTCCGCGTACCAGGTCAGCGCGGTCAGCGATATGCCGATGACCGCGAGCACCGCCACCGCCGCGAACAGCCTGGGCATATCGAGGTTGTTGTGCGCCACGATGATCACGCTGCCGAGACCACGGTCGCCGGTGAACCACTCCCCCACCACCGCGCCTATCACCGACAGCGGCACCGATATACGGAAGGCCGCGAAAAGGTATGGCAGCGAGCACGGCGCCCGCAGCTTCCAGAGAATCTCTGTGTTGGATGCGTTCAGCGAGCGGAAGAGGTCGAGCGCCTCGTAACTAACGGATCGCAGCCCGGCGAGCGCATTCACCAGCACGGGGAAAAAGGTGATCAGTGACGCCACCAGTATCTTGGGGAACGAGCCGAAGCCAAACCAGATAACGAACAGGGGCGCCACCGCAACAATCGGCGTTACTTTCACCAATACCGCGAGGGGCAGAAGGCTCCTTTCGGTAGCACGGGACCGGGACATGATGACGGCGCCGATGATGGCCACGGTGGCTCCCAACGCGAATCCGGCCGCCGCCTCGACAAGCGTGACGGCTCCGTGGATCACGAACCAGCCGATGTCGCCGAACAGGTCCGCCGCGATGGCGGTGGGCGCCGGGACAATGTACTCGGCGACGTCTCCGATGCGGACCCACAGCTCCCACGCGACCCCTGCCGCCAACAGCGCCGCACCCGGCGGCAGCACGTAAGCGCTCACGTTCCTGAGCGTCTTGCGGGCTCCGCGAGTCAGTGCGCCGATAGTCGGGCGATCGCCCTCCAGTCTTCCCTTTGTTGCCGAGCCCTCCAATTACCGGCTCCTCGCTCCGGCCGAGAGCGCTTCGCGGACGCGTGAGGTCAATTCGAGGAATCTGCTCGAACGCTCCACCGCAACTTCCCTGGGCCTTGGAAAGTCGACCGGTATCTCGGCAACCACTCGACCAGGGCGCACGCTCATCACCACCACACGATCCGCCAGCAGTGTGGCTTCGGGGACCGAGTGAGTTACGAAGACGACCGTCTTACCAGTCGCCTCCCAAAGGTGCAAAAGCTCGTACCGCATCACCTCCCGTGTGATCTCGTCGAGGGAGCCGAACGGCTCGTCCATCAGCAGCAGATCCGGGTCGAATGCGAACGCTCTCGCGAGCGCGACCCTCTGCCGCATACCGCCCGAAAGCTGGTGGGGGTAATAGGTTCCGAAATCTCCCAGGCCCACGGCCTCCATTACCCGTTCGGCCGCAGAGGTCCTGTTTTCGGACCCAGCATCGACCGCCCCCATGTTGACTTCTAGGGGCAACCGAATGTTCTGGAGAACGGTGCGCCACGGCAGCAGAGCGGGCTCTTGAAATACGTAGCCGATCGACTTTTGACGCCTCGCGCGGTCAGGTCCGGCGCCACCGATCAGCACCGAGCCGCGGTCCGGCTCGACCAAGCCTCCCAGCATCTTCAGCAGCGTCGTCTTGCCACAGCCGCTCGGCCCGATGACGGCCACAAACTCCCCGGGCTCGACCGTCAGCGATACACCGTCCAGTACAACCAGCCAGTCAGTATCGGATGAGCCGAACGACTTGGACAGGCCTTCGGCGGATATGCCAGGCGCGGAGGCTCGCGGCTCAGAAAGCGGAACGCTGGCTTGGGAGGGCAATGTGAGTAGGCGCAGACTCGGTCCAGCGATTCGTGGTGACGTGGGCGAACAATGACACGACGTAAGCCGGTCACGGCATCATAGCACATGGCCCCGGAACGGCATGCCACCGGGAGTACTTGTCAAAACAAGGGGCCGCCGGGCGGACGGTCGTCAAGCGTCGGGTGGAGGGCTGGTCGATCCGTCCATCTGCCTAGCAACTCTCCTGAAGAGGCAGCGCGCCATGCCCGAGTCGCGGATTAGCTAGGCTCGCAGAACCTCACCAAAGGAAATCGGCGTCGTCACGATCTATATACTCCTGACCATTCGCCATCGGAATTGAGCCGAGGCCGCTCTTAAGCGGAGCCTGGGTCGAACTCAGAGAATTAAGACAGCAAACCACCAAGTGAGCAGAGGTGGCCCTTGGCTAGCGCGGAAAGAACCAAGATCCGGGTCTTCGCGCCCCCAAACCCGACCGGGCCAGATTCCGCTAAACCAGACTCTTCTTGACCGCCGAGGCCACCGATTCATACTCGCCCATAACGTCGCCACTCAACAGAACTGTGGGTTTTGACGTATCGCGGTAGTCAGTCCGCAGACCCAGCCTGCCGAGAAACGGTAGATCGAGTTCGGTGGCGAGGAGTTCGCCGCCCCCAGACCCGAACACGTCACCGGAGAAGTTCTCGACCAAGCCCAGTATGGACACCTTCAGCTTCTTGATCATATTGATCGAGCGCCTGGCATCGACTACCGACAATTCTTGAGGCGTGGTAACCACTACGAAGCCGTCCAACTGCAGGGTCTGCATGACGGTCAGCGGAGCATCCGACGTGCCCGGTGGAAGATCGACTATCAGGTAGTCCAATTCGCCCCAGTGAGTGGACTGCAGCAACTGGGTTATGGCGTTGTGCACCATCGGGCCCCGCCAGATGATGGCCTCGTCTTCGTTTTTCTGAAAGAAGCCCATCGACATCACCCGCACTCCGAATCGCTCGGGAGGGTTCAGCTTCTTGTCATCACCCATCTCGGGGGGCTCGAACATCTTCATCGCCCGCACCACGTTGGGGCAGTCGATATCGACATCAAGTATACCGACCGTGGCACCGCCCTGCGCGAGTGTGACGGCGAGATTCACGGCGACCGTCGTTTTACCCACCCCGCCCTTACCGGAGTAGACGCCGATGGTGTGTTTGACACCGTCGAGCGCGCTGGTGATGGCCTTGTGTTGCTCGAACTGGTGCTTCATCGCCTCCAGACGAGCCTTGGCCTGTGGGTTATTGGCGGGGTTCGGTTTTTGGGTCATGGTGCGCGCTAGCTGCCGGGCAGCCGTCAGTCCAGACCCAACTCCGCCTTGCCCTGTTCCGAAATCATGTCCGGGGTCCAAGGCGGATCGTAGACCAGTTCGACGTTGACGTCTTCGACACCTTCCATTTCGGCAACACGCCACTCAGCCTGCTGGGCTATGTAGGGTCCCATGCCGCACCCGGCGAAGGTCAAGGTCATCTTGATGTCGACGTCGCCATCGTCCACATGGCAGTCGTAGATCAGTCCGAGATCAACCACGTTGATCGGAATCTCGGGATCGTAGACATCCCTCAGTGCTTCCATCACCTCTTCGCTATTCAGGGTTACGGTGCTCGCCATGGGCGCTGCTCCTAGGGTTTTCCATGCGGACTTTCTGGCCGCCTGCCGGGTCGGCTCTCCGCCCGTTTGTCATGCGACAGACGAGCGATCTTCAACATTTACATTCTAGGGTCGGAGAAAAATGGAGTCAATTAAACCCGGCCCGGTCGGTCAACTTCCCCTGATGGGCTGCTCCTCTAGGATCACCTTGCGTAAGTCCGTGATCTGATCTCTGAGCAAAGCGGCTTTCTCGAATTCGAGGTTCTTGGCCGCTTTCTTCATCTGCGATTCCAAATCCTTGACCAGTCGCAGGATATCGTCCAGCGGCAGATCGGAGTTGGTGATGTAAGGGGCATTGGTTTCGGCGACCTCTCGCACCCTTTCGGTGATGTCGTGAATCGTCTTGCGAATGCCCTGTGGCGTGATCCCGTACTCCCGGTTGTGCGCTTCCTGCGTCGCCCGCCTTCGCTCCGTCTCGTCGATGGTCCGCTTCATCGAGTCGGTGACCGCGTCAGCGTACATGATTACCCGACCATCAACGTGACGCGCCGCCCTTCCCACCGTCTGGATCAGGGAGGTCTGGGACCTAAGGAAGCCCTCTTTGTCGGCGTCCAGCACGGCCACCAAACTGACCTCCGGCAGGTCGAGGCCTTCCCTGAGCAAATTGATTCCTACCACCACGTCGTAGACGCCCAGGCGCAGGTCCCGTAGTATCTCGCTGCGTTCCAGCGTGTCGATCTCAGAGTGCATGTGGTGCGTTCGGATACCGACCTCGCGCAGGTAGTCAGCCATCTCCTCGGCCATACGCTTGGTGAGCGTCGTGACCAAGCAGCGCTCGCCGCGCTCGACCCGGGTGCGGATCTGCTTCAGCAGATCGTCGATCTGGCCTTTGGTCGGTTTGACTTCGATAACCGGATCGGTGAGGCCCGTCGGCCGGATCACCTGCTCGACTATCCGCTGGCTGTGCTCGTACTCGTACGGTCCCGGCGTCGCCGAGACGTACACCGTCTGGTTCACGCGCTCCTCGAACTCGCCGAAATTGAGCGGCCGATTGTCCAAAGCAGAGGGCAGCCGGAAACCGTAGTCGATCAGCACCTCTTTACGAGACCGGTCGCCGCCGTACATGGCCCTTACCTGCGGCAGGGTCATGTGCGACTCGTCGACGAAGAGCAGGAAGTCGTCGGGGAAGTAGTCCATCAGCGTGTACGGCGTGCTGCCCGCGGCCCGGCCGGCGAGGTGGCGGGAGTAGTTCTCCACTCCGGAGCAGTAGCCCGTCTCGCGCATCATCTCCATGTCGTACTTGGTGCGCGACTCCAGCCGATGCGCTTCCAGCAGCTTCCCTTCCCTGTTCAATTCGGCCAGTCTTTCTCGCAGTTCCGCCTCTATGTCGTCAATGGCCGTCATGAGTTTTTCGTGAGAGGTGACGAAGTGCTTGGCCGGGTAGATTTCGATGTCGTCCCGCTCGGCCAGCACCTCGCCGGTAAGGGGATCGAGCTGGACTATGCGCTCCACCTCGTCTCCCCAGAACTCGATGCGAACGCCGACGCCGTCTTCATAAGCGGGCAGCAACTCAAGAATGTCGCCTCGTACCCGGAATTTGCCGCGGGCGAGGTCGAAGTCGTTACGCTCGTACTGCATATCGACCAGTTGGCGAATCAACTTCCCTCGGGACTTGGTCTCACCTTTGCGGACGTAGGCGACGAAGCTCTGGTATTCCTCGGGCGAACCGAGGCCGAAGATGCACGACACCGACGCAACGATCAGCGTGTCCCGTCTCGTCAACAGCGCCCTTGTAGCCGAGTGTCTCAACTTATCGAGTTGCTCGTTGATATCCGCGTCCTTCTCTATGTAGGTGTCGGTGCGCGGTATATAGGCCTCGGGCTGGTAGTAGTCGTAATAGCTGACGAAGTACTCAACGGCGTTGTTAGGGAAGTAGTCCTTGAACTCGGTGGCAAGCTGAGCGGCCAGCGTCTTGTTGTGAGCGAGCACCAGCGTCGGTCGCTGCACCTTCTCGATGACGTTGGCCATAGTGAAGGTCTTACCGGAGCCGGTAACGCCGAGAAGGGTCTGGTGGCGCATGGCCTTGTCGACCCCGGCGGCGAGGGCGTCTATCGCCTGGGGCTGGTCACCAGTCGGCCGAAAGTCGGAGAGGATCTCAAAATCGGTCATGTATCCCTACTTGTACGACCCGCCTAGCGGGCGGCGAGCCGTTCGAGCGACGCACGGACGCGCTCCTCGGTGGTCGTACCCGCATCCGGCGGCAGGGACGCCACCGCCTCGCGCGCCTCGATGAGCGAGTATCCCAGTGCCGTCAGCGCCTCCAGCACTTCAGAGGCACCGACGCCCTGGGCGGAGATCTCCCACTCCGGGCTAAGCTGGCCCTTCAACTCCAGCACGATGCGGCCGGCCGTTTTCTTGCCCACACCGGGCACCCGGCTGAACGCCGTCACGTCTTCGGTAGCGACCGAGGCCGCGAGGTCTTCGGGCGAGAACATCGACAGCACACTAAGCGCCAGTCTGGGACCGACGCCGTTGATGCCGATCAGGGACTGGAAGCTGCGTTTTGAGTCCTCAGACGCAAAGCCGTAAAGCGTCAGGCTGTCCTCCCTCACCTGCAGCGAGGTGAACAGTCGTATCGTGTCGCCCGGCGCGCCAACCTGGCCGACGGTAGAGGTCGGAATGTTGACCCTGACGGAGACAGAGCCCAAGTCTACATCGACCCAGTCCGTACCCATCCTAGCCACCTTGCCGTTGACAGAGGTAATCATTTCTTATTCGAGGTGCTCAAAAAGCTTGTTTTTCAGCCAACTGATAGCGTCTTTCGATCCAACACTCTCAATCCATCAACACTAGACGATCGGCCCGGGTCGCGTTGACGTGACACAGCGCCACGGCGAGCGCGTCGGCGGCGTCTGAGGTTTCCGGTGGGTCGGCGAGTTGTAGCACGATCTGCACCATCTCCCTCACCTGCTCTTTGGAGCTGACGCCGTGGTCCGTGACCGCCTGCTTGACCTGCGACGGCGAGTAGGTGGCCACCGGCAGACCACTCCGGGCCGCAACGACCATTGCGACAGCCTGGGCCTGCCCCACGGCGAGGGCTGAGCGGATGTTCTTGCCAGCGAATGGCTGCTCGATGGCAACCGCGTCCGGCATCCACTCCTGCATCAACCCTTCCAGCTCTGTGAATATGGCGGCCAGCCGGTCCGACAGGGCCAACTTAGCAGGCGGACTCAGCGTAGCGGAGGTGACGTGGGTGACATCGTCACCGGCAAGGTCGACGAGTCCGACCCCCATATGGACGGTGCCGGGGTCAACGCCGAGAACTCTCAATGTTCTCCGCTCACTGCGTTCGCTCTATTGCTCTTCGCGCGAGCGCTCATCGTTGCTCCGAGCGGAGCGCGCTCGTCAAGGCTTCTTCGGCCAGAGCATCATCGCTTGGCAAATGACGGCCTACGTGTATCTGTCGTGATTCAATCACTCGCTTCCATACTCTTCGAGTACGTCGTCGGGGAAGTCGCCATTGGAGTAGACGCGCTGCACGTCGTCCAGGTCCTCCAGCTGGTCCAGCAGCCGGAGCGTCTGCTTCGCCGTCTTGGCGTCAAGCTGCACCGTGTTCTTCGGCATCATCGACAGCTCGGAGGAGCGAATCACGGCGTCGTGCTCGGCCAGCGTCCGCCTAATCGTCTCCAGCGACTCGACCGGGGAGTAGACAAGAAGCGTTACGTCGTCGGATTCGAAATCGTCCGCCCCAGCATCGATGGCGGCCATCGCCAAGTCCTCGGCCAACTCGATGTCCGCTTCAGCCACGACCACGCCGCGCTGGTCGAATTGCCATGCCACCGCGCCGACTTCCGCGAGATTTCCTCCAGACTTCGTGAACGTCGATCGCACATCGGACGCCGTGCGGTTGCGGTTATCGGTAAGCGCCTCCAGCAGGATGGCGGTGCCGCCAGGGCCGTAGCCCTCATAGCGAATCTCGGCCATCTGGGTGCCGTCGGTGCTCTCGCCCGTGCCCTTCTTGATGGCCCGGGCGATGTTGCCCGCCGGCATGTTGGCGTCCTTCGCCCGCTGCACGGCCATGCGCAGCCTGAAGTTGGCTTCGGGATCGCCGCCGCCGTCCCGGGCGACGACGATGATCTCTTTCGCCAGCTTGGTGAACACCTTGCCACGGCGAGCGTCGGTGATCGCCTTGGCATGTTTTATTGACGACCACTTTGAATGGCCGGACATCTCAGAACTCCAGTCCTACCTCAGGCCCAGCATAGAGTAGTACCGATGATAACTCGTCCAATCAACGCCGGACCGTTCATAGCCCGACCGGCGGGTCCACAACCATGCGTCCCCCGTCCAGGTCTATCTCTATTACGACGTCTCTGACGGCGGGGATTAGAGTCTCACCTCCGTCGGGGCGCTCGATAAGGTAGACGTCGTTGGCGCCCGTCTCCAGCACGCGAGCTATCGTGCCGAGAGGCTCCCCCGATGGGGTTACGGCGGCCAACCCAATCAGCTGGAACTGGTAGAACACGCCCTGGGGCGGCGGTGGCAATTCCGAGACAGGAATGGTGAGTTCAGTTCCGCGCATCTCCTCAGCGGTTCCAAGGTCAGAGACGGAGGCGAACTTCACCACGAAGTGCCCTTTGTGAGACCGGCTACGCTCTACTATCAGGGCTGTCTCACCCGAATACACCCGGGTCCCGGGCGTGAAGCGGTCAAGAGACCGAGAAAACGGAGCTATCTTGACATCGCCCCGCACACCCCATGGCGCCAAGACCTTCCCCACAGCAACGGGCGGCTCCACCTTGCTCTTTGGACTCTTCGCACAAGCGTTCATCGACGGTGGATTGCCAAAGCGATGAGGCGATAAGCCGAAGAAGCCCTGACGAGCGAGGCAAGACCTCGCGGAGATCTCAGACGATCTCTAGGACGGCGCGGGTGCCACGCTTGATGGCGGCGACTCGGAGAACCGTTCGAATGGACTGGGCCACCCGGCCCTGACGGCCGATCACTTTGCCCTTGTCGTCCGGCGAGACCTCGAGCCTGAGCAGGAGTCGACCACCCTGGCCCTCATCCTCCTCGGTCACCCGAACCTCATCGGGCTTGGAGGCGATAGATCTAACGATGTATTCGACCAGTTCTTTCATGGTCCGCTCCCGGCGCCTTACTCGTCCGTCTCTCCAGGCTCATCGGCCGCCTCAATCTCTTCGGCCTACCGGGCCTCCTCAGGCTCGGTGGCCTCCTCGGGCTCGACCACCACTTGAGGTCCGGCGGCCTGCTGGGTCTCATGGGTCTTGAACAAACGGGTGACGGAGTCGGTGGGCTGGGCGCCCTTGCCGATCCATTCGTCGGCCCGTTCTCTATCCAGAACTATGGTGGGCGGGTCGGTCTTGGGATCGTAGTGGCCAACCTGTTCAACGAACGCCCCGTCACGGGCGGCCCTTGCGTCCGCTACTATGATCCTGTAACTGGGTTGCTTTTTCGCGCCCACGCGCTTTAACCGAATCTTCAGCAATCGCTTCTCCGAAGTAGTCACTCAACAAACGGGATATCTGGGGTCTCGATCCAACTCGGGACGGAATAGACCCTAAAAAGTAAGTCTAGTCCTCGCGGAAATCGGCTGTCAACGGCTAAACGGAGGGCTGCACGCCGATTTAGAAGAGTCTCCGACGGCGCCCATACACGAACTCGACTTGAGGTCTGCCGCTGGGTTATCCTGAATCATCTGGATGGAGGGCGTGACGGATCATCAATCTCTCCTCCTTTTGAGGGCGTGCATGTCGCACCCGCGCACCCGGTGGCCTCGCGGGTGATGAACTGAAGCACAGGTATGGACTGGCCGCCAACCCTTACCAAGCAGAGGTTGATCTTCCATGAAAGTGGTGTTCCTCGAAGACGTCGAGGGCGTTGCCCAAGGTGGCGACATCAAAGAAGTCAAAAACGGTTTCGCCCGTAATTATCTGATTCCAAAAGCCTTGGCGGTACCGGCGACCCACGATGCGCTCCAGCGGATCGAGAAGCTTGCGGACAACGCCGAAAAAACTCGGCTCAAGACACTCAAGGATATGACCGCCCTGGGCGAGGAGCTGTCCGGCGTCCGCATCGATGTCGAGATGCGCGCCGGCACGGGCGGCCGCCTGTACGGGTCGGTGACCAACGCGATCATCGCAGCCAAGCTCGCGGAGCTAACCGGCAGGCAGATCGACCGCCGCACGGTCACCGTTCCCGACTCGGTCCGCGAACTGGGTGTTTACACCGCGAACGTCAAACTCCATGCCGAGGTCGAGACCGAGATCGACATCCTCGTCCACCCGCTTGGGACCGACGCCGAAGGATATCTGGCCGAGATGGAGGGCAGAGCCAAGGACGGCGCCGAAGCCGCCGGGGGCATCGACGATGTGACCGCGGCATCGGCTGAGGCCGAAGAAGCCGAAGCCCTGGAGGCCTCCGAGGAGTCCAGCGAAGACGAACCCGAAGCCACCGAGGCTTCGATCGGGGCCGAGGAAGAGCCCGCCGAGGCGGAGCCGGAAGATGAACCGCCGGTCGCCGAGGAAACCGTGGCTAACGAGGCTGCTGCTGAAGGGCCGGAGGCCGACGCCGAAGAAAAATCGTCGGCCGAGCTGGCCGACGAATCGGAAGAAGTTGAGGCTGACAAGGCCACGGCTGAAGAGCCGGAGGCCGAACAAGAAAAGTCCTAACGGAGGGCCGCCATCGTATACGCGGAGCGTCTCCTCCCACATGACACCGACGCCGAGGAATCGGTCGTGGGCGCGATCCTCATCGACCCTCAGGCGCTGACCAAGGTCTCCTCGTTCCTCAAACCGCAAGACTTCTACCTGTCTCGCACACGGCACTGCTACGAGGGCGCCCTAGCCCTTTTCGACCGGGGCGAGGCGATCAATCAGGTCACGCTCGCGCACGAGCTCTCACTGAACGATCGCCTCGACGACGTGGGAGGTCCTTCTTATCTCGGACATGTGGTGAGTTCCGTGCCGACGTCCGTGCACGTCGAGCACTACGGGCGCATCGTGCAGCGCACGTCGATCATGCGGCAGCTCATCACTGTGTCTGGGGAGATCGCCTCCATCGGCTACGAAGGCTCCTCCGATGTGGACGCGACCCTCAGCCAGGCTGAGGCCCTGTTGTACGGGGTGCGGTCGGGTCGGGCCACCGGCGACTTCCAAGCCCTCCGCGCCATCCTCGACGCCTACATGGAGCAGACCGCCAGCATGGACCTGGGCGACGCGGCCCTGGCGCCGGTGCAGACCGGCTTCCCGGACATGGACAAGCTGTTGGGCAACGGCATGCAGCGTTCGGACTTCATTGTGCTGGCGGCCCGTCCGTCCCTGGGTAAAAGCTCGCTTGCGTTCAACATCGCACGCCACGCGGCCGGCCAGGGATCCCGGGTGGGCATTTTCAGTTTGGAGATGAGCGCCGAACAAATAGGGAACCGACTACTGGCAGGCGAGGCCAACGTTGACAGCTACCGGCTGCGGCTGGGCCTGCTCAGCGACGCCGAAGAAAAGCGTGTTCTGGACGGCATCGGCGTGCTCTCAGAGCTCCCCCTGTTTATCGACGACACGCCCATACAGGGAACCGTGGAGATGAGGGGCAAGGCGCGGCGGCTGCAGTCCGAGCAGGGGCTGGACATCTTGATTGTCGACTACATGCAGCTAATGGGCGAAGGGTCCAGGCGCACCGACAACCGCACTCAGGAACTGGGTGACATATCTCGCTCGCTCAAGGCCATGGCCAGAGATCTGGAAATCCCGGTCCTCGCCCTGTCCCAGCTCAGCCGTGCATCGGAGCACCGGCCGAACCACCGCCCCATCCTCTCGGACCTACGAGAGAGCGGCAGCATTGAGCAGGACGCCGACGTGGTGGCCTTCATCTACCGCGAGGATATGTACACCAACCGCGAGGAGTGGGAGCGTAAGGAGCCTTCTAGGCCGTACCCGGAAAATATCGCAGAGATCATCGTTGCCAAACACCGCAACGGCCCCATCGGCAACATCCCCCTGTACTTCCGCAGCGACGTCGTGCGGTTCGAGAGCTTAGAGCGGCGCACTCCGTCCCGCGAACTCGCATGACGGACGACACCCGCTCCAAAGGTTTCCCGAAAGGCTTGCGCTACACGCCGGTCCCAAGCCCTCTGGTCGGCCGGATGTTGGCTGAGATCGACGATGTCGGGGAGTTGAAGTGCATGCTTCGCGCGGTTGCCCTGCTCCACCTGACCGGCAGAAGACCCAAGTGGATCACCGAGAACGAGCTGCTCTCCGACGAGGTACTGCTCCAATCAGTGGGCCCGCGCGAGGCTGTCGCCGAGGCTGTGGAACAGATCGTGCAGCGCGGCACCCTGCTCCGCGCCGGCACGGCGAACCGGAGACTGGCGCTCAACACGGCGGAGGGCCGCGTGGCCATGCAGCGCATAGCCGACGAGCCCGCCGCCGAACCCGAGCCGGCAGTTGCCGGGCAGGGGGGCACGGCACCGGGGCCCAACATATTCGCCCTGTACGAAGACAACGTCGGCGCGCTCAGCCCGATGATCGCCGACGAACTCAAGCGCGCCGAGGCCGACTACCCGGCCGACTGGATTACGGAGGCGTTCAAAGAGGCTGTGATCGCCAATGCCCGTTCATGGCGTTACGTGCGGGCCATACTGGAGCGGTGGCAAACAGAGGGCAGGGGCGAACCGAAGACGGAATCGAGGGATGTAAGTGGAAGATCTCGGGGACATATTAAAGAGGCTCGACCGGGAGCCACCTCCCGCTACTAGGCAGCCGTCCAACACTGCCACGGGTGACGACTCCAACGGCCCCTGCCCGCAGTGCGCCGGCCGTGGCTGGTACACGGTAGACGTGCCGGTCGGCCACCCCGACTTCGGGCTGGCCGTCACGTGCGATTGCCAGGAGGATCGCATAGAGGGCGAGGGCCAGGCGCGCCTCGTCCGCTACAGCAATCTCGGTCAACTGGCCCGCTTTACGTTTGATGCATTATCGGCGCCGGAAGACGGCGACAGGGAGACGCTTGGTCTGTTCGAAGCAGCCAGGGAGAAAGCGGCGGAGTTCGCCGAGTCACCGACGGGCTGGTTGGTCTTTGTTGGACCGCACGGCTCCGGCAAGACCCGCATGGCCGCGGCCATCGCCAACCGGTGCATAGAGCGCGGCCACATCGCGCTGTTCGTGCACGTTCCCGATCTTATGGACCATCTGCGGTCCAGCTTCGGGCCGACCAGCGAGATCAGTTACAGCGACCTGTTCGACCGCGTACGCAACACCCCCCTGTTGATGCTCGACGACCTAGGTGGTGCGGCATCCAGTCCCTGGGCGGCTGAAAAACTCCAGCAGATCGTCAACCACCGCTTCAGCACCGAGCTGCCCACCGTCTTCACCACCTCCATCGAGATGCGTGACATCGACCCCTACCTGCGGGCGCGTCTGGAAACCCCTCAGTTATCGAAAGTCCTGCACATCAAGGCACCGGATACAACACCGGGCCTGGGATCCATTCCGGCAGACCTGTTGGAGAGGATGACCTTCGAGCGCTACGATGCACGGGGCAACAAGCCCTCCGCCGAACAGCGGACCAGCCTGGAGCGGGCCCTGGAAGCCGCCAGGGGCTTCGCCTCCTATCCGGACGGCTGGCTCACCTTATGGGGCCCGACAGGTGTCGGTAAGACTCACCTTGCCGTCGCCATCGCCTCCGAGTGCCTGAAGCGCGGCGAGAAGGTCTTTTTCGCCTTCGTCCCCGACCTGCTCGACCACCTGCGCAGCGCCTACGGGCCGTCCAGCGCCGTAAGCTACGATCAGGTGTTAGACCAGGTCCGCAATGCCGACCTGCTCATCCTCGACGATCTCGGCCGGGAGCGTGGTGGCCCCTGGCCGGAAGAGAAGCTCTACCAGATCGTCGTCCACCGTCATAACCTCAGACTACCGACCGTCATCACCACGCTCGACGACTTCGAGGGCGAGCTGGGGCCCATCCGGTCCCGCGCAAACGACAAGGCCGTCGGCTACGTCGTCGCGGTCAAGGCTCCCGACTACCGGGGCAAGACCAGGGGCACCAGGCGAGCCAAGAAACGTGGCAAAGGACCGACCACTGACCGTTATTAAGCCAAGTCCCGTCTGGCCGGGGTTTCCCGCAAATTGAGCGACTCGGTCGATCCCGCGCCCGAAAAACCCGGAGGGTTCTGCATCTTCTGCGAGGTGATCGCCGGCAGGTCGCCCGGCAACATCCGCTACGAGGACGACGACGTGATCGTCTTCGACAACGAACTGACCTGGGTCCCGATCATGCTGCTCGTCGTGCCCCGCATCCACCGTAGCCAAGCAGATATGTGGACCGACCCCGCCATGCTCGCCAAGATCGGCGAGCTGGCGGTTCGCTTCGGGCGGAAGCTAAGTCCGGGCGGCTACCGTCTGCTGTCGAACATCGGCATCGACGCCCTGCAATCGCAGGACCACGCCCACCTGCACGTCATCGGCGGCACCCAGTTGGGCATCTACGTCAGGCCTCCCGCTCACTAAGTTCGCTCGTCAGGGCTTCTTCGCGCAAGCGCTCATCACTTCGGCAATCGACTGCGGGTTTGCGCACGGGTTCCTTGTCGGCTCTAGTCGAAGGTCAGGACGCTGCGGGCGACCTTGCCCTCGCCCAGCACCCTGAATGCCTCGTTGACCTCTTCCACTGGGAAGCTGCGGGTGATCAACTCGTCGAGCTTGAGCTTGCCCGACTGGTAGAGGGCGATAAGCCGGGGGAAGTCGATGTGCGGGCGGGCGCTGCCGTACATCGAACCGATCACCGTCTTCTCCCACATCAGGTCCCGCGCGTCCAGCGTCACCACCGTCTCGAGGGGCGCGTGGCCCACCCATATGGTCACGCCCCGGCTGCGTGTGGCGTGAATGGCCTGCACGAACGGCCCCGGCACCAGGCCGATGGCCTCGAAGGCGTAGTGCACACCTAGCCCGCCGGTGAGGTCCTTGATCGCCTTCACCGGATCATCTTCGCCCGCGTTCACGGTGTGGGTGGCGCCGAACTGTTTCGCCATCTCCAACTTGTTGTCGAGCAGGTCGACCGAGATGATCGTCGTCGCGCCCGCTATCGCCGCGCCCTGAATGACGCTTAGTCCGACGCCGCCCGCGCCGAACACGGCGACCGTGGAGCCGGGCTGCACCTGCGCTGTGTTGATGGCCGCGCCGACGCCGGTCGTCACTCCGCAACCGACGAGCGAAGCCTGAGGGAACGGCATCGACTTGTCTATCGGCACCGCCGACATCTCGCTGACGATGGCGT
This sequence comes from uncultured Dehalococcoidia bacterium, assembly GCA_964637315.1. Lineage (GTDB taxonomy): Bacteria > Chloroflexota > Dehalococcoidia > Lucifugimonadales > UBA2962 > CAUZIR01. Next base: position 16,046 of record CAZWTT010000008.1, on the reverse strand, counting down.
GAGAGCTCATCGTCCCCAGCCCGCTGAGGAACGGCACGTCCTGCTCGTTGCGGCCGACGTGGGCCGTCGCCTTGCTCCGGGGCTGGACGTAGCACACATTCGGTCGGCCGACCTGGCACGCCTCACAAAGGCCACATGAAGGCATCCAAGAGAGGATCACGTGGTCGCCTTCGGACACGTTCGTCACGCCCGCTCCGACCGATTGGACGACGCCGGCACCCTCGTGCCCGAGGATTACGGGAATGGGGATATCCCACCACTCGCCCTTCACGACGTGCCAGTCCGAGTGGCAGACTCCGCTGGCCCGCATCTCGACTAGTACCTCGCCTTGGCCGGGATCGCCCAGTTCCATGTCCTCCACCACGACGGGCTTGTTGTACTCGTAGAGGACGGCACCTTTCATCGACTGCATTATTCGAGTCTCCTTGTATCCCGCCGGGCTCGTCAGGGCTTCTTCTGCCTATTGCCTCATCGCTTCGTCTGCGAAAGCGTCCCGGAAAGTGATTGCCGGAATCTTAGCAAACGGGACTAGGGATGAGTAGGAGGTCGTCTATATAGCCAGCCGCCGAGGGTAAAGGAGTCGCCGTTTGCGGCGAACGCGGCCCGTTCGCCCGCTCCCCTGCCGCCGTGCAGCAGGAAGTCGCCGCGCACGTCCGTCTCAATGAGGCGGGCCGGAGCATGAATGGGGAAGCTCTCACCGGGAGGGGACGTGATCCATAGTTCACCGTCCCGGTACTCGACATTCACCGGCACTCCCGGTTCGGCGATGTAGTAGCCGAGATACGGGGCAAGGTCAGCGGGCGCGGATTCATTCGCCGGTAGCTCCGGTTCCGGCTCGGCAACGACGGCCGGCGGTGAGCCGGTGAGCAGCACCTCCATGACTTCCCCGCCCAGCGCGTAGACGCCCGCTACCGGCCATGCGTTCGCCAGCAAGACCACGCCGGTCTCGGTCGGGATGTTGTAGGTGATCTGGGAAGCGAAGCCGTGAACCCCGCCGCCGTGTCCGTGGTACACACGGTCCCCCGCCCGCTCGACCATCCACGGCAGACACTGGCCGGACGACCAGTCGGCCGCTGCATATTGAGGCTTATGCATTTCGGACAAGGTCCGGCCGCTGAGCACCTGCGAGCCGCCGCGTTCGCCACCGTCCTCGCGGAACTGGAACGAGATCCAACGGGCCAGGTCGGCGACCGTCGAGTGCAACTGGCCGGCCGAGGTCACCGAGTTCAGGTGTCGATAATCTGCAACGCGCAGTTCGCCGCGCGACGGGTCACTCGGTATGACGGCATCGTAGCCGGTGTAGAGTTGGTCCGCCGGTAGATCTCCGCGCTCGAAAGCGGTCGATTCGAGGCCCAGCGGGTCGATCACGTTGGCGTCCATGTAGTCGGCGTATGGAACATCCGAGAGCCGTGTCACCACCTCACCCAGCAGTCCGAACGCTAGGTTCGAATACTTCCACTGCGAGTCGGCGGGTATCACCACCTCGGTCTGCGGCAACGCCGCGATCACCTCCTGGAGGTCGGGGAATTCTTCGGCTCCCCAGCTCAGCAGCGACGTCTCGGAGGAGAGGCCCGAGTAGTGGGTGAGCAGTCGTCGCAGGGTGACGTCGGCGACCCGACCGCCCGTCTCCCGGACCCGCCCAAACTCGGGAATGTGCGTAGCCAATTCATCATCGAGGCCGAGTCTCCCCTCGTCCCTGAGCTGAAGAATCGCGGTCGCCGTGAAGGTCTTGGTGATCGAGGCGACTCGCGCTACGGTGCCATCGTCCGGAACCCGCTGAGTAGCTAGATCGGCGACTCCGAAACCAGCCGACCACACCAGTTCGTCGCCGTGCACGATGCCGGCTGCCAGTCCCGGTGCACCGAGCCCGCCAAAGCGTCCGGTGATGAAATCTGTAGCTGCGGAGAGATTGGCTATCGACATGCCACCGATTATAGACAGGTCGCGACTCGTGCCAGCCCCGTCCAACTCGACGGTCGATTGCCGAAGCGATGAGGTTATGAGTCGAAAAAGCCCTTATGAGCCCGACAGAGAACGCTCCAGTTCCTCCCATGTGCGCAGAGTCGTGTCCGGGAAGAACGCATCCTGCGCGACATCCTCGATCCCAAGCTAAAGCGCCGCCTGTAGCCCGCTCTCTGCTCGGCTCCACCTGGCTCGTCAGGACTTCTTCGGCTTTTCGCCTCATTGCATTGGCAATCTAGCGTTCGCTTGTCTCTGCTGCATGCAGTGCCATCATCACTTCTGCAATCGCGGTTCAGACATTATTTGCCTGTACAGCCAGCCACCCGCGCACGACCTCGTAGAATCGGTCGCGGGCGTGGCGCTCGAGCCAGGGGTAGTGGCCACACCTGACCAGCTCCACGTACTCCAGTTGCGGCAGGTAAGGCGTCAGGCTGTCCCTGATCATGAGTCCTGGGTGAGTATCGTGTTTGCCGTGCAACATCAGTACCGGACAGGTGATCGCAGCGAAGGCCGCCGGGTAGGTACCGTCCGACTGGAGACGGATCATGTCGTCCCAGCTACCGTCGTGCCCCACAGCGTCGAACGCCGACACCGGCGTGCCCAGGTCCACCAGTTCGTGGGAGTCGGTCTTGAAAAGCATCCCGGCCGACCTCTTCATCCGGTCCGCCGGACCTAGGCTCGACGCCTCCAATCGTCCCATCGCCGCCCTGCCCGGTTCACCGAGCCGTTTCGCCCGCAGTTCGGCGAGCCGTTCCATAGACGGCAGGTCGAACGTTCCGCTGCCGACCAGCATCAACCCGGCGAGCCCGGCCGGGTGTACCGCCCCGTAGGCCAGCGCCAGCATCGCCCCCCAGGAGTGGCCCAGTATCAAAGGTGCTTCACCACCACCCTGGGCGGCGATGCATTCATGCAGGTCCTCGACGTGGCGTTGGACGGTTAGCCCGCCGTCCGCACCGGAGCGCTGAAGCACCTCGACCGCCCTGAATCCGTCGCCGAAATCACGAGCCACCGGCGCCATGTATCCGGGCGCTCCGGGTCCACCGTGGAGAACGAAGACGGACGGTCCCTCGTGCCCGTATACGCGTACCTCAGCCAGAGGTCATCCCGTAGCCATCCAAGCATCGAATACGGCCTTGGAGATGCGCCCTATCATGCGGCTGCCCTCGTGCTCGCACAGCATCAGCGTCGGATCCTTGGTGTCGGCCGTCATCACGGTGATTACGTATCGTGCGTTGGGGCCCGTGATCAGGCCAGTGTCACAGCGGCCGTGCAGATAAGCGCCCAGCTTGTTGTAGAGCTTGTAGGTGGGCTCAACGCCCATTTCGGTCGAGAACTGGTTCAGTGGCAGGTAGCGGCCGAGCCACTCGATGTGTTGGCAACGACCCATGATGTCGAGCATCTGCGCCGAGGCGGCCTCGGACACCAGTTCGCCCGTCGCGATACAGGCCACAAGGCTCGTAAAGTCGCGTGACGAGCACTCCGAATAGGCATCGATGTCCTTGCCCTCCATCTCGTCGAACGTATCGGCACCAAGGTCGGAGTTGAGCGAGTACTCGTTCAACCCCAGCGAGCGCATTCGCCCGTTGATGTTGTCTTTGCCAACCATGTCGCTGAGCAGCCAAGTGCAGGTGTTGTCGCTGACGACGACCATCATCATGCACACGTCCTTGAGGGTAATCTCGAACGGCGTCTCGAACTCCCGGAAGACGCCGGTTCCCAGACGCAGGTCCGATTTGTTCACGGTGACCTTATCCGTCAGCGAGAAGTCCCCCGCTTCGATGCGAAAGAATAGTTCCGTCATGATGGCCAGCTTTATCGCGCTGAGGGCCGGGAACACCTCGGACTCGCGTATGTCGAGCCGCTCGCCCTTGGTCAGGTTGTTGGCGGAAACGCTCACCCGGCCGGAGAACTCGTCGGCGACCCTCTCGACTTCTGATCTCAATGCAGTTGCGACGACCATTCCTCTTCTCTCCTGCTCAAGCAAGCACAGGCTTTCCCGGGTTAACACAGGCCCCGATCTTACGTCATAATCCGGCGCATGAACCTGACCGCGTTCTCCGCCACCGACCTCGTCCGCATGATTCGCCGCCGTGAGGTGTCGGCGGGGGAGGTGGTGGCCGCCCACTACGCCCGCATCGACGAGGTCAACCCGACCATCAACGCCCTCGTCGTGCCGACTCGCGACCGGGCCACGGCTGAAGCACAGGCGGCCGATGCCGCCCTGGCACGCGGCGAAGACCCGGGACCACTGCACGGGCTGCCGTTCACGGTGAAGGACGCCCTCGCGGTGGAAGGGCAGTCCTTCTCCGGCGGCACACTCGGTCGCGCCGACGTCGTAGCCGACCGGGACGCAACGGTCGTCGCACGCATGCGCTCGGCCGGGGCCATCCTGCTGGGTAAGACCAACGTCCCGGAGGGCTGCCTTGCGCTGGAGACGGACAACTTCGTATACGGCCGCACTGACAACCCCTACGGCCTAGACCGGACCCCCGGCGGTAGCAGCGGCGGCGAGGCGGCGCTGATCGCCTGCGGTGGCTCGCCTATCGGCATCGGCAGCGACGCGGGCGGCTCGATCAGGCAGCCGGCCCACTGCTGCGGCATTTCGGGCCTCAAACCCACAACGGGCAGAGTACCGAGAACCGGCCACTGGCCCGCCTTTTCCGGCATGACCGATTCGTTCAACGTCGTCGGCCCGCTCGCCCGGCGCATCGAGGACCTCGCCCTCACCTTCCCCTTGCTGGTCGGCCCCGACGACCGCGACCCGCATATAATCGCGGCGCCTTTAGGGCAGCCCGATGAAGTGGATATCCCGGGTCAACGGATCGCTTGGTTCACCGACAACGGCGTCACCCCCGCCGACCCGGCCACGGTCGAAGCGGTCACGCATGCGGTGGGAGTGCTGAAACAGGCAGGGTGCCGTGTGACGGAGGACCGGCCGCCCGGTATCGAACGCTCCTTCGAGACGCTGTTTTCCATCTGGCGAGCCGACGCCGGGGCGGGCATTCGTGCACTGTTAAAAGACGCAGGTACCGAGAAGCTGCACCCGCTGACGGAGGGCTTTCAGCGCAAGCAGGGGAATGACCCCAAATCGGCCGCCGAACTGGCGGCGTTGCTGGCCGGCCTGGACGAGCTTCGGTCGGCTATGTGGTCATGGATGCAGAGGTACGACGCCGTCGTCAGCCCCGTAAATGCTAGGCCGGCGGTCCCGCACGGCACGACTGTCGAAGACGAGGTCTTCCCGGTGAACAGCTACGTCTACCCCTACAACCTGTCGGGCTGGCCTGCGGTGTCGGTACGCGGCGGCACGTCCCCGGAGCACCTGCCGATCGGCGTACAGGTCGGGGCACGGCCCTGGTGCGAGGACGTGGCGCTAGCGCTGGCGAACCTGGTTGAACTGGCGACGGGGGGTTATCGGCCGCCCCCAGTGTGACGCCCGTCAGGCCTAGGCCAAGGCGAGAACGAGCACCAGCGCGACGATCACCACCAGAAGCATTCCTATGAGCGCGTAGCCGACGAGGGGATTGCTAAGAAACTCTCTCAGGCGAACCACCCCGCGAACTCGGCGACCGACTCGTCCAGGATGGAGCCTTCCAGGTAATCCCTGACCGCCTGGTCAAGGATGCCGACACCCTCGTCGATTTCTTCCTTCGTCATGGTGAGGGGCGGGGTGATCTCTATCACGTTGCCGAAGCTGCCGGCGTAGTAGAGCACCAGTCCCAGTTCCCAGGCTCGGTAGGTGATCTTGGCGGCGGCGTCCCGGTTTGGCTCCTTCGTCGCCTTATCGGTCACAAAATCCACTCCCTGGATCATGCCGATGCCGCGGACGTCTCCGACGACCTCGTAGTCGCCCAGAACCTCTTTGAGCTTGCTTTGCAGGTGCGTCCCATTCTCGGCCGAGCGCTCCGCCAAGCCCATTCGAATCACTTCGTCGACGGTGGCGAGGCCGGCAGCGCAGCACGCCGCGTTACCGGAGGTCGTATAACCGGCAAAACCGCTGTCCAGCACCTCCGTTCGGCCAACGATCGCGCTGAGAGGCAGGCCGCCGCCGAGGGATTTTCCGAGCAAAAGCAGGTCGGCCTCCACGCTAAAATTCTCATGGGAGAACATCTTCCCGGTGCGCCCCAAACCGATCTTGATATCGTCGACCAGCAGCAGCAGTCCATGCCGGTCGCACAGCGCCCGTAGCTTGGGCAGGAAGTCCGGCGGCGGCACCACGTCGCCGCTGTCGCTCTGCATGGTCTCGACAAACACCGCCGCCGTGTCTTCAGGCGGACACACCGTCTTGAACAGATAGTTTTCTAAGTAGTCAAGGCAGCGGTCAGTCAGGTCCTCTCCGGCGTCTGGAAAAGGCGGCCTGTATGGGTCGGGATACGGGGCCTTGAGCACGTGCGGACCGAAGGCGAAGCCGGAGCCGCCGGGAAGGCCCGACAGGCCGATACCTGAGTCGTTCGTCCCATGCATCCCGCCGATGAACGACACGATGCGTCGTCTCCCGGTCGCGGCCAGGACCATACGCTGCGCTGCCTCAGCCGCGTCTGAGCCGGACAGGCCGAACCAGGCACGTTTCTCGAAGTCGCCGCCCATCAGGTCGACTAAGCGCTCGGCCAGTTCGACGGCTGGACTGGAGACGGCAGACACGATGCCCGCGAATGCGGTCTTTTCCAACTGTCTGGTTATCGCCGTGCGCACGGCCGGGTTGTCGTAGCCGAGATTGGTCAAGGCCCAACTCGCGCCAAAGTCGAGGTAGCTGCGCCCATCAGCATCGATCAGACGCGGACCCTCGCCCCGCTCGATGACCATGGGGTTGTAGCGGACCTTGGTGGCCTTGGCCACGGCTATCCTGTCCCTCTCGTACAGTTCGCTACTCTTGCTCATTTCTTCTGGCCCCCATTGCGCTCGAAGGTGATTCTTACTGAACGGGCTCAATGCCGCCTACCGACCGACGCAACACAGCGTCCTTTCTTGCTGGCCGGTGTATCATTTCGCGGGCGCATTCTATCCCAACTAACGGCTATTTAGACACGGCGAGAGGCATGACTGACAGGAGCACGGACATCGACTAACTGAGGCATTATGCCGGTGGACACTCCGGACGACCCGACCATAAGATGGCGACGGGGACATCCTATGACGTACCGCGCCACGACCAGCAGCCGTCCGCCTTTCATCGGAACCGAGCATGCCGTTTCCACCGCTCATTTCCTTTCGACCGCAGTCGGCAATCGCATACTGGAGCTGGGCGGCAACGCGGTCGATGCCGGTGTCGCCGCAGGTGTGGCCATGAACACCGTCATGCCCTACCTCACCAGCTTCGGTGGGGTGGCGCCCATCATCCTGTACCTCGCAGACCGCGACGACGTACTCACCATCAGCGGTGTGGGCCGTTGGCCGAGAGACCACACTCTCGAAGAACATCGCAAGCGCTGGGGCGAAGCCATCCCCAACGGGGTAAGCCCGGTACAGGTACCTGCTGCCCCGGACGCCTGGATGACGGCGCTGGAGAAGTTCGGCTCCATGACCCTCGCCGAAGTGATCGGCCCATCGACGGAGTTCGCCGAGCGCGGCTTCCCGGCGACGTTGAGTTACCGGTACATGGTCAGCAAGGCCGAGTCGCAAGCCTTCCTCAAGGAGTGGCCGGAAAACGGCGCCATCCTCATACCGAACTCGCGTCTACTGGAGGTCGGAGACCGGCTCGTCAACCCCGACCTGGGCAGGCTCTACAGGGACCTGATAGAGGTCGAGCGGTCAGCTGCATCGCGGGGCCGGGCCGGTGCCGTACGGGCAGCGAGAGACCATTTCTATACCGGTCGCCCGGCCGAGATGATGACACGGTTCATCGAGGAGAACGGCGGCATCCTGTCGATGGACGACCTCAAGGACTTCACCGTCACGGTCGATCGGCCCATCAAGGCCAGGTACAAGGACCTGGAACTATACGTCTGCGACTTCTGGTGCCAGGGCCCCGCCGTGCCGCAGATCCTCAAACTGCTCGAGGGGTACGACCTGGCGGACATGGGCCACAACTCGGTCAAGTACGTCCACACGCTGCTGGAGGCGACCAAGCTCGTCTTCGCCGACCGGCACCACATATACGGCGACCCGGAGTTCGTCGAGGTGCCGAAGGACGCCCTACTGTCGGACGAGTACGCCGCCGTTCGTCGCGACCTCATACGGTCAGATAAAGCTTGGCCCCACATGCCTCCCTCAGGCAATCCGAGCACGGTCGCCTCGGTCGGGCAGGACGTGTCACCAACGCCCACCCCGAACGGACAGGCAGGAGAGGGCGACACGGGCCACGTCGCGGTGATGGATCGGTGGGGCAACGTCTTCGCCTCCACCACCTCCGACACCTACATGTGGTCCCCAGTCGTCCCCGGGCTCGGGATACCCCCCAGCGGCCGGGGTATCCAGAGCTTCACCGACCCCGAAGTGCCGGCACACATCGAGCCGTGGAAGCGTCCCCGCCTGACGCCCAACCCGGCCCTGGCGTTTAGGGACGGCAAGTTCGCCATGACCATCGGCACCCCGGGCGCGGACGCGCAGGTACAGGCGATGGTGCAGGTCTTGCTCAACCGGTACGAGTTCGGCATGGACGTCCAGCAGGCCGTGGAGGCGCCGCGGGTTTCCACCTACAGCCATCCGGACACGATGGAGCCTCATGCCTACTTCCCGGGCATGGCACGGGTCGAGTCAGGCGTGGGGGCGGACGTCTCACGGGCACTGGCCGAGCTGGGACACACGGTGGAGGACTGGGGCGATCTGGCGTTCGCCGCGGGCTGCCCGACGGTGGTGGCCGCGGACCACGCGACCGGCTTCATCTGGGCAGGCGCCGACCCCCGACGGGAGTCACACGCCACCGGCCGCTAACGGTCGATTAGCGGCTCGACCATCCGTTGCTCCGCCCCTGAATCTCCTCGACCTCGCAGGCCAGCGTCGTCGGTAGGAAGGGTGGTAGCGCGTACGGGATTCGAACCCGTGATCTCCGCCTTGAGAGGGCGGTGTCCTTGTCCACTAGACGAACGCGCCACGATCGGCCGGCAAAACTATTGGCTGGGGATCAAGGATTCGAACCTTGACTTTCAGATCCAGAATCTGACGTCCTACCATTAGACGAATCCCCAGCGCAGTGCCGAATTTTATCAAACCGCGCATCCGGGTCCAACCCCGGTGCGACCGTCACCGGCCGTCCGCGGCCCGTCTCAGGGCCTCCGACAGACGAAAGACCACGTCGTCAGACGCAAGCGCCCCGGCCGCCGCCGTGTATGGGTCGACTTCACCCGACGCCACGGCGTCCGAGATATCACCAAGCAGGCCATCGACGTCCAAGCCGGCCAGCGCCACCTGGATCGCCTCGCCCACGGCGTCGGACAGCTCGGCCCGTCGCCGGGCCCGCCGCCGTTGTTCGAACTCCGGCCCCTGCGTCAGGTGATCCTTATGTCGGTCGATCGCCTGCAGGAGTTCGGCTACCCCGTCACGATGGTCGGCGCGCGTCGTGAGCACCGGCGGTGACCATGACCAGCCACCGGCCCCCGCCGTGACCTCCGATTCCACGACCAAAGCCAGCCGGTCCGCGCCGTTTCGGTCGGCCTTGTTCACAACGTAGACGTCGCCTATTTCCATCAGGCCCGCCTTCATCGCCTGGACCGAGTCTCCCGCTTCAGGTACCAAGACCACCACCACGGTGTCCGAGGCCTTCACGACGTCCAGCTCCGTTTGGCCCACTCCCACCGACTCGACGAACACACGGTCAAAACCGAAAGCATCCAGGAGTCGGACCGACGCTCGCACAACCCGGGACAGGCCACCGTGCGCCCCCTTTGTGGACAAGCTGCGAACGAACACGCCGGGGTCGCTGTGGTGTCCGGACATGCGGATACGGTCACCCAAGACGGCACCGCCAGTGAAGCTACTGGACGGATCGACTGCCACGACACCCGCGGTCTCATCGGCGGCGCGCAGGCCGGCCACCAACCCGTCCACGATGGTGCTTTTGCCCGCGCCCGGAGGTCCGGTCACCCCAATGACATGCGCGCGGCCCGTCCGTTCGTGAACGGCCGCCATCACGGAGGGGATGGAAGAGGGGTCACGCTCCAGCGTTGTGAACAGGCGCGCGAGAGCACGCCGGTCCCCCGCCAGCATCCTCTCGAGTGTTTCCATGTTACTGACGCAGCCTTTGCCGGCCGGGAACGTCGGGAACGTTATTCAAAAGCGTCCAGGCGGCGAATGAGGCTTGCCACCTCTATAGCCGCCAGCGCCGCGCTGCGACCGGCGTTGCTCCGTCTTCCTCCAGCGCGGTCGTTAGCAGCGCGGTCGTTGGCCTGCTTCAGGCTCTCGGTTGTGAGGATACCGTTCGTCACCGGTACGCCGGTATCCAGGGCCACGCGGGTAATTCCGTTAGCCGACGACTCGGCCACGGTCTCGTAGTGAGTGGTCTCGCCCCTGACAACGCAACCCAGCGCCACGATGGCGTCGAATCGGCCGGACTCGACCATCGTCAAGGCGACAACGGGGATTTCCAGCGCGCCGGGGACGCTCTCGACCGTGATCGCATCCTCCGCCACGCCGTGCTCGATGAGGGCTTCTCGGGCGCCGTCGAGCAGCCGGGACGTAACCGAGCCGTTGAAGCGAGCAACCACGATCCCGACTCGTAATCCCGTACCGTCAGGTCGGGAAATCAGATCGGCGAACGGGTCGTCGGCGCTCAATCGTCTCCGACGACGGGTACGTCCAGGGTGTCGAGAATGTGCCCCAACCGGGATCGTTTCGTCTCAAGATAGCGACGATTCTCATTCGTGGTCGGCACCTCAATGGGCACACGCTCAATCAGCTCCAGCCCGTAGCTCTCCAGCCCGATGACCTTTTTCGGGTTGTTCGTCAACAATCGCAGTTTGCGGACACCGAGGTCGACCAGGATCTGAGCACCGACGCCGTAGTGCCGCAGGTCCGCCGGGAAGCCCAGCGAAAGGTTCGCATCGACGGTGTCCATACCGCCGTCCTGGAGGGAGTAAGCCTTCAGTTTGTTGTGGATGCCGATGCCCCTGCCCTCCTGCCTCATGTACAGGAAAACGCCGCTCCCGGCCCGGTCGATCGCCTCCAAAGCCAGCCTCGCCTGGTCGCCACAGTCGCACCTCATGGAGCCGAACACATCTCCCGTCAGGCACTCGGAGTGAACCCTTACCAGCACCGACTCGGCGGGGTCTATCTCACCTCGCACTAGGGCCACGTGCTCGTCCGGATCGACCGTGCTCTTATAGGAGACGGCCCGGAATTCCCCGTGCCTAGTCGGAAGGCGAGCCTCCGCGACACGCTCGACTATCTTCTCCGTCGCTCGCCGGTAGGCGATGATATCCGCCACCGAGACGATGTTGAGGCCGTGGGCGGCCGAGAACGTTTCCAGTTCAGGCATGCGGGCCATGGACCCATCTTCCGCCATGATCTCGCAGATGACGCCCGATTCGCCCAGACCGGCCATGCGTACGAGGTCGATGATGGCCTCCGTCTGACCCGCCCGCACCAGCACTCCGCCCTCCATGTACCTGAGCGGGAAGATGTGTCCCGGTCTTCCCAGGTCTTCCGGGCGCGTTTTGTGGTCGATGAGCGCCTTTACGGTCGCGGCCCTGTCATGGGCGGATATGCCGGTCGTCGACCCCTCCAGTACGTCAACGGACACGGTGAACGCCGTGCCCAACCGGGCGGTGTTGTCCTGCACCATCGGCGGCAGCTTCAGTTGCTCCAGCCGCTCGCCCAGGAGTGGCACGCAGATGAGGCCGCGGCCGTGCATAGCCATGAAATTGACGGCCTCTGGCGTCACCGCCGAGGCGGCCATCGCCAGGTCGCCCTCGTTTTCTCGGTCCTCGTCGTCGACGATGATGACCATCTTGCCGGTCAAGATGTCGTCGACGGCCCGCCGGACCCTGGTCAGTGGCATTCGCTCACCTCGGATTCGTAATACCTCAAACAGCAATCACCGCATGTATCAGGGAGATCAAAAGAACGGCGATCCATCAGCGCCGTCGCTAGGTCTGACTCGCGGTCAGGCGCTCGACGTACTTTGCCAGGATGTCCACCTCGACGTTGATTTCGTCGTCGACCTGCCTGTCGCCGAGAGTCGTGACGGCGAGAGTATGTGGAATCACCGCCACCGAGAACCGATTTTCGCCACAGTCTACAATCGTCAGGCTTACTCCGTCCACGGCCACGAAGCCCTTCTCCACCACGTAGCGAGCCAGTTCCGGAGCCAGTTCGACCTCCATTGCCATGGATTCCGCCTCTTGCGTGAGTCGAACGACCCGGGCGGTTCCGTCCACATGCCCCTGCACAATGTGGCCGTCCAGGCGACCCGCGACGGGCACCGGCCGCTCCAGATTTACCGGTGACCCGGTTACCACCGTGCTCAGGTTCGTGCGCCTCAGCGTCTCGGGCACGACGTCGACCGAGAACCCGTCGCCCACAAGGCCGGTCACAGTGAGACAGGCGCCGTTGACGTTGACGCTTGCGCCAACAACCAGATCGTCGAACTTCGGCGCCGAAATGACGAGCCCGCCTTTTTCGACGGAGACCACGCGCCCCTTCGTTTCCACTATGCCGGTAAACATGACCCGTCCCAGTATGGCCTATTACCCACCATCGCCTATTGGGGGTAGCCGATCACGAGCATGTCATCGCCCACCCGCTCCCAGGTCACGCCGCTCAACCTCAGCGCGTCCCCGATCTCGGCCACGCCCCGGCCCGCCACCGGGCCAGGCGCACTCTCGCCCCCCACGATCACGGGGGCTATGAAGGCCACGATCTTATCGACCAGCCCGGCGTCGAACAGCGAGCCCGCCACCTGGCCGCCACCCTCGACCAGCACCGAGGTGATTCCGCGCGAGCCGAGCAATTCCAGCAGTGCCGACATGTCCACCCGGCCACCCTGACGAGGCAATGCCGCCACCTCCACACCGCACTCGGCGAAAAAAGACGTCTTGCCCGTGTCCATGGTCACGCAGGCGATCAGTGTGCGTCCTCCATCCGAGGCGACTACTGCGTCTACGGGCACTCGACCCTTGCTGTCGACCACCACCCGCAGCGGTTGGTGTGCCTTTAGCTCTCCGGCGCCGTCCCGGGCTGTGAGGCGAGGATTGTCCGCCAGTACCGTGCCGATACCCACCAATACGGCGTCCGACTCGGCCCTGAAGATGTGCGCCCGTGCTCTGGCGGATTCACCGGTTATCCAAGTAGAGCTGCCGGTGTGCGCGGCGATCTTGCCGTCAAGGCTCATGGCGAACTTGGAGGTGACGAACGGCCGCCCGGTGGTCGCGTGCTTGCGGTAGGCCTCCGTTAACCGCGAGGCTCTCGAAGCCTCGTCTCCTTCAGGCGTCAGTTCGACGTCGATGCCGGAGGACCTGAGCCGCTCGATGCCGCGGCCGTCTTCTTCGGGATTGGGGTCGAGCATTGCCACATGCACCCGTACGATCCCTGCCGCCACTAGCGCGTCCGCGCAGGGAGGAGTGCGGCCCTGGCGGCTGCACGGCTCGAGCGTGACGTATAACCCGGCTCCCCTCGCAGCCTCACCCGCCTGCCTGAGCGCCACCACCTCAGCGTGATCGCCCGGGGGCGGCTGCGTGGCGCCCTCACCTACCACCGCACCGTCCCGGACGACGATCGCGCCGACAGGGGGGTTCGGGCTCACCGAGCCGAGAGCCCCGCGTGCCAGGTCGAGCGCCCGATCCATGTAAGTCATCTGCGACGCTCCGGGACTAGGCCGAGTCGGAAGTCTCCTCCGGACCGGAGAAGTTGCGAAACATGCGACTTGCCGTCGGAACGGTTTGTCCCAGATATTTACTGTTCAGTGCCGGTGAGCCGTACACGTTCTCGGCGGCGGTGGACAGCCGCAGGAACGAAAGCTGCCCAACGGGCATCCCGTAGTACAGGGTTATGGGCAGACTGGCGACATTGCTCAGTTCCAGCGTCAGGTGGCCTTTCCAACCCGGGTCTACGTAGCCCGCCGTCGAGTGGATGAGCAGGCCCATTCGCCCAAGAGAGCTTTTTCCCTCCAGGCGGGCCACGATGTCGTCGGGGATCTCAATATGCTCAAGCGTGCTTACCAGCACGAACTGCCCCGGATTTAGCATGAACGGCGCGTCGTCGCTTATCTGAACCTCCTCGGTCAGGTCGGTCATGTCCTGGCGGACATCTATGTAGGGGCGTCTCGAATTCCTGAACACCAGCAGTCTACGGTCCAGGCGGACGTCGACGCTCGCCGGCTGCACGTTGCCCTCGTCGAGTGGGTCGAGGACGATTCTGCCTGCTTCGATTTCCTGCCGTATTGTGCGATCGCTCAGGACCATGCCGCCTCCAGAGGGGCATTCTAGCAACGGCCCTTTCGCAGCGCCAATGCCGGGAAAGGCAAAGGCGGCCCGATCTCTCCGGTCGCCGTTTAGTCGAGCGCAGTTGATCGTAGCAAAGGTTCCGCGCGATTCTCAGCAGCCAGGCCCTCAGGTTGCCGCCCCTAAAATCCTTCAGCGCCCAGTAGGCCGCGATAAACGTCTCCTGGGTGACGTCCTCGGCCGTGGTGCGGTTACCCAGGACACGGGCGGCGACGTTGTAGACCTGGGACTGGTACTGGTCCACGATCTGGTTGAACGCGGCAAGGTCGCCGTTGAGGCTGCGCTCGACCAGATTGGCTTCGGCGGGCTGCATTGCGAGACGAGTTACACAGCAGTCCGGGCAATCTTTGGAGCGGTCTCGGAGCTCCTTAAACGCCGAACATGGCCCGTCGGGACCTCTATAATCGAGTGGTCACTCCCCCGTCCTGGGGCGATACGACGAATACCGGTCCCGGACCGGGCAACCAACAACGAACGAGAGGGTGACCGAGGCTTGAGGGCGCTGGTTCGAGAGCTCATTGAGACCGTTCTGCTGGCGCTGGCCGTCTACCTGGCGCTCCAGTTCAGCATTCAGCCCTACCGGGTCGAGGGATCGAGCATGACCCCGGGCCTGGGTGAGGGCGAGTACCTCCTCGTCAACAAGATGGTGTACTGGGACGCCCCCCTGATCGGCGGAGGCGACGGTTACATCATCCAGCCACCCCGGTTCGGCGACGTTGTGATCTTCCAGTTCCCAGTCGATCCCACACGCAACTTCGTCAAACGAGTCATCGGCGTGCCCGGCGACTCCGTCAGGATCGAAAAGGGGGTGGTTTTTGTGAACGGCCGGGCGCTTGAAGAACCTTACGTCACATGGCCGGGCCATGGAACCACCAAGGAGGTCGTGGTGCCTCCTGACTCCTACTTCGTCCTGGGCGACAACCGGCGGGCCAGCGAAGACTCCCGATCATGGGGAATGGTCTCACGCGACAACATCATCGGCCGCGCCTGGGTCAGTTACTGGCCACCCGAGCAGCTAAGGGAGTTGCTGCCCTTCTACTAGGAACGGACGCCGCCCGGCTCCTTGTGTGGACGCGGGCAGCCCACCTAGAATATTGGCACTCCGCATCCATGGGCCTGTAGCTCAGTTTGGTCAGAGCACCGGACTTTTAATCCGGGTGTCGTGGGTTCGAATCCCACCGGGCCCACATCACTCTCCACCCCGATGTTTCCGGCTCCAGCCCTCATGCCGGAGATCTCAGTATTCGCGACAACAGTCTTTTGATCCGGTACAGGCGTGAACAAAAATGAACCGCTAACTATCAAGGCTAACTTCTGTTTTGATGCGGACACATTGAGCAGTATCCAAGACGCGGCAGAGTACAAGCGCGTCGCGCAGGGTCTGCTATTTTGAAGTATATCTCGGATGCCTTAGCCAGTCCTCATCGTGGTGGCAAGGTTATGCGCGGATGGGCGGGCCTCGATACCGATGACAAAAACCGCCAATTTATTAGAACAGTCAAGCCATTGAAGTCCAACCTGCACTGGATGCTCGAACTGGCCCCTTTAAAGGAGGGTAGGCGATGATCACTGGCGAACTCAAATCCAAGGTCGACCGCATCTGGGACACCATGTGGTCCGGCGGCATCTCCAACCCTCTTTCGGTCATCGAGCAACTGACATACCTGCTCTTCATCAAGCGCCTCGACGAACTGCACACCCTCAAAGAACACAAGG
>CAZWTT010000007.1:23485-84648 GCA_964637315.1 uncultured Dehalococcoidia bacterium | reverse complement strand
GTCGGAGGCGAGATAACTGAATACACCAAGCTCCTCGCCGACTCGCGGGAGATGACCATCTCCCGCATGAGCAGGCGTGCCGAGGAGATGGGCGCCAACGCCATTCTCAGCACCCGGTTCATCACCGCCGGCATCATGGGCGGCTCCACCGAGATACTGGTTTACGGCACCGCGGCCATGGTGGAGCCCGACTCCCCTTCCGACTGATCCGTCGGCACAGAGGGCAACACAGCGGGCCCCCACTCCATCGCCGCGGCCCGTCCTATGCCCGACCCGCCGCCAGTCACGAGCGCCGTCTTGCCCGCCATCTCGTCAGTCATCGACAACCCTCCGGTACGCGGAATCCGGCGATGTTATCGGGTGGATCCTCGCGCTATAATTCAAGACGATATGGCAACTCTCCTGGTCGTTTCCGAGGAACGTGGTGAGGGCAAGACCGCAGTCGCCACCACCCTAGCCCACCGTGTGATCGCGTCCGGTGGCAAGGCCGCGGCCCTCAAACCCTTCGGCGGCGCGGACGAGATCGGCCCCGACTCGGATGCGGCCATCTTCGCCAGTCTCTTGGACGGGGACGGCGACACTCAGCTGACACTGGCCATCCCCGCACGCGGCCTGACCAAAAAGGCCATGAAGGAGACGGCGAAGGCGGTCAAGGCGCTGAAGGCCGACCTCGTCGTAGTCGAAGGTTCCTCGGAGCTTACGAGAGAAGACTCGACGGCTCTCGCCGAAACCCTGGACGCCAGGGTCGTGGTCGTCGTCCGCCACCATCATGGCATGGCCGCTGCCGACCTGGTCGCCCGCACCGAGCCCTACGCCGACAGGCTAACCGAGTTAGTCATTAATTGCCGGGGAGCTTATCTCGCTACGGAAGCCAACAAGCTGGCCTCCGACCTGGAGTCTGCGGGAACCCCCGTGCTCGCCGTCATACCTGAAGACAGGCGATTGTTGGGAGTCACCGTGCGCCGGCTAGCCGAGCACTTGGGCGGTCGGTTCGTGGATGGGGCGACGGGCGCCGACGCGCTAGTCGAGCACTTCCTCGTCGGTGGCTGGATGCTGGACGAGGGAACCATCTACTTCGGCACCCGGAGCGACAAGGCGGTAATCATCCGTGGCGACCGTCCCGACCTGGCTATGTCAGCGCTGGCAACTCCGACCAGAGTTCTCGTGTTGACAAAAGGCGTCGAACCCATCGAGTACGTCACCAACGAGGCCGGGGAAGAGGGCACGGCGCTGGTCATCGTCGAGCAGGACACGCTCGCGACGATGGACGCACTGGAAACCGTCATCGAGTCGGCCCGCTTCGACCACCCCGACAAGCTGGCTCGCATGGCCGAGCTATTCGAAGACCACGGCAACTCTGAACACCTAGCCTCTTTAGCTAATTAGCGAAGCCGCCCCTTCAGACGTACAGCAGCGCCCCAGCTATCGACACCAGAGACCACCCGTTCTCGTCGGCGGGACACTGTTTATAGCCCATCGACATTCCCCTCGCCGCCTTGCCGTGCGCCCGCCGCAGCACCTCCAGCATGAGGTAGATGGGCGACAGACCGCAGATGCGCCGCCTGTCGGCCTCTTCGACGGAGAAGTCGAGGAAACCGTGCGCGTCACCCTCACAGATCGCCGCCAGCGACTCGTCGTCGTGCAGCCCTAAACTATGGCGGGCGGCGGGAGCGACGGGCACCGGGTCCCCGAAAACCGGCCCCACGTGCGCTAAATCGCCGGCGGCGATGACAAGCGTCGGCCGCTCGGCGGCGACCTCGGCCAACACGTCGATGGCGGCGTCGATGCGGGCGTCGAACTCGGGTCTGGAGCCTTTGGTGACGAACTCACCGAACGACCCACACAACACCGGTACTAGGTCGGGCGGTCGCGCCTCCATAAAGCTGTGCATCCAAACGGCGGCCAACTCCACCGAGTGCTCGCTGCGATGGTGTAACTCCTCTGCATAGGCGGCCTGCTCGCCAATGGCGGCTGTCAGGCTCTCAACGACGTCGACGTCGGTATCGAGAGTCCCCAGTGGAGTCGCGTATCTCTGACGAGTCAGCGTCACGGCTCCGGGGTCGCCCGAGTGGTCGGTGCCCAGCACGATCACCCGCTCAATGCCGCCCAGGTCGGCCGCGGCCGCCTGCCACGTCCGGGCGTAGGTACCCCCTCCCCTGGCGAAGTCGATATGCGGACTGAGCATACCCACCAGCCGTCCGGTGCCACCCGGCCCCACCATGGGCGCGCCGTCACAGAACTCGACGATCATCTGGCGCAGCCCGTCAGCGCGCTCCGGATACACGGCACCAGCATGCGAAAGCGGCCGGTGTGGGGCCGACCGGTAGACGGCCAGCGCGTCGTCCATCGCCAAGCGGTAGGTGACGTTTTCCAGCAGCAACGCCGAGTCCAGTCGTTTGAATAGCGCGAAAAACTGGTCGTCCTCGAGCCGCACGCCGGTTCGCAGAGCGAAGGCCGATCGCAACGTGCCGAGGTCTTGGGTCCCGTCACAGAGCGCCAGCAGGGGCACCAGTGGCTGCGGCACCAGCACGTTGTCGTCCGACAGCGAGAGGGGATCGCGAAGGTACAGTAGGTTGCGGCCCTCGTGATCAATCCACTTAGCGTCGAGAGCGCGCAACTTCGGGCGTTCGTAGGGGGCCCCTCCAGAGGTGTCATTCAATGTCAATTGAACGTCGTCGTCGTCAGCCGTTTATGTGAGCCCATAGCGGCCCATGATACTCTGGACCCGGCGGCTATGGGGAAGATTTCACAGGTGCGCACCGCAACACTGCGAAGGGCCGGCCGCCTTGTTTACCTCGGCACATTGCTGGCCCTTCTCGCCGCTCTCGCTCTCGTCGCCTGCTCTCGCGACGACGGCCTCGCCGAACTGGAGCGTCGAGCGTACGAGATCAACCAGGCCGTCATGTGCCCGGTCTGCCCCGGGGAGAGCATCGACCAGTCGCAAAACTCCCTCGCGATACGCATGCGCGGCATCGTCATCGACCGGCTGCAGCAGGGCTGGACCGATCAGCAGATCAAGGACCACTTCGTCGAGTCCTACGGCGACAGCGTGTTACTGGCGCCCCCGGCCAGGGGATTCAACCTGCTGGCGTGGATTCTGCCACCCGTCGCCATCGCGGGCGCGGCAGGCGTCCTGTTATTAGCCATGCGCGGCATGCGCTGCCGCCGCGAGTCCGGCGAGGTGCTCGAAGACGTCGAGTTGACTGACGAGGAGCTGGCGACTTACTCCGAGCGTGTTGATCGAGTTCTCAAGAACGGAAGGGAGAGTTGACGGTAGCTCTGTTCATTCACGGCGTTTTCCTTGGGCCTTTTAGGGACTTGTCCCCAAACTCCATGCAGGGGGTTCACACCCCCTATGAACTCACGATGGCGTTCAAGCCAAACACGGTTGATTACGAAAGCGATGAGGCCATGAGACGAAGAGCGATTTAGAGCGAACGGAGTGAGCGGAGAACCCGGGTGATCGTAGACGTAGGATTTATCGCGCTGGTGATCGCGTTCGTCGTCGCCGCCTACACCGTAGTGGCGTCGTTCGGCGGCGGGCTGCGACGTGTGCCGGAGCTTGCGGTCAGCGGAAGGCACGCACTCTACACGTTGCCGTTCATCCTCGCCGTGGCAATAGGCGCGCTCATGTACGCCTTTGTCAACAACGACTTCTCTGTCCGGTACGTGGCCGAGAACTCGAACCTAGCCATGCCGCAGGTCTACACCTGGGTGGCGCTTTACGCGGGCAACGCCGGCTCGCTGCTGTTCATCGCGTTGGTGTTCGCCGTGCTCGCGTCCATAGCCGCGCTGACCATACGGCGCAGCCTGCCGCACACCACGCCGTTCGCCATCGGAGTAATGGCGCTGGCGCTGACCTTCTTCCTCGGCATCATCGTGTTCATGGCCAACCCGCTTGAGCGGCTGCCCATCACCCCTACGGACGGAGCGGGCATAAATCCATTGCTCATCCACTTCGGCATGTTCATCCACCCGCCGGTGCAGATGGCCGGACTGGTGGCCGTCGCCGTCCCCTTCAGCATCGCCATCGGCGCTATGCTGGCGGGCCGTGGAGGGCGTGACGAGTGGGTCGACCTAGGCCGCATCTGGGGGCTCATCTCCTGGCTTATTCTGACGTTAGGCCTATTACTCGGGGCCTGGTGGGCGTACACGATTTTGGGCTGGGGTGGTTACTGGGCATGGGACCCGGTGGAGAACTCGGCGCTGATGCCCTGGCTGGCGATGACCGCGTTCATCCACTCGATCATGGTGCAACGTCGCCAGGGCATGTTCCGCATGTGGAACGTGGTGATAATCATCATCGCCTTCACACTGGCGCAGCTAGGGATGTTCATCAACCGGGGAGGGCCGGTTCCGTCGGTTCACTCCTTCGCCCAGTCGACGATGGGCTGGCTCTTTTTGATGTTCATGGGCGTAACCCTGCTGGGCTCGCTGGCCGCCTTCTTCTGGCGCATGGACTCGCTGCGCAGCCGTGGCAGGCTGGAGTCGATGCTGTCGCGCGAGGCGATGTTTCTGCTACAGAACATGTTGTTCCTGGTGGTGGCGGCGATCACGCTGTGGGGGTCCATCTTCCCTCTGTTATCAGAGGCGCTAAACGACAACACCGTGACCGTGGGCGAGCCCTTCTACAACCGCATCGCCGGTCCGATGCTGCTCGCCGTGCTAGCAGTAATGGGCATCGGGCCCTTCTTCCCATGGCGTCGGGCGACGGTGAAAAATCTGACGCGATCACTAACCGTACCGTTAGCGGCAGGAGCCATCACCGGCATCGTCGTCGCGGCGGTTGGCATGCGCCAGCCGGTGTCGGTGCTGGCCATAGCGGTTTGCGCCATCGCCGCGGCGGGCATCTTCCACGAGTGGGCTCGTGGCACGCGGTCGAGGGTGCGCAAGGGCGAGGCGGTCTGGATTGCCTTCGGTCGGCTAATAGCCGGCAATCGGCCAAGGTACGGTGGCTACATCGTCCATCTCGGTATCCTGATGCTGGCCATCGGTGCCATCGGCTCGTCGTTCTACGGCACCCAGCGAGACGTCGCGTTGTCGCCCGGCGAGTCGCTGACTGTCGAGGGTTACACGATTAGCTACATCGACTCCGAGATCGTGCAGTTCTCCGACCGGGAGCAGCAGACCGCCCGCTTCGAGCTTTATCGAGGCGACAACTTCATTCGCGTGATGGAACCGGCTCGAACGTTCTACAGGGACTTCGGCATCGGAGCGACGACGGCCGCCATTCGGTCGACCCCATTAGAAGACTTCTACGTCATTCCATCGGAATTCTCCGACAGCGGCGGCGCGGTGTTCCGCATCCTGGTCAACCCGCTGGTGTGGTGGATGTGGATCTCCGGACCGGTAATGGCGCTCGGCACCATCTTCGCCCTGTCGCCCCAGCGCCGCCCGTCGCCGGTGTCGGTACGAATACCCAGGGATAGCGTCGCCGTGTAACGGCGATACCCAAGCCCGTGTTAGTCCTGATCTCCATTCTGCTTGCCCTGATTCCTGCCGCCGTCGTGCTGTACCCGCTCGTTCGGCGCATGGGCACAGACGAGTTTCTCGTTGACGAATCGAGTGTTTCGGCAGAACTTGCCCGTCGATGGGAGAGCGCCCTAGCGGGCCTCAAGGCGGCCGAACTGGAATTGTCGATAGGCAACTTAAGTGAAGACGACCACGCCTGGCTCAAGGATCGCTACACCACCGAGGCGGCGATGGTCATGAAGGCGATGGAGCTAGAAGAGCAGCAGATGGAAGACCTCCTCGCCCGCATGAAGGCCGAAGTCGCCGCCGCCAGGGCGCGTGCCCTCAGCAACGGCGGTGACATCTGACGTTGTCTCTGTCCCTTCGTGGCGCTCCCCCTGTGCTTTTTGGGGGGCTTGCTCCCAAACTCCACTCAGGGGGTTCACGCCCCCTAAGGACCCCCGATGGTGTGATCCTCATCGTGGCCCTCTTTGCCGCGCTCGCGCTCGCGCTGGTCACCGTCCCGACGGCGCTGGCCCAAGAGTCGTCAGGCTCGTTGACCATCTCCGGTCGCGTAGTCAACGGCACGGACGACGGCGACCCGGTCGAGGGACTGACGGTCGTCTTCCATCACAACACCGCCGATGTGCTCGGTGAGGATGACGCACTGGCCGGTCCCGACGGGGAGTTCGCGTTTCCGGGCATCGTCTACGACCACGACACGGCCTACGGCGTCTCGGTCTTGTACAAGGGGGCTCTCTATGGCGTAAACCTGGACCTGTCCGGCGGCGAGCCGGACCCTGTGGAGTTGGCCATATACGAGCCCATCCACAGCGACGAAGTGCTACGGGCCGAACTGGTGTCCATACTCGTCAACGTCGTCGACCCTGCCGCCAAGACCTTGTCCGTGCTGGAGATCGTGCGCCTCGTCAACGACACCGACCTCGCCTACGTCCCCGGCCCCGAGCCCATGCAGATCATCCGCTTCGCCCTGCCCGAGGACGCGACCGGCCTGCAGGTCGAAACTTCCCTAATCGTGGCCGACGTGTTCGAGGTGGACCTCGGTTTCGGCGTCTCGGCGAGCGTGCCGCCCGGCGTCCACGAGATGCTGTACTCCTATCAGATTCCGTATAGCGGTTCCAGCCATGAGGTGGCTCGTAATCTGCGCTACGGCGCCGACCTGTTACAAGTGGTAATCCCACAAGCCGTCGCGGGACTGGCCGACCCGTCCGCAGGCGAACCAGGCAAGATCGACATCGGCGACCAGCCCTACAACGTGCTCAAGGTCGCGGGCGTGCCGAAGAACCACGAACTGAGCTTCACGTTGACCGACCTGCCCATGGCCGGTTTCGGCGACCGGCTACGAAAGCGCTTCGACGCCGTCCGCTGGGAGCTTGCGGCCCCGGTGGCTCTGGCGGTGCTGGTGGCGGTCGCCACCGCCTTCGTGCTGTGGCGCAACCGGCGCGTGGGTTCCCTGATGGCTGCGGCTGACGGCCCGCTGGACGAGCGCGAGGCGGTGCTTCAAATGGTCTCCGAACTGGACGAAGACAGACGCAATGGCGACCTGAGTGAGGAGGAGTACCGTCGCAGGCTCTCGGCCTTGACCGTCCGCATCACCGTGCTCCGAGACCGCGACTAAACTATATGAACGCCTTCGGGGTGCTCGTGGACGGCGTACTCGGTGGCCAGAATCCCCATAACCACCGAGTCGAAGCGGGCGCCCTCGTGCGGTCGACTCTTGCGCAGCGTGCCCTCGTGCACGAAGCCTAGGTGCTCGAACATCTTGCGCGCCGTCTCGTTGTACTCTGGCACGTCCACCCACACCCGGTACAGGCCCCAATCGTTGAAGCAGGTCTCCAGTACGGACTCGGCCCCGGCCGTGCCGTAGCCCTTCTGCCACTGGTCCTTGCGGCCGATGAGGATGGATAGCTGGCCGTCGCCCAGCGCCTCCTCGATGGCGACATGCACCTCGCCGATATGCTCCCCCATCTCGGTGCGAATCGACAGGATACGGTGCTCTGGGTTATTGAACGTGCGCTTCCACTCCTCGTCCGACGCCGAGGCGATGCGGTCCGGGTGGTAGCCGAGGTGAGCGGGATTGCCGTAGGAATAGCGGCCGAACCAGCGTTGGGCGACCTCGTCGTCGCTTAGCCAGTCGCGGATCCTGCTTACGTCGTCTTTGGTGACCGGCTCCAGTCGGACGATCTGCCTGGCCATGGTTTTTCTCCCCACTATCGCGTCTATAATCGCGCTTCGTACGGCCCTCTTCGTGCTGCTCTGGGTCGGACGGCACGCCCGGTCTTCGGTTGGCCGTCCGACGCCCCCTGCCAAGGAGGCCCGATTATAGCGGACCCGTCATCCGAACACCCATTCCCCTATCCCGACGTTAGGCCTCGGACGACCTCGGCGAGGGCGTCTACCTCATCCTCGGTGTTGAAGAAGGCCGTGGACGCGCGGACGGCCAACGGGTGTTCGATGACCCGGACCAGGATCCTATGGTCCGCCCACAAACGGCCCGTGACCACCTCGTTGTCAACGTTGTCGAGGGCGAAGGTCACCAGCCCGGAGTTCCCCGGACCCTCCATCGGCGACAGGACGCGAACGCCCGGCGTGTTAGCCAGCGCCGTCTTCAGGCGATCGGCCAGTGCCAGGTTACGGGCTTCGATCTCGGCCGGACCCAGTTCCAGCACGCGCTCGACGGCGGCGAGATAACCCGCACGCAACGGCATGCTGGTTGTCGAGACCATAAACTTGTCGATGTCGTCGTGGTTGGGTACGAAACCGCCCTTCAGGTTCCACGACTCTGCGAAGGAATAGCCGATCCGCGACGGGTGAAGCTCGGGCACGCGGTCGCGCCTGACGAACAGGGCACCGGTCTGATCGGGCCCCAGCAGCCACTTTTGACCAGGGGAAGAGTAGAAGTCTATCCCCAGCGCCGCCATGTCCAGCGCCACGTGTCCCGGTCCCTGTGCGCCGTCCACCAGCACCTGCGCCCCAAACTTGTGCGCTCGCTCGGCGATCTGTGCTACCGGCATGCGCAGCCCGGTCGAGAACTGTACGTGGCTGAGGAACACCAACCGCGTCTTGGTGGACATCACCTGCCCGAAGAGAGCCGCCACCTCGTCCACCGTGGCGTTGGGCGGCGGCTTGACGATCCTGAGCTCCACATCGTGGGTGGCCCGCAGGTTGTAGGCGGGCAGCAGCACCGACGGGTGCTCAAGGTCGCAGATGACCACCTCGTCGTCCCGGCCGAACCGCAGGCCGTTGATGACGACGTTGAGCCCCTCGGTCGTGTTTTCGGTGAGCAGGATCTCCTCGGGCGTGGCGTTAAACAGCCACGCCACCGCCTCTTTGGAGCGCGTGCAGATCGCCTTCCCCGACTCCAGCACCTCGAGTGTAGTGGGCCCGTTGTAGCTCTCGTAGCGGAGGCGCTTATCGACCGCGTCGACCACGTAGGTCGGCGACGGCCCGGACCAGCCGGTGTTCATGTAGATCATCTCCCCCACCGTGGGGATCTCGGATCGGATTTTTTCGATATCGAGCGTCAAATCAAGCCTCCCGTAGCGAAGGCAGAACGATTGCGATTCCTACCGAAGGCCCGGGAGCCCGTCGGGTCCAGAAACAGGGTCCGACAGGACCTGCTGGGCCTCTACAAAGGTAAGAAGACCGTCGCACGTTCCTGCGAAGAGCAATGCACCGCCTCTGTGAACTCCATGTACTTAACGCCGTCCGCAAAGCTGGTCAACCGCACCTCCTCGGTGCCCCGCACGGCGCCTACGAACTCCTCCTCCACCCGCCAGTCGCCCCTGTCGTCATCCGCGATGGCGATCAGCGCGAGCCCGGCGTCGCCCCTGCGCCCGCCTGACAACGTCATCCGCTCGATGTGCAGTCCCGTGGCGTCCAGCACGTCCGCCGTGTCCACCCTCAGCGTGCCCTCCGTACCGTAGAGCCACACCCGGTCGCCGGGGGCGTGCCCGGTGACAGAGCTAAAGCGCATGTGGCCGTCCGGCCCCGAGGCGAATTCCACGATGACTTCGACATGGTCTGGAATTGAGATAGCATGCGACTCACCCTCGGCATCCCCTCGTGACGTGACGTTGGTCCGGCCCAGCGCCGTCACCGAGGTCGCCGGTCCGATCCAACGCATCAGCGCCTCGTACCAGATGCCCATCAGCATCACGTTGTGACCCGACAAGTCGCGGTCGTAGCGCCAGTGCATCGGCCCCTCGCGGTCGATGAACCCGCCGGAGTGGCTCGTCAGATCCACCGACAGCAGGTCACCAAGATAGCCCTCTGAGACCAGTCGCGCCACGGTCTTATCGACCGCGAAGGTAAACGGCGACGGGACGATCTGCGTCACTAGGTCCGGGCGCTCCAGCGAAGCCGCCAGCATGTCGCGCGCCTCCTCGGCGTCCATCGCCATGCGCGCCTCTGTCAGCACATGCTTACCCGCCTCCAACGCCGCCAGGGTGATCGTCTTGTGCATGTACGGCCAGGTGCCAATGCAGACGGCGTCGATGTCGAGATCGTCAACAAGGTCGGTCCAGTGCTCGTACACCTTCGGTATGCCGAACTCGTCGGCGGCGCGCTGACCCGACTCCTCCGTCCTGTTCGCCACCGCGACCACCTCGACGCCGTCGATCTCCTGGAACCCCGGTATGTGGCGCAGCCGGGTGTTCGCCCCCGCGCCGACCACTCCTATCCTTACGGTTTCTGGCATGTGGCTCTTTCCTCTAACCGGCCGCCGGGAACCAGATCCGACCGGTCGCCGACGTCTGGGCCCACAGCAGGTGTCCCTCGATAGTGGTCACGTACAGTTCGCTCAGGTCCGGTCCGGCGAATGTGCAGTTGGTCGGACGGTCCACCAGCAAATGGTGACGCTCGATAACCGAGCCCGACGGCGAGAACACGTACACGCTCGGCCCCGGCCCGCCGTCCGACGTGCCCGCCGTTGCCCACACGTTGCCATCGGTGTCCAGCACCATGCCGTCGATGCCGCGCCAGTCGCCGAAGTCGTGCAGCACCTCGCCCGCGCCCAGTGAACCATCGGCCCGCACAGGGTATGCCCGAAGCTGCCTCTTTTCGTCGATGAGTCGACCGCTCTGGGCGACGTAGAGAACGGTGTGATCGAGATTGAACAGCAGCCCGTTCGGCCGCGTCGTGTCAAACGTCACCCGCTCGGCCGACGCGTAGGCGCCGCCGCCGTTCGGGTCGAGCCGGTAGACCGATTCGTGCTCTAGGTCCATATCAGAGCGGTCGTCCGACCAGTCCCCTCCCGCGCCCTCGTACCACGGGTCTGTGAACCAGATGCGGTCCCGGTCGTCTATCGCCAGATCGTTGGGGATGTTGTAACGCCTACCCTTGTAGTCGTCCGCGAGCACGATGGCACCGCCCTCTTCATAGCGGACCATCCGGCGGGCGCCGCCCTCGCAGCCATAGTAGCGACCCCCGGAGTCGAACATGGTGCCGTTGCACCAGTTCGTCCCCTCCCGGTGAACGGAGGTGAGCCGGGTGCCGGGATCGAACGACAGAACCCTGCTAGCCGGGATGTGGGAGAAAAGCAATTGCTGGCCGTCCCAGGCCGGGCCCTCCGTAACGCCGCCAAACGGCCCTGCAACGATAGTGAATTCCATTTTCCCCCGTCACCTAGCCTCTCTATCGTAGATGGTGATAACCGAACTTCTGGCGAGACAATTGTCAGGTCCCGATGGACTAGATCAATTCCCTTGATTCGCTGGTGTCGGCCGCCTCGACGCCCGTGATCTCGGCGGCCACCGCCTTGATAGCGCCGAAGTCGGCCCGGTACCCGGCGTGCATCTGTCGCACGTCCGAGGAGTGCAGCACGAACCTCGCGCCCTCGCGCAGCCATTTGGTGGTCAGTTCCACCGTATGATGGTGGATCAGCACCGGCATACCGCGCGCCCGGCACGCTGCTAGGACGGTCCGCAGCGCCGCCTCGTAGTCGAGGTGGTCGTAGCGGTCGGGGATGCCCAGCGAGATGCTCAGGTCGTTGGGCCCGACGAAGATCGCGTCGATGCCGGGGACTTCCAGTATCGCCGGGAGCGTGTCGATGGCGGGAACGCTCTCGATGCCGATGATGCACACCACGTTGCGGTTGCGGTCCTCCAAATAGGCCTTCGTGTCCTGGCTTGGGAACTCGCCGTGCTCTACGACCTTGCGTACCAGTGCACCCTTGAGCGGTCGCCACTTGGCCGCCCCCACCACGTCGCGCACCTCCTCCACCGTCTCACAGTAGGGCGCGAGCACACCCTGCGCGCCGGCGTCCAGAGCCATGGTCACATAGTGCGAGTCGGGGATGGGCACGCGCACGATCGGCACCGGTCCCATCGCCTTCGTCGCGGCGAGGTAATCGCCGAGTTCCGCACGGTCGCGGGGTGAATGCTCGGTGTCGATTATGACGTAGTCGAGGCCCAGGTCATCAAGTGGTGTGGTCCAGCGGGGATTGCGGCCCATGCTGATCATCGAGCCGTAGACCACGCCCCCGGCCCGGACCTTTTTCTTGAGTTTTTCGCCGTTCACCGGTGCAGTATAGAGCCCCGGTGGGTCGTCAAGGAAAGGGAGCGTCTTCACTCCTTGCTAGGACTGAACAAATGTTCTATAGTCTGTTCCAGGACCGGCCACCTGCTTCTTCCAGCGAACGTGTTACTCGGCGGTCGGTCCCAGGTCGGGGCGGGTCCGCGCCCGCGCCGGCCGTCCAGGTTCTCCGTTCTCCGCGCGAGGCGCGCTCTCGGGCTCTTCGGCTCATGGCCTCATCGCTTTGGCAATTTACGGTTGCTGACAGGTCTTCGCCGTCATGCAATGACTCGCTTTGGGAGTCTGTGGTTCGCGTCTTGTTTGCCGCCATGCAGCGTCCTTACGCGATCCACTACAATTCCGTCCGATGCTTGGTCGAGTGGAGCACCGCGTGCGGCCTTCTTCAGTGATGGTTGTCGAGCTCGACAAAGCGCTAATAGATGGTGGCAGTTCATGGGTGCAGCGAGGCGGGTGGGTGATCGACCACTACACCCCGCCCCCACATTGCCTCCGCGCGGTGGCGCTGCTAGGCTGCCCCCGCGTCTGCGGCCGGCGGCGGCACGCGATCCCTTAGCGGTCGCGGCCCCGGCGCGGTGAGACTAACGACGCCGAGTTCCCCAAAATAAAAAACATCCCCCAGGCCTGGGTCGTCCTGGCCACAGGCTTTGTCGTGCTGTTCTTCGGCGGCGGGGCGCTGTCCGTCTTCGGGCTCCTGCTCGTGCCGATGACCGACGACCTGGAGTGGTCCCGGTCCTCCCTCTCCCTCGTCCTGACCACGTTCATGGTCATCTCCGCGCTGGCGATGCCCGTCGTCGGCCGCGTCGTCGACCGCACCGACCTGCGGCTCATCCTCGCCGGTGCCGTGGTGCTGGTGTCCATCGGCACCGGCCTGATGTGGGGGATTAACGCTCTGTGGCAGGTGTTCCTGCTCTACGGCGTCGTGTTCGCCATCGGCAACGCCGGCTCGTCCGTACCGACGGTGACAGTGATGGTCAGCCGCTGGTGGACGAAGAAGCGCGGCATGGCCAACTCCGCCGCCATCGCCGGGATGGGAGTGGGCCAGCTCATCATCATCATCGCCCTGACCTTCCTCCTGACCTCCATCGGCTGGCGCACCGCCTACGCCATCATCGGCGCCGCCAACCTGTTCATCGTCGTCCCCGTGGTGCTGATGTTCGCGCGCTCCCGGCCGGGAAAGGGCGACCTCGAAACCGTTACTGAGGGTACCGGCGAGCTTCCAAGCGAACCTGACAAGGAGGACCAGCTCCTGGTCCGGGCTCACTCCGTCGTCGACCTGTTCCGGTCGCGCCACATGTGGCTGCTCATGGGCATGTTCGCCCTGTGCGGCTTCCAGGACTTCTTCGTCCTCACCCACGTCGTCGCTTTCGCCACCGACAAGGGAGTCGGCGACCTGCTGGCGGGCAACATGCTGGCCTTTATGGGCCTGACCGCACTGGGCGGCGTGATGGTCTCCGGCTACCTCTCCGACCGCTACGGCCCGGCCGTTCCCTCCGTGTTGTGCTTCGTCATACGGACGGGCATCTTCGTGTTTATCCTCAACAGCCAGTCCACCCCGTCCATCATGGTCTTCGCCCTGCTCTACGGCTCCACCTTCTTCATCACCGCGCCGCTGGGC
Source organism: uncultured Dehalococcoidia bacterium (assembly GCA_964637315.1). Classification (GTDB taxonomy): domain Bacteria; phylum Chloroflexota; class Dehalococcoidia; order Lucifugimonadales; family UBA2962; genus CAUZIR01. The sequence goes on along the minus strand of CAZWTT010000007.1, from coordinate 71,027 downwards.
GTGATCTTCGCGGGCCAGATATTCGGCCCCCGGTTCTTAGGGACGGTGAGCGGGATCGTCTCGATGGTGCACCAGGTAAGCGGCGGCCTGGGCGCGCTGGCGGGCGGCCTGTTCTTCGACGCCTACGGCGACTATGACGGGGCCTTCGCCCTCATCCTCGGCATGGCCCTGCTGGCGATCATCATCTCCGCCCTGCTCCACCGCTCGCGGAGGGTTCTCCGCTCGCATGGCTCGCCCTAGGGCTCTTCGGGCTCATGGCCTCATCGCTTTGGCCATCGACCGTCACCAAGTCTCTGACCTTTTTGACTTTATGGTGAGGCTTTGCTCACATATGCCGCCTGAACCGTCTGACGATCTGGGCACGTAGCAGGTGGCAGGCACAGACCCACTGCACCGACTGGAACGTCGCTGAGCTACGCGACCACATCATCGGCGGTGCGACCATGGGCGCGACCGTGTTCGGAGGTTCCGCGCCCGATGCCGACTCTTCTCAGCAGGACAAGCTGATCGGCATGCTGAGCAGGTGACCGTAACCAACCTATCCCAGTTGGTCCAGGAGCCGGGCGAGTTCCTGATAAGTGAGGTCGTCCGGCTTGTTGGTGGGCATCCGGACATTGGCTGAGCGGATGACCCCCCTTCTGCGTAAGATCTCCTTCGTCAGGTGGTAGGAGCCGTCGAGCGATCGCATCAGCAGCGACAGCAGTGGCGCCACGCGCGCCATCGCTGCCTCCGCGCCTGCTTCGTCGCCTGACTGCCAGAGCGTCCAGGCCGTGACGAACGCCTCCACAGCCGCCGGTCCCGGCATCGTGCCGACCGAGCCTCGCCGTAACTCGGCGACGAAGTTCACGCCTCCAAAGCCACCGAACACCGTGACGTCCTTTCCGCCAAGCCGCTTGAGTTCTGCGGCACGGTCCGGCGTCGGTGGCGTCTCCGCCTTGGCGTAGCGGGCGAGCGGCACCTCCCGTGCGATACGGACGGCGAGTGCGGGCGCGATCGGCGACGTCCAGATGTCCTGAACAAACACCGGCAGGCCGCTCACGTTGGCGATGCGCCGATAATGCTCGACGGTCACGTCCGGCGGCATTGGTAGGAACGTCGGTGGCGTCACCATCAGCGCATCGGCGCCAAGCTCGGCGGCGGCCCGCGCGTACCCGGCAGCGACGTCCGTACCGGGAGCCCCGGCGTGCATCACCACGGTGACGCGCCCGGCGACCTGCGCCACCACGGCTTTCAGCACGGCATCACGCTCGGTCTCGGTGAACTTGAATACTTCCGATCCGACGGCGACGCCGATCCCGTCCACACCTGCCGAGACGAGATACTCCGCCTCGGCGGCAAGATCGCCAAAGTCGATCCGGTCGTCACCGTCGAACGATGTGTACAGGATAGGGAAGACACCGGAGAGGTGGCCACTGCCAGCATCAACAGTCATGGAGGAAGTCTAGTCGATTAGAGAAGGCTGTTTACTTAAAACGTCGGTAAGCCACGAATTAGTTCAGTTTCCCGAGCGGTGGCCCATAGCAGCTAAAAGGCCCCGCCATGCCTCAACCGGCAGGCCTACTGGCGTGGTTGTCGACTCTGGGGAGGGTGTGCCCTGGAATACCTCCACGTCCAGGTGTACCTCACTCAGACAGTCGGGCGACGCGATGCACCTTGAGCATAGTGGCCGGGGGCATCGGATTCCCGGCGATGCGAGCGATGAGGAGAAAAATCAAAACTTTCAGTTGAGGGAGAATATCCAGGCGAGAGATAAGTGGTCGAGCAGTCTGGCTACATACCGCACCCCGCGCTGAAAGATTTAATGCTGGAAGAGCCACTAGGAGTCCCATGAGGGATTAGGTACAACTGGGGGGGTAGGGAGATTAATCTGCCCTTACCTCACAACAGCCATATAAGCCTTAATAGCATCCTCGCTATCCACCTGCCAACCCACCCGCCTGGCAGCCTCAGCCGAAGTAACCCCGGCTTCCCTAGTCGATTAGACTCCCTCCAACCCGTCAATCCACCCGGTCACTCAACCGTGACGGTTTCCGCCTCCATGACGATGTCCGGGTCGTCCCAGCCTTTATGTTCGGCCAGTTCTTTGAACGCCCTGCGGAAAATCAGCGTCGCCTCGATAGTCACCGGCCCCCCGTTGGCCGCGAACTCGTAGCGTGAACGGTCCGTCTCCCTCGCCGCGATACGCGTGTCCGAGGCGATGTCCGTCGGGTTCCAGTAGGCGGCCGTGGGCGACACCTCGGTCCACAGCTCCTCCAGCACCTTGGCGTACCCCCTGCCCGGCCGACCGCCGAAGTCGTCCGGTTCATCGCCGAGGCCGCCCCAGTCCTGATGCCGACGTTGGAGTCTGGCCACTGGTCCCACCACGCTGTTACCTGACCGAGGTCAGTCGTTGCGTCCTTGAAGCCGTTCCTCGTGCGGGGGTGCTTACCGGCGTTGCTGCAGTTCGTACCGGCACTACAGGTGCAGGCTTTGTCTTTAATTCCGTAGACCGGGAACACCTGGTACCCAGTTTCCGCGTACGCTCGCGCCGCGGCTCCGTTCTCGTTCGTCTTGTACTTGTTCAATTCGTTACCTTCTTGCGCTGAAATTTGATTTACATGCCGTTACCCTTTCCCTTTCGCAGAGCCTCGGGCCCTGCAGGTTTCGACGATAACTTGTGCCGCTCTGGTCCTCTCCCGTTTGCTTTGCCCGGCCACTGAGATTACGGCTCACCGGACCTCCATATCGTTTCACGCCCGAGCGCAAAAGTAAAAGTGTTTCGTCGCAAAATCAGGCTTTAGGGGTTTACTTTTGTCATAAAACGAGCTATAATAACAGCGTTTACCTGATCTCTATGCTGAATATTACGCGTTTTCCGTAATCCCGGCCGTCTCGAGGGGGTTAAGTAGCAAATTTTTCGGATTTCGTGACGGTGGGTTGTTCATGACTCACTCAGGAGGGCTGGGTCGTGATTCCCCGGAGATCCACTTCGTCGAGTGCCCGTAGCTCCGACCACCCAAGTCCTTCGGCTCCCAGGCCTCCAGTTCCGCCTCGTCATAGCCAGGCTGCGTGAAGTCCAGGTGGCCGGGAATCCGCTCGACCCACATATGGACTTTGTAGTGGGGTTGTGACCACTTCTCTTTCTGCCAAACAGCGATAACCACGCCGAACGGTCCAATAGCGTGGCTATTCCACCTCTCGAATCTCAAACGCACCGTGCTGCCTACCCCATACGCAGGGTCCCACCGCATCTTGAACCGCCTGAGGTACTTGGCTCGCTGTCGTCCCTGGTGACGTGCGTAGTCCTTGGCTTCGTAAATGTTCCTGGGCGTACGCCAGCTCACCCGCAGGCCCCTCCTCGTATACTGTGGCCTCAACCGATACCTATAGCACACGTGTTCGGTTTTGGCGAGGTGTGAGGCGTTGAAGTTCGAGACCTGGAATCCGGCTAACGAATTCGCTGACCGTGACGAGTACATCGGTGCTCTGGTTGGGGTGCTTATGACCCTGGGAGGCCAACGCATCAAGGCGATCTTCCGACTGCTTGAGATCGCGTACGACCCTGATATTTACGACCAGGGCGAACTGCTGGTGAGGGCGCTACGGGGTTGCGAGAACCGGAACCTCAACGAGCTTGAGCGATATCTTTTTGGCGTACTGGGGAAGTAGCCGCACCAGATCAAATAAGGTTGGCACGGGCCGGCACGCCGCCCGAGAGAAGGAACACCTGGCTCGACCAATGGAGCGGGACAAATAGGAACACCGTCAACATCTGAGGGAAGGTCCAACCAATGAATTCTTGGGTATTTCAGGCCAATCCGCGCCGGTATGACGTACTTGCAGCTGCATCAGAGTCTCGGGACGACAACTGGGCCATGAACCAACACCGTGCGAAGGTCCGAGTCGGCGACAAGATCTACTTTTACGTTTCAGGCGCTGAAGCTGGAATCTACGCGACCGGCCGTGTGGCAACTCCTGTTTTAGATGCCGGTGTCGATGCCGAATTCGGACGCTGGAAGGTAGGCATCATCTATGAAGCCAAAGTGAGCCCACCGGTTCTAAGGAGTGAGTTGCTTGCGGAGGATGCTCTTAGCGACTTCCCTGTTGTTACCAGGGCGCAAGGCACGAACTTCCCAGCCGATGACTCTGTGGCCGAAGGCTTGGAATCGGTTACAAGCGGTCGGTTGGAACCCACTGGTGCGTCAGCAGATCCGCTTGAATCTTCTTGGGTTCGTGTTCAGGAAGTTCAGCAAGAACATGAGGAGCAAAGCAGGGAAGCCCTACTCGACTACCTCCGTGAGATCGAACCGAGCCAGTTTGAGCGTGTGGTTGGAGCCTTACTTGAAGCAATGGGATACGACGAAGTAGATGTGGTCGGTAGAACGGGAGACCGAGGTGTCGACATTAATGCCACGCTGAAACTTCCCGGCGTAACGTTGCCAACCGTCGTACAGGCAAAGCGTTGGTCGGGAACCGTGGGCAGCGTAGAGGTACGCAATGTCCGAGGCACTCTCGCCTCGAATCAAAAGGGGCTTCTCGTGACGACAGGAAGATTCTCCAATGAAGCAACCGTCGAGGCAACCGCACCGGGGAAGCCGATCATAGATCTCCTGGACGGACAACAGCTAGTTGAGCTCCTAGTCGAGCATGGCATCGGTGTGGAGCAACGGCGCCTGACTTTGAGCCGCCTCGACCTCGACTCGATCAGCGAATTGTGATCTCACTTAGACTGATTTCAGCCCAACTTAGGGTAGAAATCTAGGACGAACACCGACATGGTTCTCTTCGTGAGCGCTCATAGCATGTTGGTGGCGTACAGCCCAGTCGGTGGGGTTCGGGACATACCCAAAGCCTACCCGTCAGCGGAACGGTCGAACACGCTCAGCAGCGCCTGTAACGACGCCAACAAGACAACCACCGAGAACAGGCCAATCAGTCCCCATCTCAGAGCCGCGATGCCCTCCGTCGTCACTTTGTCGTAAGAGTAAATCAGGCCTACTACACCCAAGGCGATGCTCAAGCCAGCGGACATCAGTGTCGCAATAACTCGCCCTCCGGTCATAGCCATCAGAATGCCGCGAAGCACGTGCCCCCCGTCTAGAGGAAAAACGGGGATTAGGTTGAGTATGCCCAGTGAAAGGTTGAACCCTATTACGACTTCGGCCACAACTTCAGGCGTTGACCCCGGTGCAGCCTTTAGATGGACCAAGAACGCTACGAACGCGACGATGAAATTGGTGCCCGGACCCGCGAAGAACGTCCAAAAGTACTTACCCGTGGGCAGCTTGAATGGGTTCTCCCCTTCCGCCCCTTGCGTATAGCCTCCCCAGATTTCCAATACGATTTTGCGGACCTGCATGCCGGCAGCATTCATCGCGAAGGCGTGGCCGAGTTCATGGGCCAGGACCGAGGCGAGGATGATCCCCGGGCCGACCAGGGCCGCGAAGATCCTTTCGCCACCATCTAGGTGGGCCAAGGCCCTGAAGCTAATCACGTACAAGGCAGCCACTCCCAACCACGCCGACCAGCCGATCTTTAATTCGAACGACGTCGCCGACTTGCCTTCGGTTGGCATCGGTTGCTCATCAGAGCGAACGCGGTGAAGCTCAGTTTTCATCTTCTCGACGTCTCCTGCCTCCCCGGCCGATATGGAGGTGAGCAGACGAGCGGTTGAATCGAGCGCGCGAGCTGCATCGTCAGTCGAGAAAGGCTCTTGGTGGGCCCATCTGTTACGGGTAGCCCGGAGCTCTCTAACAAGCGTGCGGTCCGCCTGGCTGACAGATAAGCTAAAAACACGGTCCCACTCGTTCAACATCACGCCCAGAGCGGTTGCGACGTCCCATCGCGGCCTCTCTGAGGTCCCGAATAGCCGTGCTTGCGAGTCGCTCAGGGCAGCGACCGTGTATTCGAACCAGGCTTCACCATGCGCGTTTTTCAGCTCGTGTTCGACGAACGGCACCAACCCCTGTTTGAGGAGTTCCATCGCCTTCCCGACAAGCTCATGATTGGTCATCGTCATCCATTACTACTTGGCTCGACATACCACGGATAGTACACAAGAATGCCGACGTGAGCGACGCTTGCGTAATTTCTTTGAAGTTCCCGTTTCATCAGGCCGTTCTGTGCCGATTAGAGCCTCCGTTCTGCTTTCAGTAGGATGTTTTTCGACACCATAGGGGGTGTTAAGGGGCATTCGGATGATGGGGGAATACAAAAAGGCCCCTAGCTAGAAAGCCCGGAGCCTGTATATAGACGGGGGGAAGTTTGGAGGCGCCGGGCGGATTCGAACCGCCGAATAGAGGTTTTGCAGACCTCCGCCTTAGTCCACTTGGCTACGGCGCCCTCTGTGCCCCGGCGATCACGGTGCTCATGATTTCCCCGGGAGCTTGCTTTTCCCGTATGGCTTGCCGGCACTGGACCGGGGATCTGGCTGGTGCACCAATCATTGGCTGGTGCCAAGGGGGAGACTCGAACTCCCACGGCCTTGCGGCCACAACGCCCTCAACGTTGCGCGTCTACCAATTCCGCCACCTCGGCGTGCCATGCCATACGACCCATCACGCATCTGGGGCACTCGCCCTAAACTGTTCGGGACCCAGCGGGCCTCTAGACAGATGCGTGCGCGCCCAACGATGCGGTGACTGGAAGAAATTATAGCCACCCCGCCTAGGGGCCACAAACGCCGCCCGGACCGCGGGACCCGCCTCCGTCGCATCGGAGACGTCAGCATCCAGGGTGCCCGGGCCCGTCCTTGACTGGGTCATCGAGCGACCTTAAACTCCCACCGCACCGTGGTATAGGCGTTCGCCACACATTGGAGCCCGCCCGATCACAGGAGTGCCAAGCGACCAGTTTCGAGCCCGACCCGTTTCAAAGAGGAGTAATTGCATGGAACTTGTGATGCTGAGTGGAAAGATCCTGACAATGGACGGTGGCAGCTCGCGCGCCGAGGCGCTGGCGGTGCGGGACGGCTCTATCGCCGCCGTTGGACCGAGCGAGGACGTGCGCCGGCTGATCGGCGAAAACACGCGAGTGATCCACCTGCAGGGTCGGACCGTAACGCCCGGCTTCATCGACCCGCACAACCATTTCTCCATGACGACGTGGGAGCCGGTGATGGTGGACTGCCGTATGCCACCGCTACCCAACAAAACGGGCGTACTCGAAGCTATAGCCACCACCGCCGCCGGGACTCCCGCAGGCCAGTGGGTGTGGGGCCTGGGCTACAACGCCCTGACGACCGCCGACATGGCCGTCATCACCCGGCAGGAGCTGGACGAAGTCGCGCCGAACAACCCGGTGTGCATCATGGACTTCTCCTACCACTCCTGCTACGCCAACTCCGCCGCTCTCGCCCTTGCCGGCATCGACGGAGGCACCGCCGATCCCCACAAGGGCTGGATAAACAAGGGCGACGACGAGGAGCCTAACGGCGTGCTATGGGAGCGGGCGATGGACCCGGTTCACCACATGTCGATGCGCGCCCACATCGATCACTTCGGCGAGGACGCGGTCGCAGACCTCGTACATCAAAATGCCATGAGGCACCTGTCGCACGGCATCACCGGCATCGGCGACGCGCTGACCATGCCGGAGAGCGCGGAGATGTACCGCATTGCCGACGCGAAGAGCAGGCTGCCGATCTCGGTGCAGCAATTGCGTGGCGGCGACGGCTTCTTCCAGGTGCCGGAGCGAGCATCGCAGGGCGTGTTCGACCAGGACAACGTGTCCGACCGCCTGCGGGGCGGGACCATGAAGCTGTTCATGGACCCGGTCTACCCGGCCTACGGCATGAACCGGTGCCACGCCGACGGCAGCAAGACGCCGGAAGGCGAGATTTACTACACGCAAGAGGAGGTCGACGCGCTAGTACTGCGGGCCGCGGGCAACGGCACCCAGGTCGCCATCCACTGCATCGGCGACAGGGCCATCGACCAGGGGTTGAACGCCTTCCAGCGGGCGATCGACGAGGTGCCGGGCGCCGACAAACTCCGGTTCCGCGTCGAGCACATGACGTTCCCCCGGAGCGATCAGATAGCGCGGGCGGCCGACATGCCCATAGTCCTGTCCTTGCAGCCCCCGTTCCTGTACTCAATCGGGGAGCTGTTCCAGGCGACGCTGGACGAGTTCGAGATGGAGTTGCCCGCCTACCCCTACCCGGAGATCGTGGCGTCGGGAGCCACCATCGCCGCGGGTTCGGACTTCCCCTGCGCTCCCCTGCCGCCTCTGACGGGCATCGCGGCCCTCGCCAACAGGCGAATAAAGAGAGACGGTAGCCAGCTCGCTGCGGACCAAGCGATACCGGCAGAGGAGGTCATCCGCCAGTACACCAACGGCTCCGCCTACGCCACCAACCGGGACCACGAGGTGGGCTCGCTGGAGGTGGGCAAGCGGGCGGATATGGTGGTGCTGAGCCACGACCCGACGGCCGTCGACCCCGACTTCATCAGCGATATCCAGGTGCAGCAGACCTACGTCGACGGCCAACTTCTGTACGAACTCTAGAGGCGGCCCGCCGGGCAGGCTTTGGAGGAAGCGATGGACAACATCATCTACTCGACGGCGACCGAGATCGCACAGGCGATTCGAGATCGCCAGATTTCTTCGGAAGAGGCTATGCAGGCCCATCTCGACCGCATCGAAGAGGTGAACCCCAAGCTGAACGCGGTGGTGCTGTTGACGGCGAGGTCCGCCATCAAGGCGGCCAGACGCGCCGACGAAGCCGTCGCCGCCGGTGATGAACTCGGTCCCTTTCACGGGGTGCCGGTGACCATCAAAGACGCCTACGAGGTGGCCAGGGTCGTATCCACCGGCGGCACGCTGGGCCGCAAGGACTATGTGCCGGAGATCGACGCCATCCCGGTCGCCCGGCTGAGAAAGGCCGGTGTGGTGATACTGGGTAAAACTAATTTGCCAGAGATCAGCATGGGGTTCGAGAGCTCGAACCTCGTGTACGGCCGAACCAACAACCCGTTCGACCTCGGCCGCACCCCCGGCGGCAGCAGCGGCGGCGAGGCGGCCATTATCGCGGCCGGGGGCTCGCCACTGGGCATCGGCAGCGATGCGGGCGGGAGCATCCGGTGGCCGGCGCACTGCACCGGCATCGCCGGGCTAAAGCCGACGACCGGGCGGATTCCGCGAACGGGACACTGGCCGCCGTTCGGGGGTGTCTTCAGCCTGGTTACGCAGCCTGGGCCGATGGCGCGCTCGGTGCGAGACCTGGCCACCGCGCTGAAGGTCCTCGCCGGTCCAGACGGCTACGACCCGACCACCATGCCGGTGCCACTGGGCGACCCGGACGAAGTCTCGCTCGGTGACCTGCGAATCGCGTTTCACACGTCCAACGGCGTCTCCATCCCAACGCCCGAACTGCAGGCCGCGGTACGCAAGGCCACCGATCTACTGAGGGGTGAGGTGGCGAGAGTGAAGGAGGACATGCCGATGGCGCTGGAGACGACGTCCGCATTGCACTCGGCGATCATGGGGGCCGACGCGGGGCAGGTGGCGCGGCAAATCCTTCGCGATGCCGGCTCGTCGGAGATGGACCCGGATCTGAAGGCGCGTATCGCGATGATGTCGCCGGTGCCGGTGCCGGTCACCGAACTGCTCGACACGCTGGTCGACCTGGAGAACTACCGCAGCGCCATGATCGGCTTCATGCGCGGCTACGACGTCATGATCGGACCGGCCGCGTCGGTCCCTGCCGCCCTGCACCACCATGGCTACGACGGCTTCCCGGATAGCGGCAGCTATTCGCACGCCTACAACCTGGCCGGGTGGCCCGCCCTTGTCATCCGGGGCGGTACGTCGCCCGAAGGCATGCCGCTGGGCATCCAGGTGATCTCCAGCCCCTGGCGCGAGGACGTGGTGCTGGCGGTGGGGATGTTCCTGCAGGAGGTCCTGGGCGAGTTTCCTCGCCCCAGTATCTAGGCCGCGACGGGAGGCTAGTGGTTTACCAGGCCGCCGTCTACGTTGATTGACTGGCCGGTGATCGCATCGCCTCCGGGACCGACCAGGAACGCAACCATGGCGGCGATGTCCTCGGGCTCGCACTCCCTGCCGATGGGGATGGTCGCGGCCCTGCGGCGGTTCAGTTCCTCGACGGAGATGCCCTGCATCTCGGCCGCCTGGACAGCCAGCTCGTCCCGTAACGGCGTGCGGGTGAGGCCGGGGTTGATGGAGTTGATGTTGATGCCGTATTTACTCAGCTGCTGCGCCGCCACCGCGGTCACTGCGATCACGGCGGCCTTGCTTCCGGCGTAGGCCGCATTGGAGGTGCCGGGGTGGGCCTTGCCGGCGATGGAGGCGATGTTGACGATGCGACCTCTGGTACCGGAGTCGATCATCATCCTCGCCGCTCTCTGCATGGCGAAGAAGGTGCCGCGCGCGTTTACCGAGTGCATGTGGTCCCAGTCGTCCGGGGTTATGTCCATGACGTCCACGAAGCGGGTGACGGCGGCATTGTTTACGACGATATCGATCCCCCCAAGAGCCGACACGCACCCGGCCAGCATGCGGTCCACGTCAGCTAGGTCGGATACGTCGGCCGTTATGGAGGCGAACCGGACGACGGCATTACCCTTCGGCAGTTCCTTTGCGACCTGCTCGGCCGACTCGCCGTCGATGTCGGCGACCATGACGGACGCGCCCTGCGCGGCAAGCACATGGACGATGGCCCGGCCTATCCCCCGCCCGCCACCGGTGACGAGTGCTGAGCGGCCCTCAAGTGTGAGCGCCGCCATTCAGGCCTCCCAGGCCGGACCTCGTTGAGAATGGCGCCTGGCGAGGTATCGCTCGACGTACTCTTCGATGAGGGCGTCGATGATGGCGGCGAGGTGTTCTGCTGAATCGTCTATCTGGGCCATCGTCTTTGCTGGGCGAAGTGGGCCTTGAACAGGTAACTCCGGCGAGGCGAAAAGCGCCACCGGGGCAGCGGCTGGCAGGAGCGGCAGGATTCGAACCCGCGACCCTCGGTTTTGGAGACCGATGCTCTGACCAGACTGAGCTACGCTCCTGCGTTTACCCCGTTTTCTTCCGTCGGGCCACCGGGCAAATTCTAAGGCTGCCGTAACCGGCGGTCAATCGGCCAATTAGACCAGTCGGGCATCCCGGACCCGGACGGTCCCGAATGGTCTAGGGCGGGCACAAGACGGCCTGTAAGCCGAGTTCTGTACGCCACTCGGGATGCGGTTTACACGCTGAGCGCTTCTTCCCACAGCCGGGCGGTGCGACGGTCATCTATCTAGCCCCGACGTTGCCGACGGGGTCGTGCGGCCGACCCGGGGAGGGTTCGGGCTCCCTCTTTGCACCGACCGGTTCCGCAAGCGGTCGCGGTCGGCGTCCCCTGTTAGGCCTTGCTCCGGATGGGGTTTGCCCTGCCCCCGGTGTCTCCACCAGGGCGGTGAGCTCTTACCTCGCCATTTCACCCTTACCACTCTGAATCCCAGGACCGGGGCCCTAAGGGCCAGAGAGGCGGTATGTTTCTGTGGCACTTTCCGTCGGGTCACCCCGCCCCGCCGTTAGCGGGCATCCCGCCCGAATGGAGCTCGGACTTTCCTCCCCCCGTTTCCGGGGGGCGACCGCCCGGCCGTCTTGCACCCGCTCTAATTTTACCCTGCGCGGACCGCTCGGACGCTAGAGTTGCACATCCACCGCCTCTTCATGGACAACGATGCGGGTGACATTCTCCTCGATGATCGCTCGTAACTCTGCAAAGGTCGGGTGTGGGTCGGCCTCGAGCCGGGCGAGGATCCCGGCGAGGCCGCCGTCCACCGCTTCGTCGGCGGCCCGCTTCAGGGCATCGAGTTCCGCCAGGTAGTCGTTGATGAGGTCTAAAGGCATCATCGCCCTGGCCACGCGTTTGAGGGCGGCGATGAGACGTCGCCGCCCGGCCTCCAGCCGCTCTTTCCTCAGCGCCCGAATCTCTTCCGCACGCCGTTCCCACCCATCGCCGTCCGGTCGAGCCTCGGCGATCCGGCGTGCCAGCTTATCGGTGACCTGGCTGAGAACGGTCGCCTCCAGCAGGGACGAGCGCCATGTGCGGTAGTCGCACCGACCCTGGTTCTGGCGGGACTGGCACTGGTAGTAACGGTAAACGCCTGACCCACGCCTGCCGTCCTTTCGCTTCCACTTCTGCCGCCGCGTCACACCAATCATGGTGTTGCCGCAGTTCGCGCAGTGGGCGAGGCCGGAGAGGAGGAACGGCTCCGGTCGTGTCACTCTGCCAATGGGCCTCCGCGCGCGCATGCGGTCCTGCGCCTGTTTGAAGGTCTCGGCATCGACGGTCGGCTCATGCACTTTCGGCAAGCGCATTCCGAAACGGGAGTAGGTGCCGGTGTGGGTCGGGTTACGCAGCACGTCTCTCACCGTCACCACGTTCCAAGGGGAGCCTCGTCGGGTGGTGATGCCACGCTTATTCAGGTGCGCGGCGATAAGGCGAAACCCCATGTTGTCGGAGGTGTAGAGCCTGTATATGAGCTGCACGACGGCGGCCTCTTCTGGCACGACCTCAAGCGTGCCCTCGGACCCGATTCTGTAGCCGAACAGCGGTCGACCCAACGCCTTGCCCTGTGCCGCCCTGAGTCGCATGGATTCCTTTACGCGCTGGCTGCGCGTCCTCGACACCCCTTTTATGCCCAGCCGCTGGAAGGCGTTTTGGACGGGGTCCGGGAACTCGGCGTCCATGCAGATCACCGTCGAGCCGGTGCCCTCTATCTCGACCAGCGCCCGGGCGACGGCTTCCAGATCCGAACCGAGATGGCGGGCGTCCGGCACGACGGCCAGATACTGACTTCCGGAGTCGCGCATAAACCCGACCATGCGGCGGTACTCACCGGTGCCGCCATCGACATCGACTCCCACGCCCTCGATAAAGGTGTCGAGGGCCTGGTGCAGGTTGATCTCGCAGTATTCGGCGAAGAGGGCATCAAACTCCTCGGCGGCGCCGACCTGGCCACTTGGAGTGTCCCGTGGCGTCACGGAGTCGGGTCGACAGTAACCGATCGCCCTCACCGTTCAGAGTCTTTCAAACAAGGCGAGCCTACCCGGCGTATATGATGCGGCGGCAACTGTTGCACTGCACAACCTCCTGCCCGGACTTCGCCCTACCGAGATCGCCGCTGGGCAGCGCGACCCGGCAAACGGCGCACAGGTGGCCGTCTAGCGTGGCCACGGCCCGCCCGCCCCTGGTCTTTCTGAGGGTCTCGTAGCGGGAGAGCAGCGTGGCAGGAACCTCCGAAGCGTGCTCCTGCCGGACACTAATCAGTTCGGCGATTGCGTTCGTTAGCTCGGGCTCTTGCGCCGTCAATCCGACGATCTCGCCTGACCTCGCGCTTGAGAGCCTCTCAATGGCCTGCACGTGACGGTCCCGGGCTTTCTGAAAGTCTTCGATCTCGACCATCAACTCCAGCAGGCCGTCCTCGCTCTCGGCCTGTTGCCCGGCCGAGAACTCACGCTGGTCGCGCATGGCGTCCAGCTCCTTGATATTGGTTACCGAACCGTCGTACAGCCGCCGGTCGATGCCCTTTATTATCCCGGCCAGACGCTCGATCTCCCGCTCGGCGGCCCGGTTTTTTGTGGAGCGGTCGGCCAGGACGGCCTCGATCTTGACGAGCTGCGCCTTTATCTTGGGCAGGTCTCCCTCGTCGGTCAGCTTCCGCCTAACCTCCGCCAGCGACTCTTCCAGTGCCCGCATCTGGAGGTCCATCTCTTGGAGCTGGTTGAGTCGCCGCAGGTCTTCCATCGGCGATTATTCTAAACGAAACCAAAAACCGCGCCCAAGTCGGTCACGACCATATGAAGGACGGAGTGTGGCTCGCCCCGGCCTGTAGTAGCCTAGTAACCGATTTGCCCGCCCAGACCTCCCGCCGTAAAGACCAACGCCCTCGGACCAAGATCGTCTGCACCCTCGGGCCCTCGGTCGAGTCGGCCGCCAGCGTCGAGTCTCTCGTCCACGCCGGCATGAGCGTCGCCCGGCTGAACCTGTCTCACGGCTCGCCGGACCTCCATACACAGGCTACGGAAACCATCCGTGCCACATCCAAGCAACTCGGCGTTCCGGTGGCTCTAATGGCGGACGTACCCGGCCCCAAGTATCGCACCGGACCGACGGTGCCCGGTGTGATAGAGGTGGAACCGGGAGATGGGATCACACTCACAAGCAGGGAGACGGTGGGAGACCAACGCTTCCTGAGCGTTTCGCCACCCGGCATTCACCGGGACGCCGACCCCGGTAACCGGGTCCTGATATCGGATGGCCTCATCCAGCTAAGGGTGAAGCGCATCGACGGGCAGGAAGTGGTCTGCCAAGCGCTGACCCCCGGCCGTATCACCGAGGGTCGGGGGGTGAACATTCCCGGTATCGCCCCATCGCAGCCGTTCCCCAACGAGGCCGCGCGCCAGGCCCTCGCTTTCGCGGCGGACCACGACGCAGACTTCGTAGCGTTATCGGGCGTGACGTCTGAAGCCGACGTAAAAGCAGCACGCGAAATCCTCAACGAGCGGGGCGCCCGGTCCGCCATCGTCTCCAAGATCGAGATGGCAGAGGGTGTGACCAATTTCGAGTCCATCCTGGCGGCCAGCGACGGCATCATGGTCGCCCGCGGCGATCTCGGCGTCGAGGTGAGGCTGGCGGAGGTACCGGTCATCCAAAAGAGGCTGATCAGAGCATGCAATAGCGCCGGTAAGGTGGTCATCACCGCCACCCAGATGCTGGAGTCGATGATCGCTTCGCCCTCACCCACTCGCGCCGAAGTAACGGATGTCGCCAACGCGGTGTTCGACGGCTCCGACGCGATCATGCTGTCGGGGGAGACATCGATCGGCAAATACCCGGTCGAGGCGGTCAAGGTGATGGCCGAAGTGGCGATTGCAGCAGAGGCCGCCCTCCCCTACGAGGCGATGCTCCTAGAAAAGCGGCAAGACCAGGAACACCAGACCGACGACGCCATCGCCTATAACGCCTGCCAGACGGCGCATCAGCTGGGGGCGGGGCTGATCGTGGCCTTCACCGAGTCGGGCAGCACCGCGGGACGGGTTTCCAAGTACCGTCCCGCCGCCCAGATACTGGCCCTGACACCTTCCGAAGAGACCCAACGCGCCCTGACCCTGAACTGGGGCGTGCTGCCGGTGACCACCGGCCCGGTCCGCGATTCGGACGACTTTTTCACCCGGGTACAGAAGGAAGCGGTCAAGGTGTCGGGGGTTTCTTCCGGCACGCTTGTCGTGCTGGTCGCAGGCCTTCCCATAGGTGTGCCGGGAGGCACCAACCTGCTCAGGGTTCTGTCGGTAGACTAGCCGTTGCCAACCGCACTCCTGTGGCTCCAACTCCTGGGCGCCGCAGTCCTCATACTGGGCGGCGCCCGCTACCTGGCACGGTCGTCGGACGTGATCGCGCGGCGCACCGGCATGGGCCATACGTTCGTGGGCATCGTGCTGCTGGCCACCGCCACCTCCCTGCCGGAGTTGGGCACCGGGGTCAGCGCCATCAGTCTGCAGGACTCTCCCGACCTCGCCGCCGGATCGGCGTTCGGCAGCAACCTCGTCAACATACTGATTATCGGGCTGGCGGACCTAGTATGGCGCAACGGCCCCCTTCTCAGCTCAGTCTCCCGCGCGCCTTTGTTGGTGGCATTGCTCGGCGCCGGGGTAATCGGAATCGGCGCGGTCTCGGTGTTCGTTCATCACCAGACGACCGCGATGGCGGGCTGGTACATCAGCCCGCTCACCGGCGTGCTGTTCGCCTTCTTTTTACTCGCTACGTTCGCCCTATATCGCTCGGAGAGGGCCGACAACTCCGGCAACCCGGACCAGGGCGGTACCGAGAGCGACTCCGAGGGCTTGCGTCTAGGCCCGGCGGTCGGGCTCTACGCCGTCTCGGCGATGGTGGTCATCGCCAGCTCGGTCTGGCTCTCGTACGCCGGCGGCGGACTGGCGGACAGACACGGGTGGGACGAGTCGTTCGTGGGCACCCAGTTCCTCGCCATCAGCACGTCGTTGCCGGAGTTGGCCACGTCCCTGGCAGCGTTGAGATTGGGTGCGCCGGAGATGGCGGTGGGCAACCTGCTGGGCTCAAATTTGTTCAACATGGGGTTCATCCTTTCGGCCAACGAGCTGGCGTTGACGGATGGGACGATCTGGGCCGCAGTCTCCAAGGGGCACGCCCTCACCGCGGTCATCGCCATCGGGATGACTGCGGTGGTTGTCGCGGGACTGCTGATTCGCTCACGAACGGCTGTGGGAGTCGGGGCGAGCAAGGGCATCGTCGGCCAGACGGGCGTGAGGCGATGGGCTAGGCTGGAAGCGTGGTTACTTATAGCGACGTACGTCGGTGCCTCCATAGCGCTGTTCTACGTCGGCTGACGCCGAACAGCATAGGCCGTCCGGAAAGCGCAAGCGACCGCGACGAGATCAACAGGAGAGGGAAAATGCTATTTGAGCTGAGGCAGTACTGGTGCAAGTCGGGCAAGCGGAACGAGTGGGTGAGCTACATGGAAGAGACCATAATCCCCTTCCAGGTGACCATGGGTATGGTAGTGGTCGGTTCGTTCATCGACGAGGAGGACCCAGACCATTACGTGTGGATCCGGCGCTTCGACTCCGAGGCCGAACGCGAGCGCCTGTACAAAGCGGTCTACGAGAGTGAGACCTGGGTGACTGAGATGATGCCAAAGGTCGTGCAGATGCTCGACCGGGACCGGTCCGTCATATCCAGCCTGCACGCAACCCCGAAGTCGGTTATTAGCTAACGGTCGCGGGCGATGACGTAGTCGACCAGGTCTAGAAGCGACCGGCGCTCGACGGTATCCGGGAGTGTGGACAGGCAATGTCTCGCCTCGTCACATTTCTCGTGGGCCAAGACGCAGGCCTCGTCGATTATCTCCGGTGCTCGCGCCTCCTCAATCACGCGCCTGGCTGGATCGCGATCCTCGGGGTTGGCGAAGAACTCGGCAATGGACGTGTCCCCCGGATGCCGCTTCATGTAGGTCAGTAATGGCAGCGTGACGACGCCCTGGAGCAGGTCATTACCGACCGGCTTGCCAATCGCCTCCCTGCTGCCTCGGACGTCGAGTATGTCGTCGACGACCTGGAAGGCCATGCCCAGGTTGTATCCATAGCTCCGCAGAGCCTGGACCGTACGCTCGTCGGCGCCGCTGAGCACCGCGCCGGACTCCGCCGCCGTGGCAAAGAGGGACGCGGTTTTGTTGTAGATACGATCGAGGTAGGCCTCCATGTCCTGGTCCGCTCTGTAGGCGTTGGCCATCTCGTATAGCTGGCCTTTCGACAGTTCCATGATGGTCTCGGCGAAGCGCCGGATGACTCGTATATTGCCCGTATCGCACACGAAAGTCGCCGAGGCGGCGAAGATATAGTCTCCCACCACCACGGCGGCGTCGCGACCCCACACGTTGGCCACGGTGGCCCGGCCCCGGCGCATGTCGGAGGCGTCGACGGTGTCGTCGTGGATAAGAGTGGCGACGTGCAGCAACTCGACCGCTCCGGCCATGATCTCAGCGTTTCGTCCATCGTTCGGATGGAAGCCAGCCGACAGCAACGTAACGGCGGGCCGCATCATCTTGCCGATGGACTCCAGCATGTGGTCGAGCGGCTCTGCCAGATACGAGTACTTTCCATTCCCCAGTTCGGTGAGTCTGGCTTCGACCCGGCCTAGACCGTCGGCGATCGGTGCGTAGATGGCGTCGAGATGGGGCGTTGAGACTGGGGGGCGGTCAAGCGCCAAGTCTGGCCACCTCTTTCCCCACGACCGCCTGGTCGAGCTTTGCGAACAGAGGAAGTGGGCTCCGCAGGGGTGTACCCGGCTTCATTTCACTCTCGCTCCAACCCCAGGATTGGTCTTCAATCGCCCCCTCAAATCCGAGCATCGCATGCAGCTTCTGGCAGGTGAACGGCAGGTAGGGATATAACGTCGTTTTGAGGCAATTCACCACAGAGAGAGTGGTCCATAGCGTGGTCGCCGCGTGGTCGCGGTCAGTCTTCACTGCCGCCCAGGGTTGTCTGTCCTCAATGTATTTGTTAGTCATCTTAGCAAGCGCCATCGACCGTTCAAGCCCTCGCCGGAAGTGGGCATCGCCTATGTCGCCTCCCACCTCTTCGGGCAGCGTGCTTGCGGCGGTTAGCAGGGCTGTTCCCTCGGCGTCCTGTCGATCGGCGGAAAACGGGGGGACAGCGCCGTCGAAGTTGCGGTGGCTCATCGTCAGAACTCGATGGACCAGGTTTCCCCAAGTCGCGACCAGCTCGTCATTATTCGCCCGCACGTACTCGCGCCAGGAGAAATCGGAGTCCGAACTCTCCGGCATGTTGGCCGCCACTACGTATCTCAGGGGGTCGGGCTCGTATTGATCGAGGTAGTCGGGTAGCCAGACGGCCCAGTTCCCGGAAGTGGAGAGCTTGAAGCCCTCCATGTTCAGGAACTCGTTGGCTGGCACGTCATAGGGGAGGTTGAGGCCACCGTAGCCCAGCAGCATGGCCGGCCAGAGGATGGTGTGAAAGGTGATGTTGTCCTTGCCCATGAAGTGGTAAGCGCGGGCATCGCCGGTCCAGAACGGCTCCCAGGCAGCCGGGTTCCCGCTCAATTGCGCCCACTCTTTCGAGGCCGACAGGTAGCCAATGACGGCCTCGAACCAGACGTACAGTCGCTTGCCCACGTCCTGCTCAACACCGCCGTCACCGGGTGCCCCATTGTCCTCCGGAGGGAGGGGCACTCCCCACTCGATGTCGCGGGTGATGGGCCGGTCCTTCAGACCACCCTCGAGGAATCCGCGAGTGAAGTTGAGGACGTTCGCCCTCCAGTGTTCTTTGCCCTCTGACATCCACTGCTCCAGACGTTCCTGGAATGCCGAGAGCTTTAGGAAGTAGTGAGTGGTTTCTTTAAAGATCGGCACGTCGCCGGAGATCCGGCTCCTGATATCGATCAGATCCTTGGGATCGAGGGTCCGGCCGCAGTTTTCGCACTGATCCCCCCTTGCCTTTCCGTAGGCACAGTGGGGACAGGTGCCCTCGACATAGCGGTCCGCGAGGAAGCGCCCGTCCACTTCGCTGTAGGGCTGAAGCGTGGTGGCTTGGTACACGTAACCGTTTTGTCTGAGGACAGCGAACATGTCCTGCGCTACCGTTGCGTGGTTTTCGGTATGTGTAGAGGTAAACAGGTCGAAAGTAATGCCGAGCCGATCCCAATTGTCTAGGAACTCGGCCTGGTAGCCGGAGGCGATGGCCTCCGGGCTCACTCCCCGGCTCTCCGCTTCCAGTGTCACGGGCGTTCCGTGTGCATCGGAGCCGGAGACCATAAGCACCTCGCTGCCCTTTTTGCGATGGTAGCGGGCGAAGATGTCGGCCGGCAGATAGGTTCCGGCGACGTGGCCGATGTGGATGGATCCGTTAGCGTACGGCCAGGCGACGGCGACGAGTATTTTTTTCGGTTTATCCGTTGGCATCGGGTGTGTCGAGCGGCCTTATCGGCCGCCGGGCGATCCAGTCTGAAATGGTATCACCCGGACCGCCACATCTCGTAGACTCTGCGCTTGGGCAGGCCGGTAACATCGGATACCTCCGCCACGGCGTCGCGACCGGTCGCGCCTTCCGACCGGAGCCTCGCCAGCATGTCGGCGGCCTCGGCCTCGAGTGTGGCAGGATCGACCATCCGCTCGGTCGCTCCTTCAATCACAAGCGTGAACTCGCCACGAGGCTCGGCGAAATGCTCCATCGCCGCCGATATCGGGCCGCGAAAAACCTCTTCGTGTAGCTTGGTCAGCTCCCTGCATACCGACATGTCGCGGTCGCCTAGGACGGCGAGCATGTCGCCAAGCGCCGCACGCAGGCGGTGCGGCGTCTCGAGGGCGACCAGCGCAAGCGACTCGTCCGCCCTCGTGGTTAGGAGACGTTTGCGATCGGCTTTCCCTCTCGGCAGGAACCCCAAATATACGAAGCCTTCAACCGCCAACCCCGACACGGAGATTGCCGTAGTCAACGAGGACGGGCCGGGAACGGCGACGACCTCGGCGCCGGCGTTTGACGCAGCACGCACCAGTTCGGCGGCGTCGTCGTTTATGCCGGGGGTGCCCGCGTCGCAGACCAGGGCGACATCACCTTCTTGGAGGACCTCCAACAGAGCTTCGAGCTTGGACGGCCGGCTACGGCGATGATAGCTCGTTAGCTTTGTGGTGATGCCGTGACGGCTGAGCAAACGCCGGGTGACGCGCGTGTCCTCGGCGGCGATCAGGCCAACTGAGCCGAGAACGCTCAGTGCGCGGGCCGATACGTCCTGGAGGTTGCCGATTGGTGTGGCGACGACGTGGAGGGTTCGCATGGCGGGGTTGGAATTTTAACCGACCCGGTTCGACCGAGCCTTGGCAAACGAAAAAACGAACAAGGAGTCCAGGCGCTCCGTCGCGTGGGATAAAACAAGGCGGATCGCTTGAGTCTAATGCTTTCAGGTGATGCCGGGGGCGTGGGCGTGTACCAGGACGACCCGCACATCGAATGAATCCCAGATGAGAAAGCGTTTGAAGTCGATGGCGACGGCGCCACCTCGACGCCGGATGACGTCGAGTGCCTGTGGTGTCAGGTCGATCTGCATCTTTTGTCCGGGCTTTCCCAGCCATAATTGCCCATCCCTTTCGATGCGGAGATCGGGCCATCGGCGCCCCGGCTACGGATACCGGCGCGCATGGTAATATTCCCACACTTCTACCCGGCCCGCCTCGCGGCGGCAGATGAAACACGGGAGAGCGACATGGCGAAATCGACCGAATCAGGCTCCGGGGATTGGCCCAAACTGGCGGCGGCGGCTGAAGGAGACAGGACGGTGCAGATGGCCGAGCGCTTCACCGAAATACACTCTCTTGAAGAGGGCGTGCGGGCAGACCGGATGAGGAGCATCATCCGAGAGGAGACCGAACTCTCAGATGACGACATGACAGAGTTGTCCAAGTTCCGTTTGTTGGCTTGGCTATCGATGGACAAGACGATGGCCAAGCAGGTTGTCGAGGATTTTAAACCGCCGTGGATAGAATGCCCGGTAGGGTCGCCATAAAGCACGCGTCCATGGACCAGACGGCCTCTCTACACTTCGACAGTGACCATCTGACCCTACTCGCTGAGTTGGAATCGAAGATCTTCCGTTCCATGTCCGGCGTGGGCGCAGTCGTGTCAGAAGAGACCGAAAAACCGGTCGCTGCCGAGGCGTCGCCCTAGTGGAAGTTTTGGTAGGCGAAGTTTTACCAAGCGAGGGAGTCGATTAGAGCCATGGACATGGGTCGCCGAACCGCAGCGACACCCGGTGACGGGGAGCATGGAGGAGTGTACCAAGGGCCGCACGGGGGTGTGCTGGATTTGGATCGGCTGCGTCATGAGCACACCGGCTTCGATTCGCTCGCCTCGCAACTGTTCCTCTCCATGTTCGCAAACACCCCGATCGGAGTGTACGTGGTCGACGACGGCGTTTTCAGCCTGACCAATCGGTACTTCCAGGAAGGGACCGGCTATCAGCACGATGAGTTGATCGGCAAAGAGCCGCGGTTCCTCGTCGTGCATGGAGACAAGGACGAGGTGCGCAAGGCGGCGACGGCGATGCTGCGCGGCCGACGCAAAGAACCCTACAAGTTCAGGATCCGCACCCGTAGCGGCGACATACGCTGGATCGTCGGGGGAATCGGCTTTTCTTACTACGGTGGTGAGCGTGCCGCCATCGGCTACTACATGGACGTGACCGAGGAGGAGCGCCTGAAGGTGGCGCTGCGAGAATGCGATCGCCAACGCCGGGGACTCGCCGCCAAACTAGGCATACCCGGTTCCCAGGCATAATGGGCATCCCAGGCGTAATGGGCTCCCAGGCTTGACGGCCAAAACGATGCGGGCCGCCGTCTATACGGGGCCACAACGCTTCGAAGTCCAGGAGGTGCCGGTTCCCCGTCCAGACGCCGGTGAAATCTTGGTACGGGTCGAGTACGCCTCTATCTGCGGCACCGACGTGCACGGCTTCATGCACGACGTGGTCCCCCACGGCTCCACGCTGGGACACGAGTACTCTGGCACGGTGGCGGCGCTTGGCGAGGGCGTAAGGCACTGGTCGGTGGGCGACCCCATCGTCGGCGGCGGGGGGGAGCGGCCCAGCGGCATGCCCCGGTTCGTCGACTCCGACCCAAGACTCAACTTCCGCGAGGCCGGCTTCAAGGCGATGCCGCCCTCGGCCCAAGCCTACGGGGAGTACGTGGTGATGAAGGAGTGGCAGCCGCTGGCGCTGCCCGACGGGGTCAGCCTGTTAGCGGCTTCCATGACCGAACCACTGTGCAAGGGCGTGCGCTCGATTCACAAGTCGCACTTCCGCATCGGTGACTCGGTCACGGTCATCGGCGCCGGCCCCATCGGGTTGTTCTGCATCCAGGTGGCGGTGGCTGCGGGCGCATCGAAGGTCATCGCCGTCGAGCCTGTGGCGGCGCGAGCGAAAGCAGCCACCGAATCCGGCGCGGACGTAGTGCTCGACCCCCGCGAGGTCGACGTGGAAGAAGTGCTGGTGAAGTTGACCGACGGCAATGGCCCCCACGTCGTCATAGAGACGGCCGGGGCGCGAAGCACGCTCTCCGACTCAATGGCGGCCGTGCGAAAGCGCGGCTCGGTGGTGCTGGTGGCGCTGTCGTGGGACCCGGTGCCGGTGATGCCGGTGGACTGGATCGCCCGCGAGGTACGCATGGTGACGACGATCTCGGACGAGCCCAGCGACTGGCGCACCGGGCTGGACCTGATGGCGCGAGGGCTGGTGACGACCGAGCCCCTGCTCGCGCCGGGCGCGGTGGTGCCGCTGGAGAGCATCCAAGACACCTTTGAGTCGCTGACCACTCCCAGTGACCAGATCAAGATGGTGATCCGGCCCTAACAACATCGGCTCGGCGACCCGCCTCGTACGACGGACAGCGTAACTCACTAGGCAGATCGCCGCAGGGCGTGGCCAGGCAGCGCGCCGGTGTGGCGACCGCCGTCGATTACGACTTCACCGTTCACGACGACGTAGTCGATGCCGGTGGATAGCTCCTTGGGCTGCTGCCGGGTGGCGTGGGCACGGATTTCGTCTGCGTCGAAAATGGCCAAGTCGGCCTTAAAGCCGTCGCGTATCAGGCCTCTGTCCGGTATCCCCACACGCAGCGCAGGGTAGGACGTCATCTTGCGTATGGCGTCGGGCAGCGAGACCTTTTTCTCTTCTCGCACTATCTCGGAGAGGATGACCGGGAAGCAACCGTATCCCATGGGCGGCGGAAAGTCGCCGATGAGCAGCGCGTCGCTACCCACCATGTAGAGGGGGTGAGCGACTAGGTCGGGGATGATGCGGGCGTCCACAGCATCGGCGAAGTACGAGACGCGCAGGTCCTCTTCCAGCAGCAAGTCGCACAGGACGTCCACCGGGTGTTGTTTTCGCATCTCTGAAACCATCGCGATGGATTGGCCCTCGTAGCGCTTGTTCTGCGGTTGCTTGAAGTAGGTGAGCCACATCTCGTCCCAGCCCAGGGAGCGGGGCACGACCTCTTTGCGCAGTCTTTCTCGACCCTCTTCTGATGCTAAGACTGCTTTGAGCGCTTCGGGGCCGCCGTCGTGCACCCAGTCGGGAAAGACGATGAGGATGCGGGTGCCGCCGTACTTGTAGGGGAAGCAGTCGAAGGTGACATCCAGCCCATCGTCCCGGGCAGACTCGACAAGGTCGAATATGCGGTTGACGCCGCCGGGGTTGGTGGTGCGCCTGAACATGTGGGTGAGGTGTATGGGGATGCCGCTGCGACGGCCGATCTCGATGGCCTCACGGAACGGGTCGAGGAAGCGGTCGCCCAGCCGGTAGCGCACGTGGGTGTGGTAGAAGCCGCCCAGCCTGGCCGCCTCTTTCGATAGCTCGACGAGCTCGTCGGTGTCGGCAAAGTTGCCCGGCGGGTAATCGAGGCCGGTGGAGATGCCGAATGCGCCCTCTGCCATCGCTTCGCAGAGCAGCGCTTTTTGGTTCTCAATGTCCTTGCTCGTCGGTGCGTTGCTCCCCCAGCCCATCGCGCCCACTCGCAACGGTGAGTTGCCGACAACGTAGGCGATGTTGACGGCGACCTTTCGGTCGAACATATCTAAATATTCGGACACTGAACCCCAACGCCCCGGCAGGTCGGGGTCGCCTTCAAGGCCGGAGTTTATGCGGATCATGCGGTCGAGGTCGTCGGGGTCGCGGAACGGGGCATAAGAGTTGCCGTCGATGCCGATGACCTCGGTGGTCACGCCCTGGTGAACCTTGGGCATGTGCTCGGGTTGACCGAGTATCACTAGGCCGGAGTGGGCGTGCACGTCGATGAAGCCGGGACTGACCACCCTGCCCGTCGCGTCTATCGTCCGGATGGCTTTGACCTCCGCCACGTCGCCGCGCAGGATTTCGAGCAGGCCGTCCCTGACCCCGACGGACAGGTACTGGCCGGGATTGCCAGCGCCGTCGAGTACCAGCCCGCCGGTGATGAGAAGGTCGTACATCGTTACTCCTTGAACCGCGATTGCGAGGCCAGACTAAGCGCGCCGAACCCGCCGGTCAACGACGCCGCCGCCTTTGGTATCCTGCCCAGGGCATTGCATCATGCCAGCAACCGTCGATTGCCAAAGCGAGGAGGCCATGAGCCAAAGAAGCCCTAGAGCGTGCGAAGCACGCGGAGAACATAACGGAGAGCACCTATGGGTCGTCTTAGAGAGGGGTCGGTCGCGGTTGTGACCGGGGCCGGTCGCGGTATCGGCCGGGAGATCGCACTGGCGTTCGCGAAGGAGGGCTCCGACGTGGTGCTGGCCGCGCGCAGCGAGGCGGCGCTCGCCGAGACGGCGGGGATGATCGGGCCGCTGGGTCGACGGGCGCTGGTCGTACCGACGGACATCTCAGATGCGGAGCAGGTCGGGCGGCTAGGCGAGCGGGCGCTCGCCGAGTTCGGCCGCGTGGACACGCTGGTCGCCAACAGCGGCGTCGGCGGGCCGGTGGCGCCGATGTGGGAAATCCAGCCGGACGACTGGGATGAAACGTTCGCGGTGAACGTGCGGGGGACGTACCTGTGCTGCCGGGCGTTTCTGCCGGGAATGGTCGAGCGAGGCAGCGGGTCGGTGGTGATCATCGGGTCGATGACGGGCAAGCGGCCCCTGCCCAACCGCACGCCGTATTCGGCGAGCAAGCTAGCACTGGTCGGCCTGGCCAGATCGCTGGCTCTGGATACCGGCCCGCACGGGGTGCGGGTGAACGTGGTTTCGCCAGGACCGGTAGAGGGGGAGCGCATCCGCTGGGTGGTCGAGAACCTAGCGAAGGCCAAGGGAATCACCGAGGAGGAGGCCGAGGCCGAGCTGGTGGCGGCGTCGCCGCTGGGTCGGTTCGTGCCGCCGGGAGACATAGCCAACGCCGCCCTGTTCCTGGCCTCCGACGAGGCGGCGTCGATCATCGGCGAGGACATGAACGTCTCAGCCGGGGTCGTGATGTATTAACCGCGTTTGGAGGATTCAATGGAGCGATTGATTGACCTGTCGGTGGACATTTACCAGGGGATGAACGTGTACCCCGGTCACCTCAAGACGGTGATCTTCCAGCACGTCACCCACGAGGAGACGAAGGGTCGGTTCGAGGGCGGCTTCTCGTTCCAGACGACCGGGTTCATGATGAACGACAACGGCCCCACCCACGTGGACGCCTTCAGCCACCTGGACCCGGCGCCGGGCGCGCAGTCCATCGACCAGATGCCGCTGGACCTGTTCTACGGGGAGGCCATCTGCATAGACGTGTCGCACAAGAGGACGGCGGAGGACATCGACGCCGCCGACCTCGACGACGCGGTGGCGAGGTCGGGCCAGGAGTTGCGCAGGGGCGATATCCTGCTGCTGTACACGGCCACGTTCGACCGCTACAAGGACACGCCGGAGTACCTGAGCGAGTTCCCCGGCATAAGTGAGTCTGGTAGCCAGTGGATCGTGGACAACGGAGTAAAGACCTTCGGGGTGGACACGCCGACGCCGGACAACCCGACCAGCAAGTCATACCCGTGCCACATGATGTGCCGCCGCGAGCATATCACTCACTACGAGAACCTGTGCAATCTCGATCAGGTGGTGGGGCGCAGATTCACGTTCATCGGCTTCCCGCTAAAGCTGCGGGGCTCCCACGGCGGCCCGACCAGGGCGGTGGCGATAGTCCAGGACTGACCGTCCGGGTCAGTTAAAACTGAGCACGGTACGGGCTTGTTTACCCGCCTTCATATCGTCGAAGGCCTGGTTTAGCTCCTCCAGCGGGCGGGCGGCGGTGGCGAGTTCGTCGAGCTTGAGGCGGCCATCCATATACATGTCGAGGATCCAGGGGAAGTCCTCGCGCGGGCGTCCGCCGCCGTAGAAGGTGCCCATGATGGCGCGGTCGAAGAACAGCGCGCGACCAGGGACGGTTACCTGCGCCTCCTGCGCGGGCAGGCCGACCATGACGCAGGTGCCGCCAGGCCTGATGGCGGCGAAAGCGAGGTCGAGCGTGGCGGGAATGCCCACGACCTCAAAGGAGTAGTCGGTGCCGCCGCCGGTTATCCGGTTGATTTCCGCCAGTGCGTCTTGCTTCGACGAGTTGACGAGGTGGGTGGCACCTACGATCTCGGCGAGAGCAAGCTTTGTATCGACGGTGTCGACGGCGATGATCCTGGCCGCCGAGGCAAGGGCGCAGCCCTGCACGACGTTGAGGCCGACGCCTCCGCAGCCGACGATCACGGCGGTGGAGCCCGGTTCTACTTTGGCTTGGTTCACCACCGCGCCGATGCCGGTCATCACCCCACAGCCGACGAGACAGGCCTTGTCCAGGGGCACGTCGTCCCTGATCTTCACGAGGTAGCTCTCGGCGACGACGGTCTGCTCGGAGAAGGTCGCGAGGTCGGCGAAGATGGGCGAGCCGTCCTCTGTGAACCGCCAGGCGCCGTTCGGCATGTGACCGGTGCCGAGGGCGTGCCACTCGCACAGGTTGGCTCTACCAGCGGTGCAGTTGCGACACCTGCCACATTGGGCGGTCAGAGAGAACACTACGTGATCACCGGTCGCGAGGGACGAGACGCCCTCGCCCACCGACTCGACGATGCCCGCTCCTTCGTGACCGAGCACGAACGGCAGGTTCTTGACGATGGTGTGGCCGGTGAGGCGGTGCAAATCGCTGCGGCACACACCTGCCGCGGCCATATCGACGCGCACCTCGCCAAGACCGGGACCATCGAGGTCGACCCGCCCGATGTCGACCGGGGTATGAGGCACACGGAGTATGGCAGCGCGCATCGGCCTAGCCTCTGAGTTTTGCCAGCAGCGCCAGGCTCTCGGGATGAGAGGCCCGACCTGCGGCTGTGTGTTCAGCCTCGCGCTTTTCCAAAAAGGCGAGCAGGGCGGCGTCGAGATCGGTGTCGGCCAACTCGCGTATGGGCGCGAGCGCGGCGTCCGCCTCGATCTTCCACGGCTCCAGCTTGTCGGCGACGAAGACTACCTTGCCGACATCGTCGATACCGAACCAGCCGTAGGTGTGCCAGCGAACGGCATTAACCACGCGAGCGTCGTCCAGACCTCCCTCGGCCTGCAGCCAGGCGGCGCAAACGGCGCCGTGTAGCAGCATGGGGTTCGCGCGTTCCAGTGGGCCGATCTCCACCCCGTACTTCTCGGCCGATTTGAGCAGCACGTGGTCGGGCTCGGATTTGTGCAGGTCGTGGGTCGAGGCGGCGAGGTCGCAGGGCTCGACCGGGACGTCGTGGCGCTCGGCGAGCTCGGAGGCGAGGATGCGGGTGCGGTTCATGTGTACCTGCAGGCCGCGGGGCAGGTTGTTAAACTGCTTGGCGATCAGCACTTGTAACGAGGGCATCAGCCCATTTCCCCGAGTTTCTGACCCCCTAGCACGTGGAGGTGCAGATGGTCGATTAGCTGGCCGCCGTCATCTTTCTGGTTGATCACCATCCGGTAGCCAGATTCGGCGATGCCCTCGGCCTGCGCCATTTGCCGTGCAACAAGGACCAGGTGGCCAACCATGCCCGTGCGCTCGCCGTCGAGGGCCTCGAGGTGGGTGAAGTGCTCGTTCGGCATGACCAAAAGGTGGACAGGGGCCGCCGGCGCGATGTCGCGGATGACGAAGCAAGTATCGTCGCTGTGGAGGACGTCACCTGGGATCTCGCCGGAGCGGATCTTACAGAATATGCAGGCGTCTAAGCCGGGCATGGTCTGAGATCCCTAGGCCGAGCCGGACGACCCGTCCAGCATGGCGACCGCCTCGATCTCAATGAGGAATTCGGGCTTGACCAGCGGGGCGATTATGACGGTGCTGGAGGCCGGGCCGTTCTCGGGGAACATCTTGTGGCATGCACCGGCGTAGGCATCGTAATCAGAGACGTTCACGAGAAAAGTGGTCATCTTTACCACCTCGTCCCAGGATTCCCCGGTCGCCTCAAACGCCGTGCCCACGTTGCGCAGACACTGTTCTACCTGTGCTCCGCAGTCGCCCGGCCCCACAAGCCAGCCGGAGTCATCAAGTACCACCTGTCCGGAAACGGACACCGTGTTCCCCACACGGATGGCCGGAGAGCATCCGGACGGTTTGCTGTCCGGGTTTGGGAAGAAAACCTGCCGGATCATGCTGAACCTCGCTTTGTTTGGCCGGGTGACCGGCACCCGCCGGTCGGTCGGCTGTTAGCCGGGTAACTGCAATATCTCCACGCGGGTGTCCTGGGGACACTTTACGAAGGCTATGCGCAGGCCGCCGACCACGTCGATGGGGCCTTCCAGCAGGTCCGCACCAAGGCCTCCCAGGCGCTCGATCTCGGCGTCGAGGTCGTCGACGGTGATGCCGAAATGCTCGATGCCCCAACGAGCCCCTGAGTCGCCGTCGTCCAGCGTCTCACCGGTACGGGCGTTGGAGATGTTGATGCGGACTCCGTCGACCGTGTCGCAGGCGATGAAGCGGTCGCCAAACTCCCTGGTCCAGTCGTTGGCGACGGTGAAGCCGAAGGCCCTGCCGTACCATTCGGCGGCGGCGGCGGGGTTTTCAGCCTTGATGTGAACATGGTTGAATTCGTAAGCCAAAGTTTCTCCCAAAGATAGTGCAAAAGGTCGTCTGAGCAGCCTGGTCGCGCGCCCGTGCTATGCCTTTCGCGGCGCCGGGAAGCTCGTCGATCAGGCTATGGGACGGCACAAAACGTGTCAAGAACGGACGGCGGCGGCGAATGCCCTGATCTTGGATTCGTCCTTGGTGCCGTCGGTCTCGACGCCACTGGAGACGTCGACGCCCCATGGGACGACTGTAGCGATGGCTTCTTCCACGTTTTCCGGGGTCAGACCGCCGGCTAGGACGACTTGCCTATCGTGAGCGACGGCCTTTGCGATGGCCCAATCAAAGGACCTACCGGTGCCACCGAGGTGGCCGGGCTCGAAGGCGTCGAGCAGGGCTCTGTGACCGGCGGCCAGTACCTCGTCGACCCGTACCACGGTTCGTGCGATTGCGGCGTCCCTGTCGTCGCCGTCGACGCGGACCTTAATCTGCTTGATGATACCGGTGGCGACCTGACTCCAGTATTCGGGCCGCTCGTCGCCGCATAGCTGGGCGTAATCGAGCCCGCAATCCGCCGCCACCCGGTTGACGAAGTCGGCGGGTTGATTGGCGAAGAGTCCTACCAGCTTGGGGCCGTCGGACCCACACTCACTCCGGAACTCGGCGATGATCTCGGCGCCGCACTCCGGGGTTAGCTGGCGGCTGACCCCCTCGACGAAGACGAAGCCGAGGTAGTCGGCGCCTGACTCGGCCGCGACCAAGGCGTGGCCGGACTCGCGCAGTCCGCAGATCTTCAGCCGCGTCATACCGGTTCGGCGCGTCATGCCAGCAGGTCGCGCAGCTTTGCGCCGGGGTCTGGAGCGACCACCAGCGACTCGCCGATAAGTGCGGCGTGCGCTCCGGCGACGGCGACGCGGTCGAGGTCGGCGCGCTCATGGATGCCGCTCTCGGCCACCACGATCTTGCCGTCGGGGACTCTTGGTGCCAGTTGCTCGGAAGTTGCAAGGTCCGTGACGAAGGTGCGCAGATCGCGGTTATTGATGCCGACGATCTCGGCACCTATTTCCAAGGCGACTCTCAACTCAGCCGCGTCGTGGACTTCGACGAGCGCCTGCATCCAGAGCGCCTCGGCCTGCTGCTTTAGCGAGGCCAGCTCGTCGCGCGTGAGCAAGGCGACGATGAGGAGAACGGCGTCAGCCCCATGGGCGCGGGCTTCGACTCCCTGGTATGGATCGAAGATGAACTCCTTGCGCAACACGGGGACGCCACTCTTGTGGGCGGTCTTCGCGACTTCGGCGAGGTCGTCGATGCTACCGCCGAAGTGGTCGGCGTTGGTGAGGACGGAGATGGCGGCCGCGCCATTGTCCACATACGTACCGGCCAACTGGGCCACGTCAATATCGGGCCGCAGGTCTCCCTTCGTCGGGGACCGCTTCTTGATCTCGGCGATGACCCGGATGCTCGCGCCAGTGAGCGCCCCGGCCATGTTCAGGGGGGCGGGCTGGTCAGCCGCAAGCCGCTCCAACTCGGCCATGGGTACCTCACGTTTGAGGCGCTCGACCTCCCTTGTTTTGACGGCGACGATCCGCTTGAGGATGTCTGGGGCGCTATCGGCGGGCATAGTTCAGTCCAGCGTCTGGCTGAGTTCCACGAAAGACTCCATGACGGATGCGGCCTCGCCGTCGTCGATGGAGCGGCCCGCGAGGGCGACGCCCTCGACCAGCGTGCCCACCCGGTCGGCGGCGAGCAGGGCAGCGGCGGCGTTGGCCAACACCACGTCGCGGGCGGACCCCTCGTGGCAGGAGAGGACGGCGCGGAGAACGTTCGCACTTTCGTCGGGGCCGTCGACCCGAATGTCACCTGTGTCTATTAACGAAAGACCCATTTGCTCGGGGGTGACGGTGTATTCTTGGATATCCCCTTCGGACAGCTCCCAGATGCGAGTGGCACCGGCGAGGGTTATCTCATCCAGGCCGCCGTCGCCGTGCACCACCAAGGCATGCTGAGCACCGAGCATCTCCAGAACGCGGGCCATCTTAGGAGCGACAATCGGGTCCGCCACACCTACCAGTTGGGAACGGGCACCGGCGGGGTTGGTGAGTGGACCGAGGATGTTGAATACGGTGCGGATGCCGATCTCGCGCCTCGGACCGGCGGCGAACTTCATGGATGGGTGGAATCGCTGGGCGAACATGAAGCCGAAGCCGGTGCTTTCGAGACATTTCTCCACGGACTCAGGACCAAGATCGATCTTCGCGCCCAGGGCTTCTAGAACGTCCGCACTGCCTGACCCGCTGGACATGGCGCGGTTACCGTGCTTGGCTACCTTCACGCCCGCGCCCGCGACGACGAAGGCTGATGTAGTAGAAATGTTGAAGGAGCCGGACCCGTCCCCGCCGGTGCCGCAGGTGTCGACCAGCGGGCCGAGGGAATCAACGTGCAGGGATCGCTCTCGCATGACGCGGGCCATGCCGGCGATCTCTTCCGGGGCTTCTCCCTTTAGTCGGAGCGCGGTGACGAACGCCCCAAACTGCGCCGGGGTGGCGGAGTCGTCCATGATCTCGGCCATGACCTCGGCTGCTTGATCCTGAGTGAGGTGGTTTCCAGCAACGACGGTACTGAGCGCCTCTTTGATCATGGCGTCTCGGCCCTTTTATCTCCAGCGGACGACGGCATATTCAGGAAGTTGCGTAGCAGCTTTTTCCCATGCTTGGTCTTGATGGACTCGGGGTGAAACTGGACGCCCTCGACCGGGTGCACCTTGTGACGGACGCCCATGATGACACCTTTGTCGGTCCATGCGGAGATTTCCAATTCGTCGGGTACGTCGGTGGGGTCTATGGCGAGGCTATGGTAGCGGATGGCCTCGAACGGATTTGCCAGACCCGAAAACACGCCGCGGCCGTCGTGGTGAATGAGCGAGGTCTTGCCGTGCATGATCTCCCCCGCGCCGACGATGACGCCACCGTACGCCTGGCCCACGCACTGGTGACCCAGGCAGACGCCGAGCACCGGGACACGTGGCCCGAAGTGACGAACGAGGTCGAGGGATATGCCGGCGTTGGACGGGGTCCTAGGACCGGGAGAAACGACGATACGCTCGGGAGCCATGAGGGCGATCTCATCGACCGTAGTCTTGTCGTTGCGCACCACCTCTACCTCCGCACCCAGTTCGCACATGTACTGGTAAAGGTTGTAGGTGAACGAGTCGTAGTTGTCGAGCAACAGGATCATCACCTACCTCCAACGGGACGGTCCTCGGCCTCGGCGAGGGCCTTCATGGCGCTGTAGGCCTTGTTAACGGTCTCCTCGTACTCCTCTGCCGCCCGGCTGTCGGCGACGATGCCGCCACCGGCCTGGATGTGAGCGACGCCGTCCTTCATAACCATGGTGCGCAGGGCGATGGCGGTGTCCATGTCCCCGGAAAGCGAGAAGTACCCGGCCGCGCCCGCGTAGGGGCCGCGCTTGACCGGCTCAAGCTCGGCAATTATCTCCATCGCGCGAATCTTGGGTGCGCCGGATACGGTGCCCGCCGGAAAGCAGGCTCGCAGGGCGTCGTAGCAGGTCATGTCGGCCCGCAGCTTGCCACGGACATGGCTGACGATGTGCATGACGTGAGAATAGCGCTCCACGTCCATTAGTTGGGTGACTTCGACCGTGCCCGGCGCGCTCACCCGGCCCACGTCGTTGCGGCCGAGATCGACGAGCATGATGTGCTCGGCCCTCTCTTTTTCGTCCGCCAGCATCTCGGTGGCGAGCCGGTCGTCCTCCTGCTTGTCCGCGCCCCTGGGCCGGGTACCGGCGATGGGGTGGTAGTCGATCTCGCCGTTGACGCAGCGTACGAGCATCTCCGGAGAGGAGCCGATAATCTGGAAGCCGTCCAAGTCGAGGTAGAACATGTAGGGCGACGGGTTGATCCCCCGCATGGCCCTGTAAACGTCGAGAGGCGCGGCCGAAGTGGCCGTGCTGAAGCGCTGGGCGAACACCACCTGGATGCAGTCGCCGGCGACGATATAGTCGATGATCTTCGCCAGCGCCGTCTCGTAGTAATTGCGGCTCATGTCGGAAATCACCAGCACCCCGGCAATTTCCAGCGCCTCGGAACCCGCCGGGGTCTCCGCGACCACCGTATTGCTCTCATTCACACCGTTTGCAGACACCGGATCTAGGGGTCGGCGCAATCGCCCGACGATCTCGTCGATCTTCTCCACCGCCCGCTCGTAGGAAACCGCCGCGTCGCCGTCGAGTCGAGCATGGCTGACTATGCGGATGCGGTGCCGGACGTGGTCGAACGCAAGGTAGGTATCGCACAGCATGAAGACGGACTCGGGCAGGGCCAGCGGGTCGAGTTCGGGCGACGGGAGCCGCTCGAAGCGGCCGACGGCCTCGTAGGACAGGTACCCGACGGCGCCGCCGTCGAATCGGTCCGACTCAAAGCCGGGTACCACCTTCAGATCGGCGAGGGCGCTCTCGATGGGCGCCAGGGGGTCACCGTCGCCGCCGGGCTGGCCGGGGCCGGTCTTGACCACGTCGTAGGGCTCGGTGCCGATAAAGCTGTAACGGGCGATGCGCTCACCACCCTCGACGCTCTCCAGCAGATACGAGTAGGTCCCACGAGACACTTTCAAAAACGCCGACACGGGCGTCTCCAGATCGGCGTTGATCTCGCGAGAGATGGGCACGACGTTACCATCGACGCCCTGCGCTTTCAGGGCGAGGATTTCCGCGAGGGTCGGGCTATGGTCAGCGTTCGTCATTATTTTGGGTGCGCGGACTCCGCCTCATCGAGGGCATCGGGTTAGGCCCACCCGGTCCTTGACCCAGTTCAGCTTGGGCTCCGCGAAGTCGCGTGCGGCGTCCGCGCCCTGGCGCAGGAGTCGATCAAGCTCGTCCGGGTCCGACATCAGTTCTGTGTAGCGGACCTTGATGGGGGCTAGCTCCTCTATCACCGCCTCAGCCACCCGTGCCTTGAGTTCACCGTAGCCTCTGGCGTTCATAAAATCAGCCTCGACTTCGGCGGCATCCTTGCCCGTGGCCACCCGGTAGATGCCCAGCAGGTTGTTGACGCCTGCCTTTTCCGGGTCGTCGGAGAAGCGGATCTCGTTGCCGGAGTCGGTGACCGCTCGCTTGAAGGAGCGCTCGATCTCCGCAGGGTCGTCGAGCATACGGATGGCGTGACCACGCACGTGGGCGAAGCTCTTGGACATCTTCGCCGTAGGATCGTCCAACCCCATCACCCGTGCGCCCACCCCCGCAATTACGGGTTGGGGGACGACGAAGGTGTCGCCGTAGATGCGGTTAAAGCGCTCTGCGATGCCGCGGGCCAGTTCCACGTGTTGTCGCTGGTCCTCGCCCACCGGCACCTCGTCAGTGTCATACAGCACGATGTCTCCGGCCTGTAGCACGGGGTAGTCGAGCAGACCGATGGAGGCGCGCTCGCGGTTGCGGGACTTCTCCTTATACTGGGTCATGCGCTCAAGCCATCCGACCGGGGTGACGCAGTTCAGTATCCAGGCCAGTTCGGCATGGGCGGAAACGTGGCTCTGCACGAAAAGCGTACTCGACGACGGGTCAATGCCGCAGGCGAACAGCATCGCCACCAGGGACCGTGTCTGGTGGCGAAGGTCGTCCGGAACCTGCTTGATGGTGATGGCGTGCAGGTCGACTATGCAGAAGTAGCTTGTCCGGGTCTTTTGCCCGGCGACCCAGCCCTTAACAGCGCCCAGGTAGTTGCCGAGTTGCATGTGGCCCGACGGCTGGATGCCCGAGAAGACCCTCTTTTTGTCTGACATGTAATGCCCCCAAACACGAAAACCCGTCCCTAACAAGGGACGGGTTTGTCAATCCGCGGTGCCACCCTGATTTCCCGGCGCGCTTGCGCCGGGACTCTCTTAACAGGCGTTAATAACGGCGCCCATCCCGTCCCGCCCTACCCCCATTGCGGTCGGCATACCTGCGGTATGTCAGCCGTCAGGGCTCGGGTGGCGGCTCCCGGGTCCATTCGATCCCTGCACTCGGCACCGGTTCACAGCTAATCCGGCTCTCTCGGCCGTGCTGGGGACTTATTACTCCCGTTCTCAGCCTTTGCTACTTATGAAGCTG
The DNA here is from genome assembly GCA_964637315.1 of uncultured Dehalococcoidia bacterium. Taxonomy (GTDB): domain Bacteria; phylum Chloroflexota; class Dehalococcoidia; order Lucifugimonadales; family UBA2962; genus CAUZIR01. The sequence goes on along the minus strand of CAZWTT010000007.1, from coordinate 35,911 downwards.
TCTCCCAGTATAGACACGCCCCGAAGCGGGGGTCAATTTGGTTCAGGACTCGTCGGCGAGGGTTCCGGCCTGGGCCCAGTTGTCTTTGGCGACGTCCTCGAACACAACTATCGTGGCTTCTCGAGGGGTACCGATTCGCTCGAACGAGTCGGTGATCTCTTTCGCCAGTTGGGCCTTGTGCTCTCTCGTTCTACCCGTCCACATCTTCACTTTCACTATCGGCATTCTGTTGTCCCTCGGTTTCCTCGGTTTTCTCGGCTTTTCGTAAGCGTCGATCAGTTTAGCACCGGGGTTAGAGGTCGGGACTACCGCCCCCCAAAGGGGCCGACGGCTCCTTTAATTCGTCGGTTTCGGCCGCTAACATGGTCGCCTGATGACCGTTGAACGTCTCAGGTCCCCCGTCCTGATCGCCGGATTACTGGTGTTCCTCGGGACGCTGGTCCTTTATCTCATCACGATCGCCCCCACCCTTTCCTTCGGTTGGCGAGGGTATGGCACCGACGGCGGGGAGCTGCTGGCAGCCGCCCACGGATGGGGGGTGCCGCATCCGCCAGGCTATCCGACCTATACGATCCTGCTCAAGGTCTTCGCATCGATTTTCGCCGTCGGCGACTACGCCTTCCGGGGCAACCTGATGTCGGCGTTCCTCGGGTCCACGTCGGCGGTGCTGATCTATGCCGCAGGCTATCGGGTAGCCCGCGCGCTCTCGCCGACCTCCTCCGAGCTGCTGACGGCTGGAGCGGCGGCGCTGGGAGCGACGGTCGTCGCCACTTCGCCGCTGTCTTGGTCCCAAGCCGTGATCACCGAAGTGTACGCCCTCAACGCCGCGTTCGCCGCGGCCCTGCTGTACCTGGCGGCACGGGTGAGCCTAACCCCGGCACCGACGTCGCCCGGTACCGGAATGGAACGGAAGCCGCAAGGTGGTGTGCTGCGGCGCGACTTGGCGCTGTACGGAGTGATGCTCGGCCTGGGCCTGGGCAACCACCTGACCCTGCTGGCCGTGGCCGTTCCAACCGTCTACTGGATGGTCGCGTCCCGCGGCTGGAGGCCGATAGTCACCCCCTGGCTGCTCGGCCCGGCGGCGCTGGGCGCATCGATATACGTCTACCTGCCCATCGCGTCTTCCACGGGGCCGGCAATCAACTGGGGGAACGCCGAAGGACCCGGCGGACTGGCCTGGATGATGTCCGGGCGACCCTACCAAGATTACCTGTTCGGGACACCGGTCGCCGGGCTACCAGACAGGCTGCTTGAGTGGCTGCAGTTCATCTTCATCCAGTTCAACCCGCTGGGGATCTTTGTCGGGCTGATCGGTCTCTGGACCCTCAAGTCGACCATGCGCCACTTCGCTTACGCGCTGGTGGCGGTGTTCGCACTGGTCTCGGCCTACACGGTGAGCTACAACGCAGTCGACTTCCATGTATTCATGCTACCTGCCTTCATGGCCTTCGGCCTAGCGATCGGGATCGGCCTTTTCTGGCTCGCCTCGGAATGGCTACCGAGGACGATCGACGCGGCGCCGTTCTCAGACCAGACCAGGCGTGACGTGTTGTCATACAATCCGGTCTTCTTCTTGGTCACACTGGTATTCGTGTTGATGCCGGTGGTCAGCGTCGTGCTCAACTACTCGGGCCAGGACCTGAGCGACGACCGCTCTGGCATCGCCCACGGTGAGGGCCTGTTCGACCGTCTGCAATCGAGGTCGGTGGTGTTCACGGTGTCGGACGCCGACACGTTCTCGCTGTGGTACCTGTCGCTGGTCGAGAGGCCGGAGAGGGACATCGCGGTCGTGGCGTCGCCCCTGCTGCGTTTCGAGTGGTACGCCGAGAGCCTGAAGGAGACCTACGGTGACCGCATTCCAGATGTCCTCACGCAGGACATTGAAGCCGACGTCGCAGCCATCGCAGCGCTGAACTTCGAGGGCGGGGAAGTCTACTCGACCTACACGTCGGAGGGGCTGTTGAAGATGTTCCAGTTGATACAGGCGGACAACATCTACATCATCGCCCCCCGTGCACCATGACTCAAGATCACCAAGCCTCGATCTTCTTAAACACCGACACCGCCTCGGACGCCTCCACCACCGGCGTTACCTCATAGGCGTGCCCGAAGTCGAACGACATGGTGAAGTCCCGTACCGCGGCCGCGATCTCGGCTTTTACTATCGCTATGCCGCCCCCGTCGGCGCTCAGGTAGTGGTGCAGGATGCGAAACCCCTTCGGCTGTTCCCAACGGCCGAATAGCTCCAGGCCGCGCCTGCTGACCTATTCAGTGTAGTTGTTACGGGCTTTGAAGGTGATCAGCAATAGCATGGCCTACTCACCACCGTCGTCATCTGTTTCGCCTTCCGAATCCTCCGGCTCCCACTGAACCTCGACCGCAGCGTAGCGCAGAACGCTGCCCTCGATGGGAGCGCCGGGCTTCATCACCTTCACCCAGACCGCACTGACATCGTATTCGGCCCGGACACGGTTAGCGACGGTCTGAGCCAGGGTTTCGAGAAGTTTGACCGAATCGCCCTCGACTACGTCCCTGGTGAGCCTGTACAGGCCCGAGTAGTCGATGGTCAGGTCGGGGTCGTCCGCTAGGCCCGCCGCTTGGAGATCGGCTTCTACCTCCAGGTCGACTTCTATCCTCTGCCCCAGGGCCTGCTCTTCCGAGCCGATCCCGTGGTGACCGAAGAACACCATCCCCTTCAACTGGATCCTATCTTCCGCCAAATCAGTTCTCCATCGCCTCTGCGGCTTCGTGTCGTTTTATCAGCTTTCGCGCCCGCTCGACGACGGGCACGTCTATTACCTGGTCGTCAAGAGAGACCGAGCCCCTGCCCTGACGCTCGGCGTCCTCGAAAACGGCGATCTCTCGCCTGGCCTGCTCGACCTCCTCGTCCGAGGGCGAGAAGGCGCGATTGATGGTTTCGATCTGGGCCGGGTGGATGGCGAACTTACCGGTGAAGCCGAACGACCGCGCCCGTCGACAATCGGCCGCCAGTCCAGCAGGGTCGCGGAAGCCGAAGAATGGGGTGTCGAGCGCCAACACATCACCCGCACGCGCGGCGGTGGTGATGGAACTGCGAGCGTAAGAAAGAACGGGACTCTCTCTCCCGTCTCGGTCCTGGCCGTCTCCGTACCGGCCATCCCCGTTTTGCACTTCCCCGTACTTCTCTTCGACGTTCTGGGGGCCATCCAGATACCGGGGCACCTCCATGTCGTTGGTGAGGTCCTCGCCGCCAAAGGCCACCCCCACCAGACGTACGGACGAGCGGCAGATCTGTGGCGCGTTAACGACGCCGGAGGCGGTCTCCAGCCAGGCGAACACCCCGGTCGAGCCCTCGGGGACACCGACGGCGGGTTCGAGGCGGGACAGCTTTTCGTCCAGCGCCGCTAGGTCGGCGGCCGATCCGACCTTGCCCACCGAGACGCCGAAGGTGTGGGGGCCGACGACCGCCCTCAAGTCGTCGTCTACGTACTCGGAGCCCACCGCGTTGACCCTCGGGACCACAAGGCGGCCGGTGGCCGAGAGCCGTTCCAGGTAACTGGCGACCGTCATGCGAGCGGCGTGTTTTTCCGACACCGGCACGGAGTCTTCCATGTCGGGGGTAAACACGTCCGGGCGCAGGCCGTCGGCCTTGTTCAGCATGTCGGAACGGTTGCCCGGCACAAACAGCAGGCTCCTGCACATCAATGGAGGAGTCGGTTGGTCGGTCATGGTCGTTTCGGCCCGGCGGCACCCCGTGCTCGGGACGCTCTGGGCGGCGGTGAGTATAGCAAATCCTGGTCCTCGTCGACGCCCAGAAGTTTCACGTAACATTGTCCTGAGAGCCGCGATGTGTCGCGGCCGAAGATGCGGTCCAAGGCACATCGACCCATGTCTCCCCAACACATCCAGATAATCGGGGTCGGCGGCATCCTCGAGGTGACGCCCGGTGACCGGCTGTCCGAACTGTTCGTACAGGCCGCCGCAAGCCAGGGAGAACCCATTGTCGATGGGGACGTTTTGGTGGTCGCCCAGAAGGTGATCTCCAAGGCGGAGGACCGCTTCATGCACCTTACCGGTATTATCCCTTCACGACGTGCTGAGGATTTCGCCGCCGCCAGCGGCAAGGATCCCCGGCTGGTGGAGCTGGTGCTTCAACAGAGCAAGTCGGTGGTGAAAGAGGACCGATCGCGTGGCATCCTGATCACCGAGACGAGCCACGGCTTCGTCTGCGCCAACGCCGGTATCGACGGGTCCAACGTTCCGGGAGAGGACACCGTGCTGCTGCTGCCGGAGGACCCCGACGAGTCGGCCCGCAGTCTGGCTATGGACGTGCGACGGCTGGCCGGTGTCGACCGGGTGGGGGTGATCATCGCCGACACGTTCGGACGACCCTGGCGCGAGGGGCATACGGACGTCGCTATCGGCGTCGCGGGCCTGCGGCCGATACTTGACTACAGGGGCACCAGAGACGCTGCGGGCAAGGTGCTGCACGTAACCGAAGTCGCCGTGGCGGACGAACTGGCCGGTGCCGGGGAGTTGGTGATGGGCAAGGCTTCCGGCGTTCCGCTGGCCATCGTCAGGGGCGTGTCGACGGCGCTGCTCGGGCCGCCGGGCGACGGGGCGCGGGCACTGATAAGAGACCGCGAGAACGACCTGTTCCGCTAGGGGTTTTTGCCCTCCAAGCGGTAGGCGGCGTCCCAGAACATGTACTCATAGCGGCTGGAGACCTCGAATATCTCCGCCACGCGACGCCTGCCATCCTCACTCATTCCCTCGGCGGAGCGGTCCAGATAACCGCGCAGCCATTCGACTAGCCCGGCGAATTCGGGTGAGGCGTACATGGCAATCCAGCGTCCGTACAGGGGCTGGCTCTCTGGGAGACCCCGGTCCAACAGGGTGCGACCGATCTCGGCGTACCCCCACGAGCAAGGCAGAATGGCGGCGGCGGCCTGCACCGAGCCCGCGTTCGCCGTGGTCACGAGGTGATCCACGTAGGCCGTGGTCGTCAGCGACGGCACGGTCGCCAGGAGTTCGGCTTCGGTGATGCCGAAGTCGGCGCAGAACGAGACGTGCAATGCCATCTCCGTGTTGAGTGTCTCGTCGAGGAGCCGGGCGAAGAAGCTCATGTCGTCGAGTCGGTCGGCCTTGCCCGTCGCCAAGGCCACCGCCCTGCAAAAGCCGATGAGAAACACGTAGTCCTGCCGCATGTAGTAGCGGAACGTCCTGACGGGCAGAGTTCCATCCCCCAGGCCTGTGACGAACGGATGTGCCTTCTCCCGATCCCACTGGTCGGCTACGGAGTCGCGGAGTTGTTGTGTAAAGCTCACCGTAAAAAGGTCACGTCCGTTCCACAAGGACACTCGCTCCGGAGGGAACGGACTTCAACACCGACGCGGCGCCGTCAACGGCGCCGACCGGGTTGACCGGGCTGGCCACCTTGGGCTCGTCGCCGGTGCTCGCGGGAGTGGGTCCGAAGAACAGGCACAGCGCCTGGCCGGGCGGCCAGTAGGCGATGGCGCCAACCGCCTGCACGTCAACCGCGTCCGCGTCCGCCAACTCGCCGACCGACACCGGAGTGCAAAAGTAAATCTCGTCATCCCAGGTGCTGGCCGAGGACTCGATCGGCAGGGCGTCCCAGACGAGGTCGGCGGTCTCGCCCTCGTCCAGAGTCGCGGTCAGCGCCACGTCGCCCAAACTGATTCTTATCCGTCTCTGGACCATTATTCTCCGCGAGGTGGTGCATCGCTCATTTATCGCTCTTTTGGGTGAGCCGACAGTGATCGTTTGGGTGAGTCGCGAACACCTTGCACACATATTAAGATACGGGAAACTCCGGTGCCGACGCCGACAGAAAATCGCAAACAACTGGGAGACGCCGGATGCCGACCGTACAGGCCGACAGGTTGAGAGAGATTGAGGAGGTCCTGCTGCAGGCTGCGGGGGCCAGCGCCGAAGAGGCGACCATTGTGGCGCGGCATTCGGTGGCGGCCAACCTCGCCGGGCACGACTCGCACGGCATCATCCAGATCCCCATCTATATCGACAGGATCCGCCGGGGCCACATCGTGCCCGGGAGCCCCATCGAAATCGTGAACGAAACGGACGCGACGACCGTGATCGACGGCCACTGGGGCTTCGGCTACGTGGTGTCCGAACGGGCCATGGAGATGACGATCGATAAGGCCCGCAAGCGCGGAACCGCCGCCGCCACGGTGTTTCGCCAGAGCCACGTCGGCCGCCTGACGGACTACCCGCTGATGGCGGCACAGCAGGGCATGATCGGCATGATGACCGCCGACTCGGGCAGATCGTCCAAGAACGTTGTCCCCTTCGGCGGGCGCAAGCGACGACTGGGCACCAACCCGATCTGTCTGGCCGTGCCCAGCGACCTAGACGGGCCCCTGTTCATCGACATGGCTACCAGCGCTGTGGCGGGTGGCAAGATATCGGTAGCCGTGGCGAGAGACCTGCCAATCCCCGAGGGTTGGATTGTGGACAAGGACGGCAATCCCACCACCAACCCCCACGACTTGGAGAACGGAGGCGCACAGCTGCCCCTGGGCGCGTCCGAGGGGCATAAGGGGTACGGACTGTCGGTGATGATCGAGATTCTCTCCGGCATACTGACCGGCCTTGGCTTCGGGCACGATCCATCCGGCAGGCACAACGACGGGTGCTTTATTGCGGCTTTTGACGTCGCAGCCTTTCGACCATTGGCGGACTTCAAGCGAGAGGTCGCCGAACTGGCCCAGTACCTTAAGGACACCCCCAGGGCCGCCGGCTTCGACGACGTCTACTACCCCGGCGAACTGGAGTCTATGAAAACGGCGCAGTTGGAAGTGGACGGCATCACGGTGGAGGACACCACCTGGGATCGGTTAAAGGAACTGGCTGCAGACTACGCCGTAACCGACAAACTCGGCCTGGAGTAGTCTCCCGATACACAACCGCCCGTCGATTGCACAAAACGATGAGGCTCTAGCCTAAGAAGCTCTGACGAGCGAAGCGTTGCCTCACGGTGAACGTTTAGGCGCAGATGTCGGCGGCCAAGGCCACCATTACCCGTGCGCCCGTCTCCAGCGAGGCGGCCGCTACCGACTCGTCGGTGCCGTGCTCCATCCTCAACATGGGATCATCGGACGGGTCCATGCCGACGAACCCGTATGTCACGGTCCCCAGCGGCCGGGTGAAGCGCGAGTCGGTGAACCCGGTCGACACCAGCGGCGCCCAGCGCAGGTCCGTGCGGTCCAGCGCCATCTCGGTCGCGACTCGAATGCGACCGGCGAACTCACTCTCGAACGGCGACGCGTTGGACACCGCCATGTTGTCGATGGTGAAGCTCACGCCGTCGATGCCCGCCAGTATCTCCGTCACCTCGCTTTCCACGTAGGAAAGGTTCTGGTCGGGCAGGGCGCGGATGTCACAGGTGATTACCACCCGCTCGGGCACGGAGTTGGACTTAATGCCGCCGGAGACCATCGTTGGGGTGACCGTCATGCGCGAAAGGGCCCGAAGGACCGACGCGAATCGAGGGTTGTCGTCCTGGAGATCCGAGATCATAGCATCGACGCTAGCGGGCGACGGGGCGTGCTCTATCGCCAAGTCGGAGAGGTGAGAGAATAGCTCAATGGAGGTGTCGCGCTCGGGCTCGTAAGCCGTAATTCGCCGGACGACCTCGGCCGCTTTGGACAGGGCGTTCTCCCCCTGCCAAGGCACGGAGGCGTGGGCGCTCTCCCCCGCCACGGTGATCGCCAACTGCAGCCTGCCCTTCTCGCCCACGCCCAGCAAGTACGCAGTCGTCCCAGCCGCGGGCACGGTCGTCCCGCCGCCCTCGTTGACGGCGAACGGCGATCGGACCTTTTCCGGGTGGTTATCGACCAACCAGCCCATGCCGTATCGGCCCCCGTGCTCTTCGTCCGCGGCGGCCGCCAGTATCAGGTCGCGTCGCAGCGAGACGCCGCTCTCTTTGAGCACGCGCAGGGCGACAAGCTGGCAGGCGAGTTGGCCCTTCATGTCGGCGGTACCCCGACCGTATAACCGACCGTTTCGCACGACCGGCTCGAAGGGCGGCGAAGTCCACTTGGACTCCTCTTCGACCGGGACGACGTCAGTATGAGACATGAACATGAGGCCGGGCTCACCTGAAGTACCATTGAGACGCGCCAGCAGGTTGCCACGACCCGGCGCCGACTCCAGCGTCTCGGACGGAATACCGATGTTCGCCAGCCAGTCTGCGATGAACTCGCAGGCCGCGGTCTCGTTGCCGGTCGGCATGGCGCCGGTGTTCACCGTCGGTATGGCGACCAGGGCGCTCGTCAACTCCAGCACCTCGTCGCGATCGATCCGGTCCATCAGCTTCGCTATGTCGTCCAAGTGCCGCTCCAGTTCCCCGCCATTAGCGAAAGTGACACACTACACGAGCAATCATGGAATCGGCTAGGCTCTGACCAGGCCGCAAGTGGAATTGCCAAAGCGATGAGCGCTTGCGCGAAGAAGTCCTGACGAGCGGGGCGAAGCATCGCGGAAAGTCTCTCTAAATCGCGCCCGCGATAACTCCACCCATCTCCTGCGTTGGCACGACGTTGCCGCCATCTGAGGCGATGTCGGGTGTACGGAAGCCCTCGGCCAGCGCCCCATCCACGGCCGCCTCTACTGCATCGGCTTCTGCCGGGAGACCCAGCGCAAGTCGCAGCATCATGGCCATGCTGAGGATGGCGGCGATGGGGTTGGCTATCCCCTGCCCCGCAATGTCGGGGGCACTGCCGTGGATGGGCTCGTACAGGCTGGCGCGGTCGCGCTTAGCCCTTTGGCCGGGAACACTAGCCAGGCTGGCGGACGGCAACATGCCCATCGAGCCCGTCAATACCGAAGCCTCGTCGGACAGGATGTCGCCAAAAGTGTTTTCGGCGACTACCACGTCGAACTGGGCGGGCTGCCGCACGATCTGCATGGCGGCGTTGTCGACCAGCATGTGGTCCAGCTCGATGTCTGGGTAGCGCTCGCCCATCTCTGTGGCGATCTCACGCCACAGGCGACCGGTCTCCAGCACGTTGAACTTGTCGATGGAAGTGACCTTGCTGCGCCTGCCCCGGGCAAGCTCGAACGCCACCTCCATGATGCGCACGATCTCCCTCTCGTTGTATCTCAGCGTATCGACGCCCCGCCTCCCTGTGGCAGTGGTCCAGCGGCGCTTGGGCTTGGCGAAGTAGAGGCCTCCGGTGAGTTCGCGGACGATGACCATGTCCACGCCATCCAGCAATTCGCGCCTCAGCGGGCTGGCACCGAGCAGCGTCTCGTAGGCCTTGACCGGCCGGATGTTGGCAAACAGACCCATCTGCTTGCGCATGGCGAGGATGCCATCCTCGGGCCGGATTGTGGCCCGGGCATCGTCCCACTTCGGTCCGCCGACGGCGCCGAAGAGGATGGCGTCGGACGACTTGCACGCGGCGATGGTCTCGTCCGGCAACACGGTGCCGTAAGTGTCGATGGCGTTACCGCCGATAGCACCCGAGACGAGGTCGAACCGATGACCGAATCGAACTCCGACCGACTCCATGACCCTGACCGCCTCACCGGTAACTTCGGGTCCAACGCCGTCGCCAGGCAACACTGCTACTTTGAAATTCAATCTACAACGACTCCTACCGAGCAGGATAATCTCTTACACCGAAGTGTAAAACGGGGCGGCCGTATTATGTTGGCGACGCGGTAAGGAGCGAGGAACACTGGATGACCAAGAAGACCGAAGCGGTGGTGGTAGGCGGCGGCGTGATGGGCGCGAGCATCGTCTACAACCTAGTGGCTCGCGGGGTGAATGCGCCCGTGATGCTGGAGCGCGACACGCTGGGGTCGGGCTCGACCGGGCGCTCTTCGGGGTTGATCCGTATGCACTATTCGACGACGGTGAGCGCCGAGCTGTCGTGGAAGAGTTTCCCGTACTTCCTTCATTTCGATGAGCTTGTCGGGGGCGAAAACCCCCAGTTCATCAAGACCGGATTCATGGCCATAGCCGGGCCGGAGGCGGCGGAGGGCCTGCACCACAACGTGGCGCTGGAGAAGGCGCTCGGCATCGATACCGAGATGGTCGACCTGAAGACGGCCAAGGAGCTTGCCCCGGCGTTCGAGTTCTCCGAGGACGAAGTAGTCGCCTGGGAGCCGCAGTCCGGCCACGGCGATCCATCGGGCACCACCATGGCCTACGCAGCACGTGCACGGGAGCTTGGGGCAGAGGTCCTGATGGAGTCGCACGCCACCAGGGTGGTGATCGAAGGCGACAGGGTGGTGGCAGTCGAGACGGCCATGGAACGCTACGAAACCGACGTCGCGGTGCTGGCTACCGGGCCGTGGTCGCCGCGGGTGCTTGCTGAATTGGGCATCGACTTGCCATTGGAGTGCACCCGACACGAGGTGTTCCTCATCCGGCGGGACACTTCGGTCATCCCGACTCACCCCGGCGGGGTGGATATCTCCAACCTGACCTACTTCCGGCCGGAGGGCGGCGATCTGACACTGGTCGGCAACGGCAACCGGGAGCACACTACCGACCCGGACGGCTACAACCAGAAGCCGTCCTTGGATTACCTCGAAGAAGTGTGGCTCAGGCTCGCCAAGCGAATCCCCGACATCGCGGACGGGGAGTTCTTCACCGGATACGCCGGGCTGTACACGTCGACGCCGGACACGCACCCCATCGTCGACCGCATCGATGGCGTTGAGGGATTGTACGTGTGCACCGGCTTCTCCGGCCACGGCTTCAAGCTGGCCCCGGCGGTCGGTATCTGCATGGTCGAGCTAATCCTCGACGGGAAATCGAGCTTCGTCGACATCCACCCGCTGCGAGCGACCCGTTTCGCCGAGGGCGACTACAACCGCCTCAGCTACGATTTTCGGGTGATCGCCTAGGAGGCTAATACAACCCCTCAGTTAGCTTCGAATGAAACTCGTTACTATCGGGACACTGGTATAGGTGCCGTCACAAGGCTTGCGTCCCAACACGTCAGATTTGACGCGATCTGGCACGATTTACCTAGTGGGTTAAGGGTGGTAGCAGTCAAGTCCATATTGGCAGCATTAAACGTCAAACTACAAGACGATTACGCCGTTTCGATTACGCACTCAATGATCATCCGACACGTTAAACGAGATGATGTCGGAGACGACTTGAAAAGGTTCATTGGCGAATTGGACAAGTTCCGACGCTAGAACCCGGCAGGGATGTCTAGTGGCATAAACGCTGCCAGATGACTAGCGTGCGACTATGTTGACGAGGCGGCCGGGGACGTAGATGATCTTGGCGACGGTCTTGCCGTCGATGTGAGCAGCGACCCGCTCGGACGCCAACGCCAACTCCCTCGCCGACTCCTCGGCTATGTCGGCCGGGGTCTCGATCCTGTCCCGCACCTTACCGTTTACCTGTACCACAAGCGTTATGATCTCGTCCGCCGCAAGCTCGGCGTCCCACTCGGGCCAGTCTTGGCTATGCACCGAGTACGTATTTCCAGCTCGCTCCCACATCTCCTCGGCGATATGGGGAGCCATGGGCGCGAGCATCAGCGCCAGCCGGTCGGCGGACGAGCGCCATACGGCGGCGTCGATTTTGCCCGCGTCCCAGGCCGCCGTCATGGCGTTGGTCAGCTCCATGAGCGCCGCAATGGACGTGTTGAACTTGAAGGCACCCAGATCCTCTGTGATTTTCTTGATCGTCTTGTGCACCGCGCGATCTAAGTCACGGGTCGCATCGGCACCAGCGGGCGACTCGCCCAGCACCGCGGCGTCGCGGGTGCACAGGCTCCACACGCGGCCCAGCCAGCGACCCATGCCGCCGATACCGGAGTCGCTCCAGTCGCCGCCCTGGTCCCAGGGGCCGAGGAACATGAGGTAGCACCGAATGGCGTCGGCACCGGCCTGCCCCACGTAGTCGTCGGGTGAGACGACGTTGCCGCGCGACTTGCTCATGCGCGCACCGGAGTGGGTGATATGGCCTTGATTGAAAAGCCGCACGAAGGGCTCGTCGAAGTCGAGCATGCCCAGGTCCCGCAGGGCACGCACGAAGAAGCGCGAGTAGAGCAGGTGCATGACGGCGTGCTCGGCACCACCGGTGTACTGGTTTACGGGCTCCCATTGCTTGATCGCCTCTGGATCAAACGGCCCCGTGGCGTAATGGGGAGACGCGAACCGCAGGTAGTACCAGGACGAGTCGACGAAGGTGTCCATGGTGTCGGTCTCGCGTCGCCCCGGGCCGTCGCATATAGGGCAGTCGACGTTGACGAAGCCCTCGTGCAGAGCCAAAGGCGACTCGCCGGTGGGCTGGAACTTGGCGTCGTCGGGGAGAAGCACGGGCAGGTCGGCCTCGGGCACGGGCACGGTACCGCACTCGTCGCAGTAGATGATGGGGATCGGCGTACCCCAGTAGATATGGCGGGAGATGCGCCAGTGGCGCTTGCGGTT
>CAZWTT010000007.1:0-23475 GCA_964637315.1 uncultured Dehalococcoidia bacterium | reverse complement strand
CGTGACCCCCAGCCATTACTCTCTATGTGCTCGGCGATTTTCTCTTTCCCCTGCTCGCTGGGGAGGCCGTCGAAGTCACCGGAGTTCACCTGTGTACCCGGCTCTATGTAGGCAGTCTGGAGCGGTCCTCCGTCCCATTCGGGAGGCGCGACGACGACCCGAACTGGAAGGTCGTAGGTATTGGCGAAAACGAAGTCCCGCTCATCGTGGGCGGGCACGCCCATGACAATACCGGTGCCGTAACTGAGCAGGACGTAGTCGCCGACGAGGATGGGCACACTCTCGCCGTTGAGCGGGTTGACGCAGTGAGCGCCGGTGCGAACGCCGGTCTTGGGCTTGTCGACGGCCAGGCGCTCGATCTCGCTTTGCTTGCGAGCATTATCTAAATAGGCCTCTACCTCGGATTTCTGCTCGGGAGTGGTGATCTCCTTAACCAGCGGGTGCTCTGGCGCGAACACGACGAACGTGACGCCGAAGATGGTGTCGATGCGGGTGGTGAACGTCTTTATCGCCGTCACGTCCAGTCCTAGGTGCGAGATGTCGAACTCGATCTCGACACCGGTGCTGCGCCCGATCCAGTTAGTCTGCATGACGTTGATCTTGTGGGGCCAGTCGATCTTGGAGGTGTCAAGCAGTTCCTCTGCGTATCTGGTGATGCGGAAGAACCACTGGTTCAAGTCGCGCTGGACAACCTCGGTGCCACATCTCTCACACTTGCCGTCCAGGACCTGCTCATTGGCCAGCACGGTGTGGTCGGTGGGGCACCAGTTGGCGGGAGCGTAGGACTGATAGGCGAGGTCGTTCTCAAGAAACTTGAGGAAGAACCACTGGTTCCAGCGGTAGTACTCGGGATCGCAGGTGACGACCTCGCGGTCCCAGTCATACACCGTGCCCATGGACCGGAGCTGACGGCGCATGTTGGCCATGTTTGCAATGGTCCATTCGTAGGGGTGGATGCCTCGCTTTATGGCCGCGTTTTCGGCGGGGAGTCCGAAGGCGTCGAAGCCCATCGGGTGCATGACGTTGTACCCGAGCATTCGCCTGAACCTGGCATGTGCATCAGACGGCGACATAGCGTACCAGTGGCCGATGTGCAGGTCGCCCGACGGGTACGGGTACATGGTCAACTCGAACCACTTGGGGCGCGGGTCGTCATCTCGTATCCGGTGCAGCCCCGACTCAGCCCAGCGGGTCTGCCATTTCGCCTCGACGGCAACGTGATCGTATCCGGGAGGTCTGGTACGTGGGGTGGTCATGGTTGTGAATAGATTACCCTCCGGCCGACCGGAGGCTCAAGGCCTGTGGCAACCGGTTCGCGGTCGATATTCCTGCCGCGACCGACCGCTGATTGTCGGGGGACCTGAGGTTCGTTAATATTGCGTCGGTCCCATGGACTCATTGATGAAAACGGGATGAGCGCAACAGAACAACGCTGGGTCTACTCGTTTTCCGAACCTGACGGCCCGGGTAGGGATTCGCTCGGCGGAAAAGGTGCGGAGCTGGCCAACCTGTATCGCCTCGGCCTCCAAGTACCCCACGGATTCACCATCACCACCGATGCCTGCCGTCACTTCCTGAGCGTGGGCGAGCCGCCGGACGGCATGTGGGACCAGGTGGACGCCGCGATGGCTCTTCTCGAACGGGAGGCGGGCCGTACCTTCGGCCACGGCGATTTCCCGTTGCTGGTATCGGTTCGCTCCGGGGCGGCGGTCTCCATGCCGGGGATGATGAACACTGTGCTCAACCTCGGCATCAACGAAGAGGTAGCGGCGTCGCTCGCGCGCAATTACGGCGACAGCTTTGCCGTCGACGTGCACCGGCGGTTCATGGAGATGTTCGCCGAAGTGGTGTTCGGCGTCAGCCGCGAGTTGATCGAGGCGGTGAAAGCCGACTCGCGGGCGTCCGCCGGTACCAGCCGTATCGAGGAACTGGAACCGGCGGACGCCAGAGAGATGCTCGACCATCTCGCTTCGGTGATAGAAGCCGAGGCCCTGCGACCGGTCCCATTCGACCCTCGTGAGCAGCTAATGCAGGCCGTCATGGCCGTCTTCGAGAGCTGGAACACCCGTCGTGCGATGGACTACCGGACGAACCAGGGGATACCGCACGATCTCGGGACCGCGGTCAACATCGTCGCGATGATCTACGGCAACGTCGACGAGGAGAGCTGCTCTGGAGTGCTCTTCACCCGCGACCCGGCGACCGGAGAAAAGCGAATATTCGGCGAATACCTGACGTGCTCACAGGGCGAGGACGTCGTGGCCGGAGTCGCAACGCCCCTACCACTGGAAGCCATGGCAGAAACCATGCCGGACGTCCATCGAGATCTGGTGGAGATGGCCGGGCGCATCGAGGCCCACTACGAGGACGCCCAGGACATCGAGTTCACGGTCGAGCGCCGCAAAGCCTACATCCTGCAGACACGGGAGGCGAAGAGGAGCGCACGGGCCGCCGTCCGTATCGCGGTCGAGATGTGCGACGAGGGCATCCTCACACGCGAGCGTGCGCTGCTGGGCGTCCCGGCCGACCAGGTGTACCAGCTACTGCTACCCCGGCTGGACGAGACCGACGCGGTCCAGGCGCGAGAAGACGGAAGGCTCCTCTCGTCGGGACTGGGGGCATCGCCCGGCGGGGTGACGGGAGTTATGGCGCTGAGCTCGGACAAAGCGGTGAAACTGGCGGCCGACGGCCACAAGGTACTGCTCGTTCGACCGGAAACCAGCGCGGAAGACGTGCACGGGATAATCGCCGCGGCCGGGGTGCTGACCGCCAGGGGTGGTGCAACCAGCCACGCCGCCGTGGTGGCCCGGGGGCTCGGTAAGCCGTGCGTTGTCGGCACGGAGTCGATCGAGGTGAGAGCCGATCTCGGTCAACTGCGCTGCGCCGGAAAGACCGTCGAGGAGGGCCAAGAGATCAGCATCGACGGCGCGACGGGGGAGATATTCCTCGGTGCACTGGCGACCATTGAGGCCAGGGTGGGTGAGGAGCACCACCTTTCGCGGCTGCTGGAGTGGGCCGATGAATACCGCCGACTGGGCGTCCGGGCGAACGCCGACGCAGGACCGGAAGTGGCCCTGTCACTGGAGTTAGGTGCCGACGGCGTGGGCCTGTGCCGAACCGAGCACATGTTCTTCGAGCCCGAGCGCCTGGACATGGTCAGGCAAATGATCCTGGCGGCCAGCGCGTACGCCAAGTGGCCGGAGGACGAGTTGAACGGCTGGCGCTATCGGCGGGTGCTAAAGAAGCTACAGACTATACAGTCTGGAGATTTCGAGGAGATCCTCACCGAAATGGACGGGATGCCGGTGGTCATCAGGCTCCTCGACCCGCCGCTGCACGAGTTCCTGCCCTCCCACGAAGAGCTCCTGGACGAGCTGCACGAAATGAAAGAGCAGCGGGCCACAAGAGCGGCAATCGCCGAGCGCGAGGAACTGCTGGCCGCTGTAGAGGAGTTGCGAGAGGCAAACCCGATGCTGGGCCTGAGGGGTTGTCGGCTGGGGATCGTCCACCCGGAGATCTTCAAGATGCAGATGCTCGCGCTCGCCGATGCCGTACGAGCCCTGAAAACACGGGGCATGTCACCGAGACCGGAGGTGATGGTGCCCCTGGTCGCGGACCCGTCCGAGATGAGTATCGTGAGGGAAATCCTCGAGAACGCGCTGCAAGAGGCGGCGAGGCCGGGCGAGGATCCGTTCGCACCACGCATCGGGGCGATGATCGAGACCCCGAGGGCGGCGCTACTCGCGGACGGGATCGCCGAGTCCGCCGAGTTCTTCAGCTTCGGCACCAATGACCTGACACAGATGACGTTCGGGTTCAGCCGGGACGACGCCGAGGGCAAGTTTCTGGTGCGATACCTGGAGACCGGGGTGCTCAAGCGAGACCCATTCCAGACGCTCGACCAGCACGGCGTGGGAGGGCTGATCAAGACCGGCATGGAGGCGGCAAGGCGGTCGGAGCCCGAGTTGGAGACCGGGGTGTGCGGCGAGCACGGCGGCGACCCTGACTCGATAGAGTTTTTCGAGCGAGCGGGCCTAGACTACGTCAGCTGCTCGCCCTACCGAGTGCCGGTGGCGAGGCTCGCGGCCGCCCAGGCCGCCATCCGAGGCGCTTCAACACCTTAGGGTGCTTTCAGCGGCTAACTCGAACGTAGCCCTCAATCCCTTCGCTTTGCGCAGCCCGGAAGGCCCGCTCGGCTAAGAGCCGGACGTCTTTCGGCGGTGGTACGGACTCGCCAGGGCCTTCCAAAGCAATACCGTCTGCGAGATCGCGCCGCTTGACCCAGCGCCAGCCCTCGTTCAACGGCCCGATAGGGCCTGACGGTCGGCAAAAGTAAATCATGTCGATGTGCTGGTGAAAGCCGTCCGCGGGGTTGTGGATGTCCTCGATCATGATAGTGAACGGCGGGGCGATTTGCCGCGGATACTCCAGCCCCAGATCGGGTGTGGAGCCGACGATCTCGGTGGACAGCCCCGCTTCTTCGAGAATCTCTCTGAGCACCGCCTGCACCGGGTCCTCATTGAGTTCGACGTGGCCGCCGGGAGGTAGCCACGCCTTTATCTTGGCGTGCCAGTGCAAAAGCACGGTGTCGTCGTTTACGACGAAGCCGGTGGAGGTGAAGTGCCTGGTGAGGTCTGCGTCGGACATGACAAGGGCGGCCCCCCTGTACGTGGAAGGGGCCGCCCTAAAGTCTAACGGAATGCCGTTCGCAGTCGGCCTAGATGGCGCTTGCATTGCGGCGTCTGCGCCAAATGACCGCGCCAATGACCGTCAGCCACAGCGGGCTTAGCACACCGATCCAAAACAGAATGGTGACCAGCACCTGACCCACACCTGACAGTGCTCTGATAATCGACCGCCATGTGTCTCCCGCGCTCCAGCCACCGAGCGTCCAGCCCGGCGCCTCGTCGACCTTTATGAGCACGACGCTCTGGGACTCGACCTCTCCCGCCTCGCTATCCCCGCTGACGGTCAGCGTGGCCCGGTAAGGAGCGGGGCGGTGGTCGCGATAGGAGTGCTCGGCCAGCGCCACGGTGATCCTGGCTTCGAGCGTACCCTTGACCGGTTCGGATCCGTCGCCGAAGTCCCAGGTGAAATAGACCTCGGTCAGCTCGGACGGCCGGGTGAAAGAGCCTGAGAACTTGACCGTCTCACCGGACTCGACCCGCTGACCCTCACCTGCGAAGACCTCGATCTGGGGTAGGCGGGAAATAGTGACGTTGAGAGTGTCGCTACCCTCGACCAACTCTCCTCTTCCGTCGTTGATGCTCTCGATGGTCACCTCGGCGATGTAGGGGGAGTCATCGTCGTCGCCGTAACGGTGGGTGACCGTGGCCGTAACCCGCACCCCTTCGTTCTGGGTGGGGGCGGTGCGGCTAGTTCTCACGGGCTCCGACCCGTCGCCAAAGTCCCAGGTAACCAGGAACTCCCCGGTATCCTCGGGAGGCATGAATGAGGCCTTGAAGCGCACCGGCTCGCCCATCGCACCGGCGATCTCGTCTCCAGCATCTACTAACATGTCACCAGGGGTGCGGCGCAGTGATACGTTGACGAGCGAGAAGGCAGAGGTCTCTTCGATCAGGGTTATTTGGCCCTGCAGCCGCTCGACCCCATCGCGGACCTTGGATAGCTCACGATGCACGTCCAGTGCCTCTTGCACCGTCTCGGTCCTGTCTAACAAACCAAGCAGGGCGGCTTCCGTCGCCTGCTGGTTGCGGAGCCGAGCCGTCAGGTCTACGTACTGGTCCGTCACGTCCCTGCTGGAGATGTTCTCAGACTCGACCTCGTCGGCTAGGTCCCGGACCCGGGCTAGGGCGGCGTCGAGTTGGTCGGCTGGCACCCTGAAGGAGACGAACGCGAAGTTCTCGGAGCTACGGTTTGCGTTGACCACCCAGCCGCCAAGTGAATCGGCCACTGCCCCAATAGCGGCGATGGCGGCCGGGATATCGACCACCACCAGTGACGCATCAACCGTGCGCACGATGATACGGTCCTGTGTGACCCCCACCGAGGGCGAGGGATTCTCATCCGGACCCCTGGAGTCGCCCGAGACCGACTGGGTGACGACCTCCCGTTCGACCTCGACGGCGACGATCTTCTCCTGCATCTCCCCGGAGACTCTGGATTCGGCGAAATCGAAGTCGGGTTCGCCAGGAGCCACGGCCATCCTCTCGTCGAAGAAGCCGCCGTCCGAGCCCATTTCGAACACCGCCTCTTCGGAAGCGAAGGTCGCCGTCGACACCGAGTTGTCGTCACGGCCACCGGAGCAAGCCGCGGCGACGATCGCCACGACCAGAGCCAGCGCCACGACCAGGGCCGATTGCGTTATGAGCGTAGTTCCCATTTCATGCCTCCTGCTGGCAAAGAGAGTCGATGCAGCCCGACCCTACAGAATTAGCTTGCTTGATGAGAAGACGAAGTCAATGCGGGTTTTGTTCCATGAATCGGCCGAAACGTGCCAACGCTATTTGGATTGACTCGTCCCGATGCCTCGAATAGTCTGTGCACAAGACGCCACATACACCGGGAGCTCGGGTGGCCGGGCTGAGAGGGTGGCCCCACACGCCGCCGACCGCCGCACCTGATCTGGATAATGCCAGCGCAGGGAGACGATATAGAAGCCTTTCAGCCCCAGAGCCGCCGACCCATCCCGGCGGCTCTGAACGTTTGTGGGAGGGACAATCATGGACGATCCGCTGGTGATCGGGGGCAAGGAATTTTCGTCCCGGTTGATGGTCGGCACCGGTCGGCACCGGAGCCCGGAAGAGATGGTGACTTCGATAGAGGCCTCCGGGACCCGGATCATCACGGTCGCCATAAGGCGCCTAGACCTGTCCAACCCGAACGAAAAGAACATACTCGACTACTTCGACTGGAACCGTTATACAGTCCTGCCCAACACCGCCGGTTGCAAGACCGCGGAAGAAGCCATTTTCACCGCCCACATGGCGCGGGAGGTTACCGGCTCCGACTGGCTCAAGCTTGAGGTCATACCCGAGGGGTCGCATCTGCTCCCCGATCCGGTCGGCACGTTTGCGGCCGCCAAACAACTGGTGGGAGAGGGATTCGTCGTTTTGCCGTACATAAACGCCGACCCGGTGCTGGCGAAGATGCTCGAAGACACGGGCTGCGCGACGGTGATGCCTCTAGGATCGGCCATCGGCTCGGGCCAAGGCATTCAGACGATGGAGGCGATCCGAATCATCATCGAGAACGCCAATGTCCCGGTGGTGGTGGACGCGGGCCTAGCCGTGCCGTCGGAAGCCGCCCAGGCGTTGGAGGCGGGAGCCGACGCCGTGCTCATCAACACCGGCATCGCCCAGGCCGAGGACCCAGCCGCCATGGGAGAGGCCTTCCGGTTGGGAGTGGAGGCCGGGAGGCGAGCGTACCTAGCCGGCAGGATCCATAAGAAATCGGTGCCCACGGCGAGCAGCCCGACCACCGGCGTGGCCCACAGTAGCTAGGCCGGCCGAGCTCTTATTGCAACGGATACCGGTCCCCTGTCTGGCCCTGGTCACCGACCTAGTCCGGTACGGCGACAGACCTCTCACGGAAGTGGTCGCGGCGGCGGTTCGAGGAGGAATCGACCTAGTGCAGTTGCGTGTACGTGAGGAACGGTATGAACCCGAGGCGGTACTGGCGATGGCCCGGGACCTCAAGGGCGTGACCGGCGACGAGGCTCTGCTGTTCGTCAACGGGTACCCCGAGGTGGCCGTGGAGTCCGGCGCCGACGGGGTACACCTGCCCGAGGCCGAAGAGGCTGTAACACGGACAGACCTGCCGAAAGGCCTGCTTATTGGCAGGTCGGTGCATTCGGTCGATGCCGCCATGCAGGCCGGGCAAGCGGGGGTCGACCTGCTGATCGCCGGTGCCATGTTCCAGACCCAATCACACCCGGACGTCACTCCGGCTGGCATCGGCCTCATCGGCGACGTCAGGCGAGCGGCGACCGTGCCGGTTATCGGCATCGGCGGGATAGGCCCAACAAATGCCACCAGGGTGATGAGCGCCGGGGCCGACGGCATCGCGGTCGTTGGCGCTGTGTGGGGCAGTCATGACCCGGAAGCGGCCACCCGTGAGCTTTACGAATGTATAGACGGACGCCTGGAGACGAGTTAACCGTGCACGCCATCCAGATCACTGTAAACGGTGAAAAGCGGGAGCTCGTGGGCCGACCGTCGGCGCCGGAGATGCTCGCCCACCTGGGCATCAACCCCGCGCTGGTGGCAGTGGCAGTCAACGGCGCGGTGGTGCGCCGGACGGATCTGCCAGACACAGTGCTGGCAGACGGCGACCGGGTCGAGATCGTCCGCGCCGTGGGAGGGGGCTAAGGCACTCCCTACGGTGCTAGTAGGGCGGGCTGTCGCAGGTAGGGTGATCCCTCGTCCAACGGAGATGCGAGGGTTTCCAGTCTCGATCGGGCGATCGCGTTGATATCGGGCACGGTGGGCTCCAAGAATAATAACAGGCCGGCGACGTAGTCGATTGCGACAGCGGGGTCGATCCTCACTAGGTACAGGTACAGTTCGAACGCCGACTCGCGGCTCAACGCCCCCCGCCCCGTCAGCTCCCCCCTGAGGCCCGCGAGGTTGGGGTCGGCGAACACCGCCAGCCACTGGATCAACCGGCCCAGCGCGTGCTCGGAGTCCCGGTAGAACGAAAGGTCGGTGGCTATCGAGGCGTCGATGAACGCGGAGTAGCCATCGTAACCTGGGTAACGAGTGAATCTTTCGCCCGTGAAATTCTCAATGGTCAACCAGAAGACGCGCTCCAACTGCTGCGCCTCGGCCTCCCGGATGGCGGAAAGCTCAAGCGAGTCGCCGGACTCGGTCTGGGCAGGGTTCAGCCGGTCCTGAAGGGCGTGCCCCAGCTCGTGAACGAGCGAGTTAAGCACGTCCCCGAACGCGTGGCCGCCGTCGACTGCGATGTCGATAACCCCGAAGCGGCGTTGTTTTTTCGCGAGAGAGACGTTCTTGTCGCGCTCCCTGCTCCTGGCCAGCGCCTCGTAGCCGGTACCGTCGTCCACGGCGAAGAGATCGGCGTAGGACTCGTCTATCCAATCTAGATAATCTGGTCGGGGAAGCACCCGGATGTTCATTCGCTCGTCGCGGAAGCTGGAGCCGGTCATGAGGAAGAAACCGGCGTCGGCTATGCGCAGCACCCGATCGGCGTTGCCCCCGGTGCCATTGGCTCCTTCGTCGGTGAGCACTGGGCCGGTGGAGTCGAGCAACCCGGACAGTCCCACCAGCGCCCCGGCAAGCTCGACCTCGGAGTAGACGGTGCGTCCCGCTGTGGTCTGGGCGGTCTCGGACCAGACGAACTGCTTTTCGTATACGTTGTCGGTCTCGTCGGCCTCCCTCACCCGGTCATCCGGATCGATGACCATCTTCATCACGTGCGGTCCGGGTGTGATCTGGACGTTGCGCAGCAGCCCGTTCCAGTCCTGCACTATGCGGAAAGACTTGGCCGGAGTCGGCCCCGCTAGGTTGAGTATGTGCACCAACTCCCCATCGAAGTAGATGTCCACCACGAAGTCTCCGTCGGCCTGTACGACGCTCTGGTTAAAAACGACGGTATCCATGTAGACAGGGTCGCCTACAGGAAGCGGGCCGTCGATGTTCGTCCCCGGCGAGGTGTCGAGGATGATCGGGCCGTCCCATTCCCAGAGCCAGCCGGGAACCAGGTTGGGCAGCAGCAAGACATCGGGCACCTCCAACTCGGCCGTCGCCATGTCCGTGCGTTCCACAGCCTCGACCGGTTCTTCGGACCACTCGAAGTCCCTGATGAACACATTGTCCGTCTCGTCCGTTTCGGCCACCAGGTCGTTGGGGTCGATAACCAGCCGGAGAGTGTGTCGCCCGGGCACGACGTTGATCACGTCGGCAAGGCCTGCCCAGGGACTCCGGTTGACCCGCTGCTGGGAGAGCATCTGCGTCCACCGGTCGCGCAGCACCAGCGTGTCGTCCAGGTACATATCGACGAGGACGTCACCCGGTTGACTTAGGAGTCCGATGTTGGATATTCCGTAGGCGACGAACGTGTCCCCCAGTACCGAAAGCGGGTTTTCCAGTGTCTCCGCCCGCGGCGACGCCGGTTGGAAGGGCGTTTTTTCGATCTGAACGTCTTCGGCAAACGCGCTCGCGACCAGGGGCACGGCCCATTCGGGCGGACTGTAGACCGTCAGGTTCACTCCCCTGCCGGGGGCGTTGATGACTATTTCTGGATCAGCACTCCCACCCCACTCGACCGTCAATTCTTGCACGTTGTCAGACTCGTCCGTCTCCGCCACCAGGTCTGTGGAGTCGACTACCAAGCGCACGGTATGTGGCCCCGGCGTTAATCGTACGACGGCGTCGAGACGCTCGAAGTCCTGCCAGGACACGAACCGACCGGCGCCGAGCGACGTCTGCATGGGGAAGCGCTGGACCAAGTATTTGTCGAAGTAGAGATCGACGAAAAAGCCGATTTCGGTATCGACGTCTCCCAGATTGGCTACGGCGAAGGTCACGTACTGTTTCAGACCTACCTCCACCGCGCCCGACGCGGTCTGCCCGGTCCGCGAGGAGATCACCACCGGACCGTCCCATCCCTCCGGTGCGAAGGTGGTCAGGTTCGGACCGTCTCCATTGGCGGAACCCGACGGGTCGTCGTCGGGGTTCTGAGCGATCCCCAGATTCGCCTCCGGGACGCCTGAGGCCTCCGGCTCGGGCTCGGGCTCGGCCTCGGCCTCGGGCTCGGGCTCGGGCTCGGGCTCGGGCTCGGGCTCGGGCTCGGCCTCGGGGATGAAAACTCCCGTGGGCGTGGCCACCGGCACCGGTGTCGGCGTGGGCGTCCGGGTTGGCGTCCGGGTTGGCATCGGCGTGGGGCTGGGGACGGTCGTGGGCGTCGGGCTCGGTATGGCCGCGAACTCCCGGGCGAACTCGTCCGCCTCGGCAAAGAGTTGATCTTCCGTCAACCGGACGGTGGGCGACGGCAACACCGGGTCGGCATCGGGCGTCGACCGGTCGTCGGAGCAGGCAGCGAACACGAGTATTGCGGCAAGGGCAATGCCCGTGAATATAACGGATTTGCCTGGGCGCGGCGAGCAAGAATATCTACAGATCTGTTGATGTTGCATTTCCCGGGTGAGAGGATGCGAAAACCGTGTGTTCTGTGACGAGTCGGGGAACGCTTTCGACTCAAAAAGCTTGGTGGAACTGCGGGAGGTCCTGGGCCTCAACCAGACCGTCATGGCACGCGAACTCGGCGTTCCCACGAACACACTATCACGCTGGGAGACCGGCTCCACCACACCGGATGCGAACACCCTGACCGCAGTCTACTCGGTGGCGTCCGATCACGGCGTCGATCCCCGGTTCTTCCGCCGAGTTGTGACCGTCCCCGGAAACGGCCGACCAACGACCCGGCTGGCGGTGGTCTGGGACCTAGCGACCGCCGGAGTTGCCCCTGAGTTGATCGGAGACGTGTGGTCCGCCATGGCCTCGTATCTGGGCCGTCGCTTTCCTCACGTCTCCGGAGAGATGAGACTGATGGCTCTCGACTCCCACGACGACTCGGCCGCCAGGCCGCTTGGGGCGCTCGGTTTTCGCGTGCCGCGGCTCCGGTCACCGGGTCGCTCCGGTGGCGACACTCCGACCTCGGACCTGGCGACCGTGGTCCGTCGGGTAGCCCGGTTCGGGCCCGACACCGCGCTGGTGCTGGCCTCGGCCACCTTTGAAGCCGAGATCGCCGATGAGGCGGAGCGAGCGGGGGGACCGAGGTCTACGTGTGGTCGTCCAGCGCCGATAGCCCCTTGGCCGACCGTGCCGCGCTGGGCCGCCTGATTTGCTGGCACGAACCGTTCGTCATCAGCCGGTATGTTGATCGAGTCGCCGATCTCTCGGGTCGCCGCATGTCGAAAACCAGGTGAGCGCAGGTGTGCCGGGCACGCGCGGGCGGCAATCCACAGTTGTCGCCGTCCGGCCTGAGATTACGGCGCAGAGGGGATTATTGGAGGGTGCTGGAAAAGCTTGCTGACTCGGACTTCATAGCCTTGACGACGGATCCGGCCGGGCAGCGCCTGTTTACCGCCACCATGCGCGACTAGCGGGTGAGCTGGACGGTGGCGACATAGTCAGTGACTTCGCTACCGTCGGCGCTGGGGAGAGGCTGCAGGTCAAGAAGCTGAATCGACAGGTCACCGGTCAACTTCCTCGGGTCGCCCGCCACTCCACCCTCGAGGGCGAATTCGGTCTCGCCCAGACTGAGGCCGCCGACCCGCACGCCGACGTTGATCGCCGCCCTGCCGGGGTCGTCGCAGGTCTCACCTTCCCGACAGCGGGTGTCCTCAGTGAGGGCGATGAAGGTCAGCCTCACGTTGATGACCGCTTCGACGAAGAGTTCCTCGCCGAGCTTGATCTCGAGGGGCACGCCGAAGCCTCTTTCGGTATCGCTTTTGAATTCGCCGAGGATGGTCGTGTCGCCAAGCTCGCCTTCAGGAGTGGGGTCTGGGTCCAGCCGGGTGTCGGCGACCTGGGCGACGAAGCCGTTCCCAGTGTCGGTGTTCGAGGTGGTGTCGGCGGAGTCTGCGGAGTCGCTTCCACCGCAGGCGACGGCGATCATTAACGATGCGGCGAAAAGGCCCATTGCAGGTAGTTGTTTGTTCATGATCTCACCGAGGATTCTACCATTGGTGTACAAGCACAATGCTACCGATACGGAAGCGGGTTTTGCACGATGGAGCTTGGCTTACGGCGGAGAACGTTGGAAGATAACGGCCCGTGCACCGAGCCGTATGCCGTCTCCGACGGCCGTCAGGAGTTTATCGAGCAGTGGCCAATTCTTTACAGGGAAGGGTGTGCATCGTCACCGGTGGCGCCTCCGGCATAGGCGCGGGCATCGCCCGCCTTTTCGCAGCCGAGGGCGCCCGCGTGCTGATCGCCGATCTCGATCAGGCCGCTGGTGAAACGGCCGCGGCGGAGATCCGATCCGGCGGCGGTGACGCACTTTTCGCTCCCGTGGACGTGGCGCACAGCGACTCGGTCGAGGCGATGATTGCGACCTGCTCGATGGAGCTGGGCGGCGCCGACGTGCTGATCTGCGCGGCCGGCAGGCAGGTACACCAGCCGCCCCTCACGGAAGTCGAAGAAGAGGAGTGGGACCTGGTCATGGACATCAACGCCAAGGGCGTATTCCTGTGCACAAAAGCTGTCCTGCCCGCCATGGTCTCGAAGGGAGCGGGAGTCATCGTCAACGTCTCGTCCGCGTCAGTGCTCGAAGGGGACACGTTCTCGGCGCCCTACTCGGTGAGCAAGGCGGCCGTGCAGATGCTCACCGTCGTCACCTCCAGCCAGTATCGGCGGCTGGGCGTGCGAGCGAACTGCGTGCTGCCGGGGCTGATCGACACGCCGGGCTCCCGGAACGTGGAGGGAAAGCTGGGCACGTTCGACGGTTTCGTCGAGACGATACCGGCCGGCAGGGCTGGGCTGCCGGAGGACGTGGCGCAACTGGTGCTCTTCCTCGCATCCGACGAGTCGTCTTTCATTTCCGGCTCATCCTACGTGATCGACGGCGGCCGAGACGCCCGCTAATTGGCACGCCCGCTAGATGGCGCAGCCACACAACAAAAGCCCAAAAGTACCGGAACTATCTCAAGGAGCTGCTAGACGATGGACAAGAAAATCCCCACGCGCGAACAGGTCGACGGATATCTGAGAGACCGACGCAACTGGGGGCGCTGGCCGGAAAACCCCGGTGCCGGAGCGGTCAACCTGATCACCGGGGAGAAGAGGGTGCAGGCCGCCGGCCTCGTCAAGAGCGGCAAGCCCATCTCGCTCGCCCGACCGCTGGCGGTCGATC
Organism: uncultured Dehalococcoidia bacterium; assembly: GCA_964637315.1. Lineage (GTDB taxonomy): Bacteria > Chloroflexota > Dehalococcoidia > Lucifugimonadales > UBA2962 > CAUZIR01. Next base: position 9,639 of record CAZWTT010000007.1, on the reverse strand, counting down.
CTTCGCACGACAACCAAAAGCCAGTCGACTTCTACATGAAACGCCTGCCCTGGATAGACGGCGGCGGCGCGGCACTCGACTACGTCTCGATTTTCCAGCACGGCCTGACTATCACCCACCTCGACGCCCTGTGCCACATGTGGGACAAGAACGGCATCTGGGAGGGCAACGACCCCGATCAAATTCTCACGTTTGACGGAGCCACATTCGGCGCGGTCGACGAGTGGAGCGACGGGATCATGACTCGGGGCGTGCTCTTGGATGTCCCCAAATACCGGGGCACTGCTTACGTGGACAACGACTCGCCAGTGCACGGATGGGAGCTGCAGGAGATCGCCGAGGCGCAAGGTGTCGAGATGACGCCCGGCGACGCGGCGGTCGTTTATTGCGGACGGGAGGCCTACGAGGAGGCCAACGGCAACTACGGCGGCGATCCTGTCGGCAGCCGCTACCCCGGCCTGCACGCCTCATGCCTGCCATTCCTGCGGGACAACGACCTGTCGGTGCTGATTTGGGACATGGAGGACGCCAGCCCCAACGAGTACGGCGTCACCTGGACGGTGCACGGGGCGATTCACGCCTACGGCATGGCCCTCATCGACGGCGCCGCCCTGGCGGCCCTGGCGCAAGAGTGTACCAAGGCCAATCGTTACGAGTTCATGCTCACCGTCAACCCGCTGATCCTTGTCGGCGGCACGGGCTCCCCGGTCAATCCCATCGCGGTACTGTAGGCAAACCACCTCTTTATGGACCGCGAGACACTCTCTGACGAGATATTGACTCTCACCGGAGCGCTGGTGAAGGTCGACTCGGTCATGGGCAAGGAGGGCCCCTGCGGCGATGTGCTGATGGGCTACTTCGCCGACAAGGGCGTCCCAGCCCGACTGCAGCAGGTCGAAAAGCAACGATGGAACGTGCTAGCCGGATCGGACGACCCGAATCCCGAAATCCTGCTCAACGGCCACATGGACATGGTGGACACGGTGGATGGCTGGTCGACGGTCGACCCCTATGAACTTGAACTGGTGGACGGCGCGATGGTCGGCACCGGGGTGGGCAACATGAAGGCGGGCCTCGCCGCGATGGCCGTGGCTACAGCACATGCTTGGAAGACCGACTCGCACGACATCACTTTTCTGGGAGTCGTCGGAGAGTGCAGCGAGCTTGGCCTCGGCACCAAGCACTATCTTCAATCTGGTGGCTCGGCGGAGTTTGCCATTGTCGGTGAGCCCACTTCCATGCTGGCCCAGCAGGCGCACTCGGGCACCTACCAGGCGCATATCAGCTTCGCCGGGGTGGCCATGCATACCGGCGAGTCGGAGCGCGGCGTCAATGCAGTGGAAGCTGCCGCGCGGTTCACGCTGGACGTGCGTCAGGCCGAATTGGCACCGGCCAGCGAAGGGCCGTTTGAGGGTACGCCGCGGGCGATGCCCGGCCGTATAAGCGGCGGCTTCTACGCTCAGATCACGGCGCCGGAGGCGTCGGTGTGGGTGGACGTACGCATCCCTCCCGGCGTTGATCAGGACCGTATCGAGACCTCTATCGACGCCGTCGCGGCGAAGGCGGCCGCGAGCGTTTCGGCCGGATGGGCGAGAGAGTCGCTGGCGTTCGAGCCCGCGTACTCGATGTCCCCCTATGCACAGCCCTTCGTCGATCGGCTCTCACAGGCCCACCGGCGCGCCCTCGGGTCGGACCTTGGGTATGGCTTCGCAACGCCGGCCAACCGGTTCTTCGCAACGGATGCATCCCATCTGGAAGCCGCCGGGGTGCCGTCGATAGTGTTCGGGCCGGGCGAATGGTCGGTCGGACCGGACGAGTCGGTCTCGCTGGACGAGGCCACAGACTACGCGGCGACGCTGATCGATTTCGCGGCCGCAGCTTCAGAAAGAGGTACGCAGCAGTGAACTCGAGAGAACACCGGCATGAGCCACCAAACCCGGATGTGGTGACGCAACGCGCGCGGGAGGCGGGCGTTCAACTCGTCGCTTTTCTTTACTGCGACAACGCGGGCGTCATCCGCAACAAGGCCACCCATGTCGACAACCTGCCGGGGCGCTTCACCTCGGGCATCGGGTTTTCCAGCGCCCTGCAGGCACTGCGGTACGGCGATGTGCTGGAGCCGGTCGAAGGTATGGGGCCGGCGGGCGAGTTCAGGATGGTGCCCGACCTGACCACATTTACGCTGCCGCCTTATGCACCCAAGCGGGCATACGCGCTGTGCGACCTCGTCACTCTCGACGGCCAGCCCTACGAGGCCTGCCCCCGCACCTTCCTCAAGCACATGATCGAGCGTGCGGCCGAGAGGGGCCTGCGCATGGTCTCGTCGCTGGAGCCGGAGTGGACCCTGGCCACAAAAGAGAACGGCGTGTTCGTGGGCTGCGACGAGAGCGCGGCGTTTTCGGCCATTGGCATGATCTTGCCCATGGACACCATCGACGACATCGTCACGGCAATGGCCGTGCAGGGCCTGCGCATCGGCGTAGTGCACCCCGAAGCCGGCCATGGCCAGCAAGAGATCTCGCTCATGCACGAGGATGCGATGAGGGCGGCCGACAACCAGATCGTGTACCGCGAGACGGTGCGCAACGTGGCCTGGCAACACGGCTTCTACGCCTCGTTCGCCCCCAAGCCCTTCGAAGGGCAATCCGGCAACGGCTGCCACATTCACCTCAGCGCCTGGGACGCCGATCGGCGAGAAAACCTGTTCCACGCCAGTGATGAGCCATATGCGCTCAGTGAATTGGGAAAGAAATTCCTCGCCGGACTGCTGGAGCACATGCCGGGGTTGATAGCGCTAACGGCGCCAAGTGTCAACAGCTACCGCCGCTTCGAGGAGGGCTACTACGCCGGCGCCTTCAACACCTATGGCCCCGACAATCGCGAGGCCGCCGTGCGCATCCCCTCGACGCTGCGGCACGACAGAGCGGGCACGGTGAACCTGGAGTTCAAGCCGGCCGACTCCGCCGCCAACCCGTACCTTGCATTGGGGTCGCTCATAGCTGCCGGGCTGGACGGAGTGGACCGGGGCCTGGAGCTAGACGAACGGTTATGCGTGGACGTGGATCCAGCGGAGATTCCGCAGGCCGAGCGGGAGCGGCGAGGCATCCAACGACTACCGAGCAGCCTACCCAACGCGACCGCGGCGCTCGAATCGGACCAGGTGCTGCTCGACGCGCTCGGGCCGCTGCTGGCCGCGTCCTACGTAGCGGTGCGCAAGGGTGAGGCGGGGTTCTTCGACGGCATGGACGCTCAGCGCGAGGCCGACCTGCACTTCTTCCGCTACTAGACCTGCTGCCGCAAACGCGTAACTGTCGGAGAGTGAGAACACCGAATGGCAAGGAATCCAAAGTGGCTTGCGTATACAGTGCCAGAAGACACGAACTGATCGAAGTCGAGCCGCTCAAACCTCGAATAGCTTTTTGGCGTTGTCGAAGTAGAACGCCCTGCCCGCTCTAACCGCCTCGTCCTCCGACAGAATGCCTTCGTCCACCAGCCCGCCCAGTGCCTTGCCCATAGCCCGCTTGGAGTACTTGGAGTAGTACCACAGGGTCTCCGGGTGGTCCTGGCCGTCGGAGCCGAAGACCATCTTCGGGAACGCAACCTGACGCAGCAAATCACCGTAACGCTGGGGTGACATGGGCGGCTCCATGTGCGGCGGCTGGTTGCCCGATAGCTCAAGGTAAACGTTGGGGTGATTGTTGGTCAGCCACCCGGCCTCGGCGCTGTAGGGCCAGCCGCCGTGGATGAGCACGACTTTGGACTTGAGCATCTGCTCTTCCAACAGCATGGGAGTAAGCAACGCTGGGTTGCAGGCGTTGATGATGACGTCGGTGTCCCCGACGCCGGTGTGGAACATGAACGTCACGCCCAGGTCGGCGCTGGCGGCCAGGCCGCGCCGGGTCAGGTAGTCACGGAGATCCTTAGCACGAGGCCCAAACCAGGTGACGTCGTCCCGCCTGGTGTCGAAAGACATCCTCGCCTGAGCCTCGGTGACTGGCTTGATATCGAGGCCCGTGCGGTAGGCGATAACCGACTTGTATGCGACGCAGCCGCCATCTCGCACGGCCCCGGACATCCCTGCGTCAAAGTCCGCTACCAGGGCATCGAAGGTGGTCGCCTTCTCAAGCAACCGCAGGATGTGCGTCTCAACGCGAAAAGTTTTTGCATAAGGCATTCCCAACTCAGTCGCGAAGGCGTCGATCTGGTTAAGGGTTTGTAGGCCGTTGTCGAATATCACCTGCTCCAACCGGATGTCGGCAAACAGCGCCTTCACGTAGGCGTCGAAGTCGACGAGACGCTCGTTTCGCGCCTCCACCACGGCATCTGCGGTGGGCTCGCAGCCAAGGAACGACGCCAACTCGCGAACGAAGAGGCGGAACCCTACCGAGTGCTCCAGGTACTCGACCGACTCGTCGGTGAACGTTCCGGCGGGAGCGTCCCTTAGATCGACGCCGCCAAGCCAGTGGAGTTGAGTGATGTCCCGTCTCGCCCAAGGGTGAGCAGCAAAGCTGAAGGCGTGGACGTCGAGAACGGGAACGTCTGATAGATCGACCATGGTGAGCGTGGGAACCTCCAGAAGAGTCACCAGAGAGTAAGGGCGCCGACCGGCCAATGCAATCGGTCTTTCATGGCCACGCAACAGGTCCGAGTCGGCTCGGCAGGCGGGTTTGGTGCCCCCAACGGAATTCGAATCCGTGTTTGCGGCTTGAAAGGCCGCTGTCCTAGTCCACTAGACGATGGGGGCGCGAAGGCGCTTATTTTATCCCAGGTGCTGCCCGAATGACCGGGTCGACCGGGATGTCAGGGGCGATTGGTCAGGGGTAGAGCGCCAGCTGCTGCAGGCCCACGGTCTCGGGCAGGCCCAACATTACGTTGGCGCTCTGGACGGCCTCCCCGGCTGCGCCCTTGACCAAGTTATCGATACAGGCGATGACGACGAGGCGGTCGGTGCGTACGTCGGCGGTGGGGTAGACGAGGCAGTTGTTGCTGCCAAGCGTCTGCTTGGTTGCGGGCGGCTCGTCGACCACGGTCACAAAGGGCTCGTCGCGGTAGTACTCAACATACGCCTCCCGCACTCTCGACAAAGCCGCGTCGCAGGTGCCGGTGACGGTGGTGTTCAAGGGTGCATACCCACTAACCAGAATACCCCGTGTCATAGGTATCAGGTGCGTGAGGAATGTGAGCCGAAGCTCCGGGCCGGGGTTGATCCGGCCCAACTCCTGGGTGATCTCCGGCATGTGCCGGTGGCCGCCGACGGAGTAGGCCTTAACGCTTTCGTTGGTCTCGGAGAAGTGAGTGTTGAGCGACAGCGCCCTGCCCGCCCCGGAGACGCCGGACTTGGCGTCCACTATGACGTCCTCGGTAATCAGACCGGCAGTGACGGCGGGTGCCAACGCGAGGATGGCGGCCGTCGAGTAGCAGCCGGGATTCGCCACGAGGCTGGACGCTCGGATCTCGCTGCGGTTCAGCTCGGGTAGGCCGTACACGGCCCTCTCCAGGTGAGAGGGCGAGGGATGATCGATCTTGTACCAGCGGCTGTAGACGGCGGCGTCCTTGAGCCGGAAGTCGGCGCTGAAGTCGACGACCTTTGCTCCGGCATTTATGAGCGGCAGCAATCTCTCGGCACTGGCGGCGTGAGGCAGGGCCGAAAATACGATGTCGGTCTCGCTCGTAAGCTCCTCGGTGATGGGCAGGTCGACGCCGGACAGGTGGGGAAAGACCTCACCCAGCCTCTTGTCGACGGAGCTTCGGCCGGTGACCGAGACGACTTCCAACTCCGGATGCCGGTCCAGAATCCTGGCCAGTTCCGCCCCGCCGTAACCGGTAACGTTGATGATCCCCGCTTTCACGTCCTCAATGTTACGGCGAGGCCGCCCTCTCCATCAACGGGACGGCGGTGTCCTTTAGCCCGCACTCTTGCGTGCTCCGGCCTTGCTTTTGGCCTTTTTTGCTCGGGCCCGCTCCTTGCTCTCGAAGGCGGGCCGGGACTTGCAGCCCCAGGCCAGGATGCACTCGGAGCAGCGAGGCCGAAGCGCCTTGCACACCTTGCGACCGTGGTTGATGAGGTAGAGGTGGAAGGCGAATACCTCTTCTGGAGCGACCATGGGCTCAAGCAGGTCGTGTGCGCGGTCGACGTTCACCTTCGGACTGATCAGACCGAGACGCTGCGACACACGGTAGATATGGGTGTCGACCGGCATGGCGGGGAGACCGAGGGAGAAACACAGGATTATGGCGGCCGTCTTGGGGCCAATTCCCGGGAGGTCTTTCAGCCATGCTTTCGCCTCCGACAGTGGCATCTCCGCAAGAAAAGTCAGGTCGAACGATCCGACCCTTTCGCGCACCAGATCCAGGGCTTGCTTTATGCGGGGAGCCTTGGTCTTGGACAGGCCGGCGGACCTGATCGCGACCTCGATGTCGGCGACGTCCGCGTCGGCCACGGCTTGCACAGACCCGTATGTCGCCATCAGGTTCAGGAAGGCGCGCTCGGAGTTGATGTCCGAGGTGTGCTGGGACAGAATGGTGAACACCAGTTCCGAGGCGGCGTCGTACCGGGGCTCCCAGGTGAAGGGTCCGTACTGCCGGGCCAGCAAGGACATGACGTCGGTAGCGTTGACCCGGTGGCGGCTGTTGTTGAGGTGAGAGGTCACACCGTGTCGCGAGCGTCGCGTATCCTTGAAGGCGCCCGGAGCGGCACCAACTCGTGACGCCGAGGCGCCCGTGCCGAAGCGAACGAGGGAAGGCTAACACAGGCTTATCGACGAGCAGACCGAGCCACAGCAAACGCTCGACGAGTACCTTGAAATTCTGGCAGGCGGGGGAATCTTGGCTGGCGGGGAGTGGTCGAACGACGGCGAGGAGCCGCTGACCCACTCCAGCCACCGGGTTCTCTCCGACCTCGCAGGCGAGAGCCTCGACAGTTTTTCGCTGGCCTGGGCGAGCATTCCCTCGCCACGCAAGGTCGAACTGCTCGGTATCCTCACCGAGCTGGCGAACGACAACGTGGAGCTGAACTTCACCGGGGTCTTCAGCATCGGCATGTCGGGCGCCGAACCCGAGGTGCGGGAGATTGCGGTCAAAGGCCTATGGGAGAGCGAGGACAGGAGTCTCATCCGGTCCCTGACCAAGCTCCTGTCACGGGACCCGTCACCGCCCGTGAGAGCCGCCGCGGCGATGTCGCTCCGCAACTTCGCAGAGAGAGCGCAGACCGGCAAGCTCATCTCCAGGGACGCGGAACGGGTGCGAGCGGCCCTGATGGCCGCGATCCAGCGGACGGACGAGGACCCTGAGACGACCCGGCGGGCTATCGAAGCCGTCGGCTACTTTAAGGGAGACGAGGTGGACCAGGTCATAACCGCCGCGCACCTCTCCGGCGATCCCCTGCTGCGGCAGAGCGCCCTGTTCGCGATGGGGAGCAGCAGCCACCTCTCCTGGCTCCCGACGTTGATGGATTCGCTCGAAGATAACGACGCGGCGATCCGCTACGAGGCCGCCGGAGCGCTGGGGCGATTGGGTGAAAGCTCTGCCTCATCGAACCTGGTACCAATGCTGAAAGACGAAGATACGGAGGTGCGGGTGGCCGTCGCGACGGCCCTCGGATCCATAGGCGGCCAGTTGGCGAATCGAGCGTTGCGCATTTGCCTCGAACTCGGGGACGAGCAGCTGGAGCAGGCGGCACGCGACGCACTGACGGACGCGGAGTTCGAAGACGACCCCCTGGGCGTCAAGTTCGAGGAGTGATGCGAATGGATCAAATGGAGAGGGCTCGAAGCGTTCTCAAGGACGAGCCCTGGCTGCCGACCCCCCTTCTGCCGTCGGCGGGCGCGGGCAGCAGATTGGACATTGAACTGTGGCTGAAGCGAGAGGACTGCACCCCGGTCGGCTCGTTCAAACTTCGCGGCGGCCTGGTAGCGATGGCCCTGTCCCAGGAGCGAAAGGCCGACGGCGTATACGGCGCCTCCGCGGGCAACTACGGGCTGGCGATCGCCGAGGCGGGCCGTCGGGCCGGGGTCGGGGTGACCGTCGTCGTGCCGGAGGGCGCCAACCCGTCGAAGGTCGAGCGCATCCTCGCCACCGGAGCCTCGGTGATACACCATGGCGCCGACTTCGACGCGGCCAAGGACCACGCCCGCGATGTCGCGGTCGACGTTGGCGCGGCGTTCTGGGAGGACGGCGTCATTTCGGAGATGGCGCTGGGAGCGTCCACCATCGGGATAGAGCTGATCGAGTCGGGGATGGCCTGGGACTGGGTGCTGGTACCGGTTGGCAACGGCTCTCTGATAAAGGGCATCGCATCGGCATTCCGAACCCACAGTCCGGCCACGAAAGTGGTGGGGCTGGTGTCTACAGGGGCGCCCGCCATGGCCGCCGCAATCACGGGCGAGGCCTTCGACCCGGAGGCGCCGACCCAAACCGAAGCCGACGGCCTGGACGTGCGAGTGCCGATAATGCCGATATCCCGCGAGATCGGTGAGCTAGTGCACGCCGTCTGGCTGGTGCCGGAGGAGACTCTTATCCCGGCGGTGCGCAGCCTGATCGACCTGGAGCAGGTAATGGTCGAGCCCTCGGCCGCCATAACACTTGCGGCTTGTGTTCAGCATCGCGACGAACTCTCCGGCACTCGCGTTGCACTGATCATTACAGGCGCACACTTACGGTCCAGTCTTCTGGAGACCGTCGCAACTTCGCCGGGACTGGAGCTTTTATGACCCCCGAAACCAGAACAGGAACTGAAGCGGGAATCGTTGGCCTGATCGTCAACCCGGCCGCCGGCAAAGATATTCGACGGCTGGTTGCCAGAGGCCGGTTCGTCGCCGACGACGAGAAGATCAACATCGTCACCCGCATCCTCGCCGGGCTGTCGGCCGCCGGTGTGACCCGGGTACTGGCCATGCCCGACTCTCTTTCGATCACGTCGGTGGCGGCATCGAAAGGGCCGGACGATATTGCCGTGGAAATTCTCGACACGCCGTCTATCGGCAAGGAGAGCGACTCGACTCTCTCAGCCCGGGCCATGATCGAACGCGGCGCCGCCTGCCTAGTCACCCTGGGAGGTGACGGCACGAACAGGGCCGTGGCCCTGGCGGGAGTCGAGGTCCCACTGGTGCCCATCTCCACCGGCACCAACAACGTCTTCCCGGCGCTGGTGGAGGGGACGACGGCTGGCTTGGCAGCTGGCGTCGTCGCCACCGGCGCCGTGGATGTGGCCTCGGTTACGTCGATCAGACCGATGCTCAAAGTCACAGTGGACGGGGAGCGCCGGGACCTAGCCCTCATCGACGTCGCCATATCAAGGCAGCCCTACCTGGGCGCACGCGCCATCTGGGACGTCGGCCAGATCGAGGAGATGTTCGTCTCCGGCGTCTATTCAACGAGCATCGGCATGGCGTCCATAGCCGCCAGCCTGCCGGTAGCCTCTGCCTCGGGCCTGCATGTCAGGCTCGGGCCCGGCGGAATCGTCGTGTCGGCGCCGGTTACGCCAGGCATGTTCTCCAAGGTGCCGGTGGCGGAGTGGTCGCTGCTTCCGTTCGATGAAGCCAGGGCCGTGTCGCTGACGTCCGGGACCATCGCCGTCGATGGGGAGCGGAGCGTCGTCATCCATCTCGGTCAGCACGCTGAGGTCACGCTCGTGCGGGACGG
>CAZWTT010000006.1:0-85882 GCA_964637315.1 uncultured Dehalococcoidia bacterium | reverse complement strand
AGTATCGTCGGCGCTGAGACGTTTCACTACCGTGTTCGGGATGGGAACGGGTGGGGCCGTCTCGCCAGAACCACCAGGGGGAATTTCCAATTATTAGCGGACCGCCGCAAAGGCCATCCTTACAGAGTTTAGAAGGGCTACACCGACCAGTCAATAGACTAAGGAGGTAATCCAACCGAGATGCCGATCTCGTTGACCTCGCAAGTATGCCGATGCTACGATCAACACCGGTGCCTCGCGGCCGCGAGGCATGTGTATCGCTCCGATCAGCCTGGCTTTTGAGAGGTGACTGCTTGACCACCGAAACTCCGGTGATAGAGGTGACTGAACTGGCGTCCCGCAAGCTCGTCGAGGTACTGGCCGAGCAAGACAAAGCCGGCAACATGCTGCGGGTGATGGTCATGCCCGGACCCGGCGGCGGCCTGCAGTACATGCTGGGCGTCGAAGAGGCGGTCGGCGCCGACGATATCGTCATTGAGACCGATTCGGTCAACGTCCTGATCGACTCGGAAAGTGTTCCCCTGATAGAGGGAGCCAGCATCGACTACGTCGAGGGGCTAATGCGCAGCGGTTTCGTCATCAGCAATCCCAACGCCCCGGTCGGCGGCTGCGGCTGCGGGGGCGGAGGTGGCTGCGGCGGTGGTGGTGGCCACGCCCATGACGGCAGCGGTGGTGGTTGCGGCGGTGGTGGCGGTGGCTGCGGCTGCGGCGGAGGCTAGACACCCGGCTCACCCGGGCAAATAGGGACGGAGATTGGCGGGCTCCGTCCCGTTTCTTTTTGGAGTAACCTCAGCACCCATGACCAGGCTCGCACTGATAGGCGCGGACGTGCTGGGCGCGTCTATCGCCCTCGCCCTCAAGAAAGCCAAGCCGGGAAGCTTCGAGATCGTGGCCGCGGCGGCGGACCCGGGCATGCTCAAGCAGGTCAAGAAGATGGGAGCCGCCGACCAAATCCACGACAGCGCCCGCAAGGCCGTGAAGGGGGCCGAGGTGATCATCCTCGACACCCCGCTCATACACACTCGCGACCTGCTGGAGGCCCTCGGCCCGCTGATCGAGCCCGGCGCCGTGGTCACCGACACCGGGCTGATCAAATCCCCTGTAATTGAATGGGCGGGGAGCTTCCTCCCGAATGGCGTCCACTTCATCGCCGGTAGACCGGTGCCGAAAGCGGACCTGGCGGGGCTGAAAGACGCCTCCGCGAAGGTGTTGGCCGGCGCGGAGTACTGCGTGGTGGCGGAGCCGGATTCCAGCCCCCAGGCGGTGCAGGCTCTCGTCGGACTGGTTGAGATGTGTGAGGCGCGACCATTCTTCCTCGGCGCCCGCGAGCACGACACGTACAGTGCGGCGATGGGCGTGCTTCCGACGGTCATTTCCTCGGCCCTGATGTCCACCGCCTCGGCCTCCAACTCCTGGGCTGAAATGTCTCGTGTGGCCTCCGGTCAGTTCGGGGACATGACCCGCCTCGCGGACCGGGACCCCGAGGAGAGCCACGCCGCAAGCCTGATCAACCCGGACGACCTTGTCCACTGGATCGACCAGATGATCACCAGCCTCTACGCGTTCCGCAACCAGGTCAAAGAGGACAAGGAGGAGCTTTTCGGCTCCTTCGTCAACGCCTGGGAGCAGAGGGCAAGGTGGCAGGCCGACGCCGTCCACCCGGACGACGCCGGTGACCGGCACTCAATGAACTCGGGAGAGGCCATGGCCGAGATGATGGTCGGCACCTTGCTCATGGATAGATACCGCAATATGACCGGCAAGTCCCGCAAGCAGTGGGAGTACTTCAGGAAGGGATAACTATCGGCGTGATCAGGACTGTCATCGGCGCTGAGCGAGTTCAGGGCACCCCGACCCCGCCGGGCGACAAGTCGATCTCCCACCGGGCGGTCCTCCTCAACTCTCTCACCTCGGGCTCGGCTCATGTATCGAACTTTTGTGAGGGCGACGACCGCACCGCCATGCTCGGCTGCCTGCGGGCGCTCGGCATTTCCATCAAGCGCATCAGGCACACGGACGGCCGCACGTGCAGCGACTGTTTCTACGTCCGTGGTCGCGGACCCAACGGGCTGCGCGAGCCGGACCATGTGCTGAACGCCGGCAACTCCGGAACCACGATGCGCCTTGTCACCGGACTGCTGGCGACGCAGCCGTTCTTCAGCGTCATCTCCGGGGACCGGTCGCTGAAGTCCCGCCCAATGGACCGGGTGGTCAGGCCGCTGGCACAGATGGGCGCGAGAATCATGGGCCGTGGGCAGGACGCCCTCGCACCGCTGGCGATCAGGGGTGGTGACCTCAAGGGCATCGAGTACGAGATGCCCGTGGCCAGCGCCCAGCTTAAGTCCGCCCTGCTCATCGCCGGCCTCTATGCGAAGGGCACGACCACCGTCGTCGAGCCCGCACTCTCACGCGACCACACAGAGCGGATGCTCAGGGCGATGGGGGCGGACGTGCGGTTGGAAGGATCAACGATATCAGTCCGCCGGTCGGACCTAGTCACGATGGACGTTTGGGTTCCCGGCGACATCAGCGGCGCCTCATTCTGGCTGGTACTGGCGGCCTGCCACCCCGACGCCAGCCTCCGCATCAGCCGCGTGGGCATCAATCCCACTCGCACGGGCGTCATCGACGTGCTCAAGGAGATGGGCGTGAAGATGCGCCTGGAAAACATCCTCGAGGACGCCGGTGAGCCGTCGGCCGACGTGATCGTCGAGTCCAGTCGGCTGAAGGGGATCGAGATGGGCGGAGAAATCATCCCCCGTGTGATCGACGAAATCCCCATCCTTGCGCTGGCGGCAACCTTTGCAGAGGGCCGGACAGTGATCCGCGACGCCCACGAACTCAGGGTGAAAGAGTCCGACCGTATAGCCGCCACCGTCGAGGGCCTCAAGGCTATGGGTGCGCATATCGAAGAGCGCACCGACGGCCTGATCGTGGAGGGCACATCGAAGCTCACAGGGGCGCAAGTAGACGGCCACGGCGACCACCGCATCGCCATGACCTTGGGCATAGCCGGGGCGCTGGCCTCCGGCCAGACAAAGGTCACCGGTGCGGAGGCCGCATCCATTTCCTATCCCAGGTTCTGGGACGAGCTCAGGCTGGTGACCGGGAGCGCCGTCACTGAAGAAGAGTTGCTGTGACTGAGGGGGCCGACGTCGCCGGAGAGACGACGATTCACCCACTGTTGATTATCCTCTCCGGCCCGTCCGGGGTGGGTAAAGACGCCGTCCTGTCCCGAATGCGGCTGCTGGACCGACCGTTCCACTTCACCGTCACGGCAACGACACGCCCAAAGCGACCGATGGAGACGGACGGGATCGACTACATCTTCATGTCCAAGAAAGAGTTCGGCCGGATGGTCGCCAAAGACGAGTTCCTGGAGCACGCCGAGGTCTACGGCAACCACTACGGCGTTCCCAAACAGCAGGTGCGGGACGCGATGGCGGTCGGCGTGGACGTCATCATCAAGGCCGACGTGCAGGGTGCCGAGACCATTCGCGCCCTCGCTCCCGAGGCCCTGGCCATCTTCCTAGCGCCGACCGGCATGGCCGAACTCGAGGAGAGGCTGGCCGCCCGCCTGACCGAAACGCCCGGCGCACTGGCACTGCGATTGGCGACTGCAGCCAAAGAGTTGGAAGAGGCACGGAAATTCGATTACGTCGTCTACAATCTGGACGGCCGATTGGACGCGGCGGTCGTGGAGATCGAACGACTCGTAGGACTAGAAAAGAACCGCGTTCCATCCCGCCGCGTTGCCCTTTAGAGGCGCCCGAACACCGAAAGATCCATCCCCCCAATACATCGCACGATTGGAACCCGACTCTTGCCCGAATCCCCGGCAGTAAAGCTACCCAGAAACGTCCGTCCCTCCGCCTATGAACTGACGCTCACCCCTGACTTGGCGAACTTCACCTTCGCCGGTGCCGTGGACATCGTCATCAAAGTTCTCTCCGCGACCCGCTCTATCACGCTGAACACGATAGAACTCGATATAACCGAGGCGCGATTGGCGGCCGCATCGAGCTCAGAAGTCGATGGCGTCGTGACTTACGACGAGCCTGGAGAGACGGCGACGATTACCTTCCCCCTGGACATCCAACCGGGCCCGGCGACGCTCTCAATGGCCTTCACCGGCACGCTGAACGACCGGCTACGAGGCTTTTACCGAAGCCGCTACGTGGACGCCAACGGCAAAGAACGCCACCTCGCCTCCACTCAGTTCGAGCCCACCGACGCCCGGCGCGCCCTGCCCTGCTGGGACGAGCCGTCTCTCAAGGCCGAATTCACCGTGACTCTAGTTGTGCCGAAGGCGCTGGCTGCCGTGTCCAACATGCCGGAGGAGTCCGTCGTCGAAGGCGACGGCACCAAGACCGTCCGCTTCGCGGCAACCCCTCCGATGTCCACTTACCTGCTAGCGTTCGCGGTGGGCGACATGAAGTCCGTCGAGGAGCGCTCGGGATCGGGCACCCTGATGCGGGTGTGGGCCACCACCGGCAACGAGGAGCGGGGCCGGTTCGCGCTCGACGTCTCGCTGCGGCTGCTGGACTATTTCAACGACTACTTCGGCATCCCCTACCCGCTGCCCAAGCTCGACCACCTGGCCATCCCCGACTTCGCCGCCGGGGCGATGGAGAACTGGGGCTGCATCACCTACCGTGAGCCAACACTGCTGGTGGATGAGGGAGCCAGCTCAGCCGGCACGAGGCAACTTGTAGCAGAGATCGTCGCCCACGAGATGGCGCACATGTGGTTCGGCGACCTGGTGACGATGGTCTGGTGGAATGATCTGTGGCTGAACGAGAGCTTCGCGTCGTGGATGGGCGACAAGGCCGTGGATGCCCTGTATCCCGAATGGGACAAGTGGAACCAGTTCCTCGTCGACGACACCAGCCGGGCCCTGCGGCTCGATGGCCTACAAAACTCCCACCCGATAGAGCAAGAGGTTGACAACCCGGCCGAGATCGGCCAGTTGTTCGACGCCATCAGCTACTCCAAGGGTGCGTCCGTCATCCGCATGCTGGAGGGGTACCTCGGCGAAGATCGATTCAGGGCGGGCGTAAATTCCTATCTGCAAGAGCACCACCACGGGAATGCCACTACGGGCGACCTGTGGGCTTCTCTCGCCACCGCATCGGGACGGCCGGTGGGCGAGATCATGGACAGCTGGACGAAGCAAACCGGTTACCCCTACCTCGACGTGGAGGTGGAACGAGCCGGAGGCGAGACGATAGTCTCGGCTTCCCAGCGCCGCTTCACCTACGAGGCGTTGCTGGGGGACAAGGCGACAGATGACACCGTGTGGCAGGTGCCTCTTGCGGTCACGACGAGCAACCATACGCACGCCGCGACGCTTGCGACAGAGCGGCAGGTCAATCTGAGCACACCGGAAGGACCAACAAATCGCCCCTGGTTGAAGGTGAACCCCGGTCAGACCGGCTTCTACCGGGTCAATTACTCCAAAGTCGAACTCGATCGCCTGTCTTCGGCGGTGGAGTCGATGGACCTTTCGACGGCCGATCGCCTGGGCCTTGCGGACGACGCTTTCGCCCTCTGCCGGGCGGGAATGCTGCCCGCAACCGATTTTCTCGAATTGGTGCGCCATTACCGGGGAGAGACGAGCCAGGCTGTCTGGGCCAGCATCACCGATGGCCTCGCCGCGCTGGACAACCTGCTATCCGACGAACCCTCCTACGCGGCGTTCCAGACCTACAGCCGAGCCCTTCTCGGCCCCATCACCGACGCCGTCGGCTGGCGGCCGGCGCAGGGCGAGGGTCATTTGCAGGCGCTGCTGAGAGCAAACGTCCTGCTGGCCCTCGGCGGATACGGGGACGAGGCGACGCTCACAGAAGCGTCAGCGAAATTCGGCGAGTACGTCGATGACGCGACGGCGGTCCCGGCAGACCTGCGGCGAGCCGTTTTCGCTCTCGCGGCGAAGTCAGGCGACGCCAGCACCTACGACGCCATGTGGGACGCTCACGGCAGGGCCGAACTGCAAGAAGAGCAGGTGCGGCTGCTGGCTGGCCTCACCCAGTTCCAGCAGCCCGATCTGGTACGGGAGACCCTCGACCGATCGTTCACCGACCGGGTCAGGACTCACGAGGCGATCGGCGTAATCGTCCGCACGGCGATGTCGCCGGGCGGTCGGGGCATCGCGTGGCGATTCATGCGAGACAACTGGGACGAGGTTCATCGCCGCTACGGCGAGGGCGGCTTCGGACTCATGTATCTGGTCGAGATCACGTCCGGTTTCACCACACAGGACCGCCTCGACGAAGTGCAGAAATTTTTTGAGGACAACCCGACACCGGCAGCCGAACGCACGGTTCGCCAGTCGCTTGAGAAGATCAGCTTGAACATTGCCTGGCTGGACAAGAACCGCGATTCGCTGGCAAAGTGGCTTTCCCCATGAAGATCGTCATAGCACCGCAGGCATTTAAGGGAAGCATCTCTGCCCTGGACGCGGCTCACGCCATGGAGGCGGGGATGAAGGCGGCCGTACCTGATGTCGAGACCGTCCTCGTCCCCATCGCCGACGGCGGCGATGGCACACTGGAGACGCTGGTCGAGGTATCTGACGGCCGTGTCGAGACGATCCGGGTAACCGGCCCCCTGGGTAAGAAAGTGGACGCCGAATGGGGTGCGATGGGCAACGGCCGAACGGCCGTCATAGAGATGGCCCGGACCTCTGGATTGGTGTTATTGAAGCCGAAGGAACTCGACGCCCGCAAGGCGACGACCTACGGCCTGGGGGAGGCGATTCGAGGGGCGTTGGAAGCAGGCTATCGCCACTTCATCATCGGCATCGGCGGCAGCGCCACCAATGACGCCGGCGCCGGTATGGCTCAAGCCCTCGGAGCGAAACTGCTGGACGCGTCCGGAGACGAGCTGGACAGGGGGGGCGCGGCGCTGGAAAAGCTCGACCGCATCGACGTCTCGGAACTCGATCCCCGCGCCAGGGAGTCGACCTTCGAGGTGGCTTGCGATGTGAGCAATCCGCTGTGCGGCCCGGAGGGCGCCTCCGCCGTCTACGGCCCCCAGAAGGGCGCCTCTCCGGAGCATGTCGAGGAGCTAGACACGGCCCTGCGCCACTTCGCTCACGTCGTACGTCGCGATTTGGACGTGGAAGTGAACCACATGCCGGGAGCTGGCGCCGCCGGTGGCCTGGGCGGAGGCATGGTGGCGTTCTTAAGGGGAAGTCTGCGGCCGGGGGTGGACATCGTGCTGGAGGCCGTGGGCTTCAGAGAGAAGCTGGAGGGAGCCGACCTGGTACTCACCGGCGAGGGCCAGATGGACTTCCAGACCGTCTTTTCCAAGGCACCAATAGGAGTGGCCAAGCTGGCCAACGACAGGGGCATTCCGGTGGTCGGCATATCCGGCTCCCTGGGCAATGACTACCACAAGGTTCACGAGCACGGCATCGACGCCGCCTTCGCAATCACCAGCGCGCCGATGACGCTGGAAGATGCCTCGGCCAACGCGGCCGACCTGATTACCAGCGCCACCGAAGAGGTAATGCGGACGCTCCGAGCGGGATCAAGAATCAACGGTTTGTAGGCCAAAGCGATTAGGCCTTGGCCGAAGAAGCCCCGAGAGCTTAGCGCCTCGCGCTAAGCGGAGCACTCGTCCAGCAGGACGAGGTGGACTTCGCCGGGGCCGTGTACTCCCGTTACCAGGGTGTACTCGATATCGGCCGAGCGGCTGGGGCCGGAGATGATGTTCACATAACTGGTCCAGTCCTCCTCGCCGTAGTCGCGGCGCAGAAGCGTGAACATCTCGTCCAACCCTGGAACCACGGAGCCTTGTTCGACGACGGCCACGTGCACCGGCGGCACGAGCGACACGATGCGGCTAACCCCCTGCCCCGCCGCCAGCACCACCGAGCCTGTCTCAGCGATGGCGTAGTCGGAGCCGGTTAAACCTAATCCAGCATTGATCGCTGTAGAACGAAGCGAGGACGGATCACCGGAATCGGCCATCGCCATCTTCGTCACGGCGACGCCCTCAGCGGCGAGAGGCCCGTCGACGCCGAGACGGGAGAGCACGTCATGGTCGGATCGCACCAGCGAAGTGATGCCGAGACCGCGGGTCACGTCGACCACATGACCCAGTGCTTCCTCCGCATTGGCCGCCCTGTGCACGATCCAGCCACCGGCCTCGGCCGACGCGGCCAACTCATCAATGAGTTTCTTCGACTGCTCGGCGATCAGTTTCTGAATCGCGACCACACGCGCAAGCACTTCGTCGTCCGAGGGGAACGGACCGGGCCTCGTCGTTTCACCTGGCCTCTCGCTGGATGCCAGGGCCGAGCGCAGCCCCTGGAAGAAACCTTCTCGGTCCGTCAACTCTCGTCCTTTAAATTATCGGCCCACCGGTCCCTGAAAGAGGCACGCGGCAGAGGCCTGAGCGTCCGGTGCCGCGTCCACCTCCCTAGCGGCCCAGGTAACCATCGGATCGCGCCATCGCGGACCAGCGGCACCTGCAACAGCCGGCCAATGCGTATGGACAGGTCGAGCAGCGTGTTACTGCCAAACAGGGCCCGCCAAGCTTTGAATGCCAGCCGCTCCATTACCGGGGACCGCCTTTCCGACGGGTGTTTTTTTCCGTCCGTGAGGTCGCGACGTAGCGCCAGCAACATGCGCGGTATATTGACCTTGACCGGGCAGACCTCTCGGCAGGCTCCGCACAGGCTGGAGGCGTACGGCAAATGCTTCGCATCTCCAAGCCCCGTCAACATGGGGGTGACGATGGCGCCGATAGGACCGGGGTAGACGTATCCGTAAGAGTGGCCGCCGACCTTGCGGTAGACTGGGCAGGCATTGAGGCATGCGCCGCAGCGGATGCAGTTGAGCGCCTCCCGTAACTCCGGGTCGGCCAGCATACGAGAACGGCCGTTGTCGACGATCACGACGTGGAACTCTTCCGGCCCGTCCTCATCCGCCGGGCGGCGAAGGCCGTTTACGAGAGTGACGTAGCTGCTGATGCGCTGGCCGGTGGCGGAGCGGATGAGCAGACGGAGGAAAATACCCATGTCCTCCATGGTCGGTACCACACGTTCCATGCCCGCGAGGGCGACATGGATGCGGGGCATGGAGGTGACCATACGGCCGTTGCCTTCGTTCGTGACCAGCCCCAGCGTCCCGGTCTCAGCGACCAGGAAGTTGGCCCCGGTTATGCCCATATCGGCGACTATGAACTTCTCCCGCAGTTGCCGCCTCGCCTCTCTGCCGAGCCCTTCGATGTCGTCTATTTGCGAGGTGCCAAGTTTTTCCCGGAACAGCCTCGAAACGTCGTGGCGATCCTTATGGATGGCCGGCGCGACGATGTGGTACGGCGTCTCTCCCGCCAACTGGATGACGTATTCACCAAGGTCGGTCTCCACCGACTCGATGCCAACCTCCTCGAAGCGGTCGTTAAGTCCCATCTCTTCTGAGATCATGGACTTGCCCTTGATGACGGTCCGCACGCCTCTGGCCTGCGCAAGTTCGAGCACGTACCTGCTAGCCGCCTCGGAGTCGGGTGCGAAGTGCACCACGCCACCCAGTTCCGTGACTTTCTCCTCGAAACGTTCGAGGTAATAACCGAGGTTGGCGATGGTGTGGTTTTTGACCTGCCACGCCCTCTCCCTCAACTTCTCCCAGTCGGGGGTGTCCGCGACAGCCGAAATGCGCGCCTTGTGGAAGCCGTTGTACAAGCCCAGCAGGCTGCGCTGGACCTTTTCGTCGCGTATGGCGACTGCGGCTCCCCGTTTGAACTCTCGTGTTTTGAGCTTCAAGCTCTCCACTCGCTGCGCTCGCTCATCATAGCTTCTTCGCGCAAGCGCTCATCGCCTTGGGTCAGTCCACGCCGAGCTTTGCTCGGTGCTCCGCGTATGTTCATCGAGCAGTTCGGCCAGATGCTTTGGCTGCACGGCCGAGCCTTTCTTTTGCAGGCCGCCGCCGATGTGCATGAGGCAGCTGGCGTCACAGGCCGTCACCATGTCGGCTCCACTCGCGTCAATGCGCTCGACCTTGTCCCTGAGCATGGACCCGGAGATGTCGGAGTATTTGATTGCGAACGTCCCGCCAAAGCCGCAGCACACCTCCGCCTGGTCCAGCTCCGTGAGCTCGACGTCGGGCAGCGCCTTCAGGAGCGCCCGAGCCTGGGTCGTCGCCCCCAGCTCGCGCGTGAGGTGGCATGCTTCGTGGTAGGCGACCCTCGTCACGGGGGTCACGGGCGTCTCCGGCGCATCGGTGTTCTCAGGAAACTCGGTGACACCGAGCACATCTACCAGGTACTCGGACAACTCGAAGACCCTTGGAGCAAGTTTCCGGGCGGCCTCCAGGTCATCCGGGTCGTCTCGAAACAGATCGGGATAGAACACCCGGATCATGCTCGCGCACGAGCCGGAGGGCACCACTATCAGGTCGCTGTCCGCGAAGTCCTCGAGAAATTTGCGAGCCAGGGGTTTTGCGTCCGGCCAGTAGCCTGAGTTGAACGCCGGTTGACCGCAGCAGGTCTGGGACTCTCGAAACCTTACCTCGACCCCCAATTTTCGCAGGACCCGCACCGTGCTCTCCCCGACTTCCGGGTAGAGTCGATCGACGATACAGGTGACGAACAGGTCGACGGGAATTAGGCCCGCCTCAGAAAGCCCAGCCGTGGACTACGAAGCCGAACACCCAGGTGATGAGGAGCACCGGACCAGCGGCGAATAGCCTAGTCTCCGTGCCGGGCCGGGCCGGGCCGTGGAATCGCAGGTAGTAGATATAGACCAGCAGTCCGATGGCTAGCGGCCAGACCGAGCCGGTGCTGGCGCCCAGGCCGAGGCCGATAAAAAAGCCGACCAGCCCCCACGAAAGAGGGCTGTCCAGCAGCCGCATGATCTGTTCTTGATTCACGGGTATGAAGGATACAGGGCGGTCAGTCGTCATTCCAGTTGCACCACTCGTGCCACTCCCGCCCTCTGACCTTGCCTGTGCGCCCGTCGCCCTTTGGCCGAGACCCGAAGCGCAGCGATGCTACGACGAGCCACAGGCCGATGGTCAGGCCCATGGCTTTGACGTAGCTGACGGTGGGAACGCCGAGGTCGCCGGCAAAGATCCCCCAGAAGATCATCAGCAGCCAGGCGGAGAAGAAGAAGCATCCGGTTGCAAATCCCATCGTCCACCCCATGCCGATCGCAAGCGGCGCGACCACCAGCCACAGGCCGGTCGTCAGGACCATCGCCTTGACGTAGGAGATGGTCGGCAGCCCGAAGTCATCGGCCAGCGCGCCCCAAAACAGCATCACGATACACGCGGCAAAGAAAAAGCCGCTGGTCAGCGCGGGAATGAACAGGAATTTCTTCACGTCCCTTTCCTCATTCCCCCTTTCTTAGGGCACGGCCCGGCAGAGCGCATGTGTGCTCGCCCTGCTCGATGACGATGGTGCCGTTGACGATGACGTACTCGACGCCCGTGGACAGTTGCTTCGGCTGTTGCAGCGTGGCATGGGCTCGAATTTCGTTGTAGTCGAAGATGGTCAGGTCGGCTTTGAAGCCGTCTTTAATAAGGCCACGGTCGGGAATGCCGACCCGGAACGCGGGGTATGAGGTCATCTTGCGAATGGCCTCTGTCAACGGTAGTTTCCCTTCCTCACGAACGATCTCCGATAGGATGACGGGGAAGCTCCCATAGCCCATGGGCGGCGGGAAGTCACCGATAAGCAGCGCGTCGGTGCCCACCATGTACAGAGGGTGAGATATGAGATCTGGGATGATGCGGGCGTCGATGGTGTGCGCCTTAAACGAAACCCGCAACTCCTCCTCAATCAGCAGGTCGCACAGCGCGTCCACCGGGTGCTGTTTTCGCAACTCGGCGACCGCCTCGATGGTCCTGCCCTCGTACACCTTGTTCTGCGGCCGCTTGAAGTAGGTGAGCCACATCTGGTCCCAGCCCAGGTTGAATATCCCGACCTCTTTGCGCAGTCGTTCTCTCGCCTCCTCATCCGCCAACCGTTGCAGGGCCATCCCCGGGCCGCCGTCGTGCAACCAGTCGGGGAACATAACGAGCAGCCGGGTGCCGCCATACTGGTACGGGTAGCAGTCGAAGGTGACGTCCAGCCCTTCGTCGCGGGCCGACTCGACCACGTCGAAGATGCGGGCCAGGCCGCCGGGGGAGGTGATGCGGCGGTTCATGTGCGTGAGGTGAATGGGAATGCCGCTGCGACGGCCGATATCTAATGCCTCCCTGAAGGGGTCCAGATAACGGTCGCCCAGCCGGTAGCGCACATGCGTGTGGTAAAAGCCGCCCAGCCTCGCCGCCTCTTTCGATAGCTCGACCAGTTCGTCGGTGTCGGCGTAGTTACCCGGCGGGTAATCGAGGCCGGTCGAGATACCGAACGCGCCCTCCGACATCGCCTCTCTCAAGAGAGCCTTCTGGTCCTCGACCTCTGACGTGCCGGCGGCTTTCATATCCCAGCCCATCGCGCCGACGCGCAACGGCGAATTGCCCACGACGTAGGCGATGTTCACTGCCACCTTGCGGTCGAACATGTCGAGGTATTCTGAGACCGAGCCCCAGCGCCCCGGCAGTTCCGGGTCGCCCTCAAGGCCCGCGTTGATCTGGATCATTCGGTCGAGGTCGTCGGGGTCGCGGAACGGCGCATAAGAGTTGCCGTCGATGCCGATGACCTCGGTGGTCACTCCCTGGTGGACTTTCGGCATATGCTCGGGCTGGCTCAGGATCATCAACCCCGAGTGGGCGTGCACGTCGATGAAGCCGGGACAGACGATCTTCCCCGTGGCGTCGATCCTGCGCGTTGCCCGGGCGTCGGCCACGTCGCCCCTCAGCACCTCAATAGTGCCGTCACGGACGCCTACCGCAAGGTATTGGCCGGGGTTACCCGCCCCGTCGAGGACGAGTCCGCCGGTGATGAGGAGATCGAGCATGGCGCCTGCTCCGGATGGTCTGGGTGTTTTCGGGGCCTGGGTCCGAGGGTCTCTCTTGTGTTCTCGGGTGCTCAGGTTATGTGTGAAGGCGAGCCCGGTCAACGGTTCCTTGCAGAGCAGCGCGCTCGTGCTCCAGCAAGGCGATCTTCACGTCCAGGCCGGCGGCGTAGCCGGTCAGAGCGCCTCCGATGCCGACAACCCGGTGGCAGGGCAGGATAATGGATACCGGATTGCGTCCGTTCGCCGCGCCTATCGCCCTTGCTGCTCCGGGTCGACCGCGCCGCCGCGCCTGCTCGCCGTAGCTCACCGTCTCGCCGTAAGGGATATCGGCCAGGGCCAGCCATGCGGCTCGCTGGGACTCCGTCCCGGCGAGGTCCAACGGGACATCGAACGTCTGCCTCTCGTACGCGAAATACTGCGCCAACTGGGCCCGGGCGTCCTCTAGCACCGGGTGAGGCCGTGCGACGACCGGTCCCGGCGGCGGTACGACCCGGCCGGGCCTCCCGTTCGTCCACAACACGTTGCGCAGCCCGGCGTCACTGGCAACGAGCGTTAGCTCGCCGACTGGGCTGTCCGTTCGGATCAAGTGGTATCCGTCGGGCGCCATCCGATCACCTCCCTTCGGCCTCTCCACTGCGGTCCATGTTAGGGGACGTTGGGTGCACGACCTGGACACTTCCGGTCATACTTCATTGAACGAAGAAAGCGTGTCCGGATATGTACACAACACGGCCGAATGGCACGGGAAAATGGAGCCGATGATTCCATCGATTTCTGGCGAACTCGGCCCGAGACGGGTCAACGCGGTCTCCACCACCGGTATCTACTGCCGGGCCGGTTGCGGGAGCAGACCGCTGTCGGAAAATTGCTCGCCATTCCCCAGCGCCGTCGCGGCCGAGGCGGCGGGCTACCGGGCTTGCCTCAGTTGCCGCCCGGACCGGCGTGCGAACGAGCCCATCGACGAGGCCACGCCCGCCGTCCTGCGGCAGGCCATGATGCTCATCAGCGACGGTGAACTGGACCACGGCGACGAGGTCAGGCTGGGCAGACGCATCGGCATAAGTCCCCGTCAGATCCGGAGGCTTTTTGCTCACCACGTCGGCGCCACCCCGGCATTCGTGGCCCGGTCCAGGCGGGCTCACTTCGCCCGCCGGTTGCTCGACGAGTCCGACCTGACGATGGGCATGGTCGCCGGTGCCGCCGGGTTTCGTTCCGTCCGCCAGTTGAACCGGGTGATGAAGGAGGTATTCCGTTTCACCCCACGCGAGCTGCGAACGAAGCGGCGCGCCTCGAACCGTCTGGTCGCGGACGGTGGCCTGCGCCTGAGGCTCGCCCACTCCCCGGGGTTCGACTTCGACCGTGCACTGAGCTACCTCGCAGCCAGGGCGATACCGGGCGTCGAGTCGGTCGCCGCCAGAGTCGCAGCCAAAGGGGTCTACCGCAGGGTCATCGACACCTGCGGTCACCCCGGGGTCTTCGAGATCGCAGGCTCGCCTGACCGGCCGACCACCAACACAACCCATCTGGAGGTGACCGTACACCTGTCAGTCTTCACCGGCCTGGTGGACGACGTGGCCCGCTGTCGGCGGATGCTCGGGCTCGACACCGACTTTACCGACGGCCGTGCACAACTGGCCGGGGATGCGCTGCTGGGCCCGGCGGTTTCGGCCATGCCTGGAATAACCGTTCCCGGCGCCTGGGACCGGTTCGGGACAGCGGTGCGAATAATCCTCGGCCAGCAGGTGACGGTGCGGGCCGCATCCACCATTTCGGGCCGGGTCGCCGAGCGGTTTGGAATCCCGATCGCGGGGCTTGAGCCGTTCGGTCTCGGCCACATGTTCCCGTCCGCGGACAGGCTCGCGGGGGCCGACCTTTCCGGCATCGGCGTGCCGACGACCCGTGCCCAGACCATCGGGGTTTTCGCGACCGTGGTCGCCAACGGCTCGTTGGACCTCCATGACGGCGACGAACTGCCGGACCTGCTCCTTCGGTTACAGGCAGTGCCGGGCATCGGCCCATGGACGGCGCACATGATAGCCATGCGCGTCTACGGGCACCTCGACGCGTTCCCCTCCGGCGACCTCGGCCTTAGGAAGGTGGCCGCCAGGTTGCTGGGGCGCCAGGACGTTTCGGCGTCGGAGCTTGAGGGAATCGCCGAGCGCTGGCGACCCTGGCGCTCGCTCGCCGCCGTCCACCTCTGGCAGGCTCTCTGAGGGCGGACCCGGTCTACCAGCCCTCCCAGTGGAGAATCTCGGACAGGGGGAGCCTCGGGGCGGGTTTGAACCTGGTCTGAGTCATGTGGGCGACCGGCACCAGCGCGGCCTGCATGACGTCGGGATAGGGGATGCCGAGCACCGCTGCTGCGGCCTCCTCGTCGATGAGATGCAGGCTGGTCCAAACCGTCCCGAGACCCCGTGACCGGGCCGCCAGCATGAAGCTCCACGTCGCCGGCCCGATCGAGCCCCAGATCCCGCTCTGCCAGGCGATGGACGTCGGGTCCGGGCGGCGGCCGAAGCAAGGAATGACCATCGCCGGTACCCGGTGCATGTTCTCGGCCAGGTAACTGGCGGAGTCGACGAGCTTGTCGCGATGCCGGGACTCCGGCGTGGCGTCCTCGACGGGCGTTCTGGTCTTATTGTAGCCGCTCCAGCCCTGCCGGTATATCTCTGCGATGGCGTTTTTGTTGGCCTGGTCGGTGACGACCACGAAGTGCCACTGCTCGTCGTGGGAGGCGACCGGCGCCTGCTGAGCGATCGTGATGCACTCCTCGATCACGGCCCTCTCGACCGGTCGGTTGAGGTCCAGCTTACGCCGGACCGACCTTGTGGTCGTCAGCAGTTCGTCGATTGTCAGCTCTGTGTTCATGTGCCTGGTTCTCCTGTGTTAATTGGGACGTGCGGTCGTTGCCGATTAGTGTAATAGTCGCTCGGCTAGGGTGGTCAGCATCTTCAGGCCGACCTCCTGGTGCGTCGTCGCCTCCAGGTCTGGCGCCACATACCTGTCCAGCGTGACGTGCGCCGAGCCCATGTCTTCGAGGTATCTCAGGTCGTCCAGCACCTGATCGAGAGAGCCGATACCCATTATCCGGTCGACTTCTTCAACCGCACCATCGGTTATCTTGAACTGGATGCGCGGGCACAGGTCGGGCACTGGATGACCGAGATCGTTCGCAATTTGGCCCATTTCGGCGGCCCCATCCCAAAACTCCTGCCGGGTCTGGTTGATCGGGTGCCAGCCGTCCCCGTGCACGACCGCTCGCCTGATCGACAACGAGGCGTTGCCCCCAACCCAGATCCGAGGGCGCGGTGCCTGCAGCGGGGGAATTGCCGAAACCCCGGTGAACGCGATCGTCTCGCCCTCGTACGACACCTCGCCGTCCCCGGCCCACAGCGCCTTGATCGCCTCGATGTACTCGTCGGTCATACGGCCGCGCGTCTCAAAGGGCACGCCGAGGGCTATGAACTCAAGACGGGACCAGCCGGCGCCGACTCCGAAGATCAGCCGGCCTCCGCTCATGTGGTCGATGTTGGCGGCCAGTCGCGCCGTGAGCGCGGGGTGTCGGTATGGCAGGATCACCACCGTGGTGCCCAGTCGAACCCTGCTCGTCTGGCCCGCCAGCCAGGCCAGGGTGACGAACGGGTCCTGGAAGGTCTCCGGGTAGCTCTCGGCCACGTCGCTTGTGACCGCCACGTGGTCCGAGACCAGCACCGAGTCATAGCCCAGATCATCGGCGGTCCGCGCCCACAGGGCCAAGGCCTCGGGGTCACTTCCGGGGCCGAAATTCACTAGGTTTACTCCCAATTTCAATGCGCCATGCCCTCCCCGATAATTTGGCAAATGCCTTTGCCGAAATCCATGTTACGCCCGGCCCGCGCAAACCCCGTTCCCATGTATTCCGAACCGACCTGCGAGTAGAATCTCCGTCAGGACACAAAACGGAGGCATTACCATGACGCTGATAACAGACTCGACAAGCCTGCGGGACCATTACGTCGAGCCCGAGGGACGCGCGGTCACCAAAGAAATCTTCGCCCTGGAGGTTCACAGCCGGCGCTTCATCGAGCTATCGCCTTTCTGTGTGTTGGCGACTATCCGGGACGGCGGCCTGCCAGACCTCTCGCCCAGGGGTGGCGAGCCGGGGTTCGTCCGCATCGTGGAAGAGCAAACGTTGTTGATACCGGACAGCTCCGGTAACAACCGTATCGAAACCATCAGCAACGTGGCCGACAGGCCGAGCGTCGCCATCCTTTTTCTCGTACCCGGCTTCAGCGAGACGCTGCGCGTTTACGGCACGACCGAGGTACTCGTCGAGGGCCAGTTCGAAGGCGTCTCGTCGGGCGACGGCAGGCCCACTAAAACCGCTCTAAAGGTCGAGGTCAACAGGGTCTTCTTCCAGTGCGGGAAAGCCGGCATCCGCGCCCGGCTGTGGGACCCTGAAGCGGCCATCGAGCGCGCCATCATGCCCTCACTGGGGCAGATCATCAACGACCAAATCGGCGACCCGACTCCTGGTGAAACCCATGAAGAAATAGACCAGTACTACCGGGAAACCCTCTAGCCAGATTCGCCCTGAGCGACCGTCAACTCCCAAAACGATGAGCGCTCGCGCGAAGAAGTCCTGACAAGCGAGACGGAGCCTCGCGGAGAGGTAATGCGACTAAAAGGCAAAACAGCCATCATTACGGGTGCCGCCACCGGGCTTACCGGCGACATCAGGGGGATCGGGGGCGCGGCCGCCTGGGCCTTTGTCAGGGAAGGCGCGACCGTCTATCTGGCCGATATCAACGACGAGATGGGCGAGCGCACCGCCGACGAGATACGCGAGGCCGGGGGCGCCGCCCGCTACGTCCACCTCGACGTGACCGACGAAGGGCTCTGGCGCTCGGTCATCGCGTCCATTGTCGATGCGGAAGGCGGCCTCGACGTATTGGTCAACAACGCCGGCATCGGCATTCCCGACTACGACGCCGACTACTCCGACCCTCACGGACCAAAGAACGCTGAAGAAGCCCTGAAGGTCGAGTTCACCACGGCCGAGGGCCTGGAACGCGAGCTGCGGGTGCATGCGCGGGGGGCGATGCTGGGCATGAAGTACGCCATACCCCAGATGCGACGGAGAGGTGGAGGATCGATAGTCAACATCTCGTCGATACACGGCATCGTGGGGGTCGACACGATCACCGCGTACGCAACTGCGAAGGCGGCGATTCGACACATGTCGAAAACGGTGGCCATCCAATACGCCTCAGAGAACATACGAGTCAACTCGGTGCATCCCGGCTACACCAAGACCCCCCTGGCTCTGCCCCTATTCACCGACCCCGAGCTGTACGCCGACCGCACCTCGCAGATCCCCCTAGGTCGGTTCGCCGAGCCCGAGGAGATAGCCGAGAGCATCCTGTTCCTGGCCTCCGACGAGGCCTCGTACATCACCGGCGCAGAGCTGGTCATCGACGGCGGCCTTATCGCCCAATAGGCGTCTTTGGCACCGAAGGAGGATGCGGTAAACGGCGACATAGTTTGGGCGGACGCGACCGAACTGGCGGAGCGCATCCGGTCCAGGGAGCTGTCCCCGGTCGAGGTGGTGCGGGCGTTCCTCGACCGCATCGAGGCAGTCAATCCCAAGGTCAACGCTGTAGTCGTCGGTATCGACGACGCGCTGGACCGGGCTCTCAAGGCCGAGCGGGCCGTGACGGGGGGCGAGCGGCTTGGGCCGTTGCACGGGGTGCCGTTCACGATCAAGGACTGCATCGACACAGCCGGGGCAAGGACCACCCGCGGCTCGCTCCTGTTCGCCGACCGGGTGGCCGACTCCGACGCCACCGTCGTCACCCGGCTGCGGGAGGCGGGCGGCGTCATGATCGGCAAGACCAACTTGCCGGAGTTCGCCCTAGACGCCGAAACCTCCAACCGGGTCTTCGGTACCACCAACAACCCCTGGGACCAGAGCCGCACAGCCGGCGGCTCCAGTGGAGGTGAGGGCGCGGCCATCGGCTCCGGCATGTCGCCGCTGGGCATGGGCAGCGACGTGGGCGGGTCGATTCGCATACCGGCCACGTTCAACGGCATCGTGGGCCTCAAGGCCACCCACGGCCACATACCCCTGACCGGCCACTGGCCGGAGGTCCTGATGACATCCATGCACGTGGGGCCGATGGCCCGCAGCGTGCGCGACATCGCGCTCTCGCTACCCATCCTGGCCGGGCCGGACGGGCTCGACTCCTACGCAGCCGCCGAGAGCCCGCCGGGCCCGGTAGCGTTGGACGGCCCACTGACCGGTCTCAGAGTGGCGTGGAGTCCGGAGGCCGGCTTCGCGCCGGTGGACCGGCAGGTGCAGGCCGTTGTGACGGCGGCGGCCGCTCACCTCGCTGATCAGGGAGCGCAAGTTGAGCAGGTCGACCCGGACTGGCTGACCGGACCGAACTACCTGACCGAGCACGGCCTCATCTTCAACTACGAAGCCATACCGGCGATCAACGAGTTGGGCGAGAGCCGATTGGGCGACCTAGCCCCCAGCACCATCTGGGTTCTTGAGGCCGGCTCCCCGTCTCGCGATCGCTACCTCGAAGCCAGGTCACGCATCGATGAGCTCAAGCGGGACACGGCCGAATTCCTCGGCACCTACCATGCCCTGCTGTGCCCGACGGTACCGATGCCGGCTTTTCCGCACGGCCGGTCCGACCAGCCAGTCGAAGGGGTCCGTGTGCCAAAGTACCACGACACCAAGGCCACCTCACCGTGGGACTACACGGGCTCGCCGGCCCTGTCGGTGCCCTTCGGCTGGACGAGCGACGGCCTGCCCATCGGCGTGCAGATCGTGGGTCGCCATTTCGACGAGGCCACCGTCCTTCGCCTCGGTGCCGCGGTGGAGACGGGCGCCGACGACCCCGACCGTAGGCCGAAACTATAGCGGTAGCCTAGAGATAGACCTCGCTTATGGTGATCACCGGCTCGACGTTGGTGTAGTTGGGGACGTCCGCCAGAAGCCCGGCGCCCTCGGCATCGAAGGCGTTTTTAAACTCTTCCACCGTGTCGAACATAACGTAGCCGAGAGCGATGTACGGCGGGGGCATGTCGCCGGGCCCGGCCAGCCCCTTGTCAACGCCCACCCCTTTTAAGCCGTACGGCGTGTAGAGGTCCACGCACATGTCGAAATGTGTCTTGGCGTAGTAGTCGTGGTCAAACCTGGCGTCCTCGCCGTTTGGGTACGCAACAGAAACCCTGATCATCGTTCAGCACCTCTGTTTTCGTCAGTGTTCGCCGGTGGCGGGAGCGGGAGGGAGTCGAACCCACCGCCCCGACCGAAAGGGCCGGGGCCATTAGTTTTGAAGACCAAGGGACCCACCGGGACCCATCCGCCCCCACAAGATCTACAGCCTAACAAACCGACGTCGATGACAAGCAAAGGCCCCGCCGATATGTCGACGGGGCCTTGCGCCTCTAGATTCTTAACTCCGAAAAGGACCTAGGCGACGTTCGCTTTGGCCAGGGCGTTGTCCACCCTGCCCTTGAGCACGTTCTTGGGCACCGCGCCGACCACCTGATCGACCGGCTGACCGCCATGAAAAATGAGCAGCGTCGGGATGCCCCTGACGCCATACTGGGCGGCGGTGTTGGGACTGTCGTCCACGTTCAGCTTGGTGAACTTAAACTTGCCCACGTACTCGTTGGACAGGTCTTCGACGATGGGTCCAATCATCTTGCAGGGTGCGCACCATTCGGCCCAGAAGTCCACCAGAACCGGCTGTTCAGACTCAAGGACTTCCACCTTGAATGACTCGTCACTAACGCTAACTGTTGCCATCCGTTCCCTCTCCTTGGTTGCAGGGTTCACCTCTGGGGTTTCCGGGAGCGCCCGATGTTGCCAGTACTTTGGTGGAGCCTCTGCCCACGTCACCGGACACAGGTCCCACAATTACTTCGGTGCGAAACACCGCCCGGGAGTGCAGAGACCTGCCATCGCCTCCATTCTAGCGGAAGCGAGGCGCGCCGGTCTCCGACCATAGGACCGACGCAACCTGCGGCGCAGGGACAACGAGGGGGCTAGAACCGGGCAATAATATCGTCGGCGGCCGACCACCAAAGGGTATCGAGATCCAGACCAACGGGCACTTCGAAGAAGATCCATCCTCCAGACTTGAAGCCGCGCTCAAGCTCGAATACGCCCCACAACAGAGGCATGAACGTCTCGTCTTCGGGCATTGCTTCCGTAACCGTGGTCGCCTCTTGGAAGAGGGCCAGCGCACCGAACCGCTCGCCGGTACGGCCACTGCCGATCTCGACGGACCCGGCGTCCACCCGCAGCTTTGTGATGTTGATCCGCCGGTTTACCACGTCCACGTTGACCGCGACGATGCGGGTACCAGGATCATCGACCTCGAGGAGATACTGGACGTCGTTGTTAGAAAAAAAAGCCCTCTTGGCGATCACAGGGTCGCCGACGTGAATTTCAAGGTTGCGCCCTTCGTAAACCGTCTTTTCGGGATCGCCGCCGCCGCACGCCGCGCCCAACACCAGGGCTGCCAAGGCTACCAGAGCTACCGGGACCGGAATCGAAAACCCTTTGATCATTTCACTCCATCCCGGCCAGCGAAGGCATGGACCTGAGCCTAGCGACTAGGCCGGGCAGCACGTCCAACAACGCGTCCACGTCTTCGTCGGTATTGTCGTGCCCCAGGGTCATCCTGAGACTGCCCTGGGCGAGGTCGGCTCCGAGGCCGATCGCCAGGAGCACGTGAGAGGGTTCGAGCGAAGCGGACGAGCACGCGCTGCCGCTGGAAACGCATATTCCGGCGAAATCCAAGCCGAGCAACATCGGCTCCCCCTCCACCGCGCGGAAGGAGACGTTCACGTTGTTGGCAAGTCTCTGGGTCGGGTGGCCGTTCAAGCGGACGTTGTCGTCATCCTTCGTCAGACCCTCGATAATCCTGTCCCTGAGCCGATGGCAGTGGTCCACCGTGGCACCTCGCTGACTCTCCGCGAGAGTCAGGGCTGCGGCCAAACCGACGATGCCTGGTACGTTCTCGGTGCCAGACCGGCTCCGCCGCTCTTGGCCGCCGCCGACCTGCTGCGGTTCCAGCGGGGTGCCTCTCCTTACGAATAGGGCTCCCACTCCCTTGGGGCCATGGAACTTGTGCGCGGATAGGCTCAGCATGTCGACTCCGAGGTCACGCACGTCGAGGCTCAGGTAGCCCGCTCCCTGCACCGCGTCGGTGTGCATGACAATGGTACGGCCGTCGCGCTGCGCTCGATCCCTCACTATGCGGGAGATCTCGGGCACCGGCTGTATGGTTCCAATTTCGTTGTTCGCCAGCATGACGCTGACCAGCACGGTTCGGTCGGTGATCGCCTCGCCAACGCCGACAGGCGAGACGAGCCCGTCTCCATCGACGGGCAGGTAAGTCACCTCGAAGCCGAACTGCTCAAGCTGCTCGCACGCGTGCAAAACCGCGTGGTGCTCGATGCTGGTGGTGATTATGTGGTTTCCCACGCTGTGCAAGGCTAGGGCGGCGCCCTTGACGGCCAAGTTGTCAGCCTCGGTGCCGCCACTGGTGAAGACGATCTCGTTTGATCGAGTGCCCAAGACCGATGCGACAGCCTCCCGAGACTCGTCCAGCGCCTTCCGACCCTCCTGGGCCAGCGCATGGATGCTGGAAGGATTGCCAAAGCTTGCGCTGAAGTAAGGCATCATCGCCGCAAGCACCCGTTCGTCAACCGGGGTCGTGGCGGCGTGGTCCATGTATATGTGCCCGGCTGAGGGTCTGTAAACGGGTTTCTCGGGGCTGTTCATAACCTGAATTCTAGCACGCGCCTGTGTGCTCCCGGCAATCTTACGTGCGGCCCATACGCCCGGATGTGTCGCGGTCGCCGGGTCCGGACAGAGCGTATCCGATCAGCTTGTAGACCAGCTTGGCGGCGGTGTAAGAGCACGCTTCAGGCCCCTCGTCAGGGGCCAGCTCCACGACGTCGAAGCCGACGATGGATCGCTCGGCCGCCACGGTCTTCAGGAGCCCCAGAACGTCGAACCAACCCATTCCCCCGGGCTCCGGCGTGCCCACTGCGGACATGATCGACGGGTCAAGGACGTCGAGGTCCACCGAAACGTAGACGGGGTCTCCCAACGCAGACAGTACGTCGGCGACAAGATCACTGTTTGGGTGTGGCGGCCAGGTGAATACGGAGACGTCTTTGCCGGTCATCCACTGCCACTCATCTGCCTCGGCGCTCCTGACGCCAACCTCGACGACGGCGCAAATCTCACAGATCCGGCGGGCAACGCAGGCGTGACTGTAGCGATTGCCCTGGTACTCATCGCGCATGTCCGCGTGAGCTTCCAAGTACAGCACGGACAGGTCCTCGTACCTGGTAGCCATGGCCCGCACCGCACCGATCGTGACGCTGTGCTCGCCCCCGAGCACACCAACGAGGACGCCGGGGCGAGCCCAGGCGGAGACGGCCTGCTCGACGGCGGCCACCATCGCTTCGGGTCCGTTCGTATCGGGGATAACGTCGGGCGCGGTGTAGATACCGAGCAGGGACGGGTCGGCCCCGAGTTCTAGGTCGAAATCCTCAAGCTGGTGAGAGGCCTTGATGATTGCCCGGGGGCCGTCGCGGACGCCCTTCTTGTAGGATGCCGTGCCGTCGTAGGGAGCGGGCAACAGCATGGCCCGAGCCTCTGCCGGGTCGATCACCCCGGGGGGATGGTCCAGAAAATTCATAGCAAGGTTCATGTCCGGAGAGCGCTACACGAGTCGAGCAGTCGTTTATGGCTCTTCCGTTTAGTCGTTTGCTCTCGGCTCCATCAGGCCGACTCGATTCTTCACCATCGCGCCGTACAGGGCGCGAGGGCTGTCGTAGTCGATGCCCCGCTCCAAGAGCCACACTTTCAACTGCTCGGCCCCGAAGCTCTCACGGACGTCGCGCTCGGCCGCAGCGGGGTCGAAGTCCTTACAGGAAAAGATGTCCACGTTGAGATAGCCACGCTCCGGGAACGTATGCACGCTGATGTGGCTCTCGGCGATCAGCACGAAGCCCGACACGCCTCAGTCCTTCGGCTCCCTACCCCGGTAGGTGTAAACCTGCGGCGCCGCGATTTTGGTCATGCCGATGTCGCCGGGACAGCGGTCGAGAAAAGTCTCGACGAGTCGCTCGTCGGCAAGGGTCTCATCATCGACACCATAGGCGTCCATCGCCAAATGCAATATGTTCTCCGCTTCGAACTCGTTGAACGAGGCCTCGGTGATAGTATAAAATCCCCTCCGGTCGCAAGGGCAGGCTTTCCGTATAGACAATGGAGCCCTGGAACCCGCATCTACTGCCATTCCTTCATTCTCGAAATCTCTCAATCCCAAATCCTGTAGCGACACTCAAGCGTATCTGTTGGGGAGCACGCCTCCCCGCGGAAGCACACAAACAGCATGATTGAACTCGACTCGGTTACCAAGTACTACGGCAACTTCCCCGCCGTCACGGACATAAGCTTCCGGGTGGAAAAGGGGGAGGTGCTGGGCTTCCTCGGCCCCAACGGCGCGGGGAAATCGACAACGATGAAAATGATAACCGGCTTCACCCCTCCATCCGAGGGGACGTGCACGGTGGCCGGCTACGACATCGTCGACAACTCCCTCGACGCCAGGAGGCATATCGGTTATCTGCCCGAGACGGTGCCCCTGTACATGGACATGTCCGTCGAGGATTACCTTGCCTTCATGGGCCGGATTCGTGGGATGTCGGGCCGGCATGTAAATCGGCGAATCGACGACGTCATCGATATATGCCATCTCCAAGAATACTTCACCACCTATGTACACAAGCTCTCCAAGGGCTTCAGGCAGAGGGTGGGAATCGCCCAGGCCATTTTGCACGAGCCCGACGTACTCATCCTCGACGAGCCCACGATCGGCATCGACCCCATACAAGTGGTGGAGACGAGAGAACTCATCCGGGACCTCGGCGGAGACCGAACGGTGATTGTAAGCACTCACATTCTCCCGGAGGTTAGTGCGCTTTGTGAACGGGTAATCATTATTCACGAGGGCCAGATAGTGGCGATCGACCGACCGGAGAACCTCGCCACCCGCCTGAGGGGCGTCGAGCGAATTGAAATGGAAATTCAGGGCCCCACACGAGACATCGTGGCGACCATGCAGCGGGTGGACTCGGTAACGACCGTCCATCGAAAACCCCCGACCGCCGGCGAAACGTTCGGCAGTTACGAGGTCGAAGCCGAGCAGGGCGCGGACGTGAGAGCCGATCTGGCCAGTGCCATAGTCAAGGGGGGTTGGAGCCTGCTCAGGCTGGAGTCGGTCGGCATGTCTCTTGAGGAGATCTTCCTGCGCCTCACCACCAGTGAACAGACCCCTGACCCCGCAGGCGCAGCCACGAACGGAGCCGAGAAGAATTGATAAACATAGTCGTCGAGTCACTCAACAACGTCTGGGCCATAGCCTGGAAAGAGCTGCGCATCTACTTCCAGACCCCCACAGCCTACGTGGTGGGCGGAATGTTCGTGCTGCAGGCCGGCATCTGGTTCATCCTCGACATCCTCAGCGTCAACCCCCAGGCATCGGTCCGTCCGTTCGTCGAGGAGGCGGTGATCTTCTACATCCTCCTGGCGCCGCTGCTCACCATGAGACTGCTAGCAGAGGAGCAAAAACTCGGTACCATGGAGCTTCTGCTCACCGCCCCACTGAGGGACTGGGAGATCGTGCTGGGCAAGTACCTTGCCAGCGCCGTGACCCTCATCGTGACGCTGGCCTTCACGCTCTACTTCGTGCTCATGATCTACGTCTACGGCGGTCCTGATAGCGGACCAGTCATGTCGGCGTACCTGGGGATGATCCTTTACGGCGCCGCGGCCCTGGCGATAGGTCTGCTCGCCTCCTCTCTGACCAACAATCAGATCGTCGCGGCCGTGCTGGGCATCGGAACGCTGGGAATCCTAACGATCATCGACCAGCTGGGGTCGCGCCTCGGCGGGACCGGGAAAGAGATCGTCGACGCCATCTCCATCGACGCCCATTTCACCGACTTCACCCGAGGCGTCGTCGACGTCAGTCACCTCGTGTACTACCTGAGCATCATCGCGGTCTTCCTGTTCCTGTCCGTCCGGGCGGTAGAGACCCGGAGGTGGCGCTAGATGCGCGACGACCGTCCCGATAACCGGGCTCCCGTCGACGAGACGCTGGGAGAGGCCCTCAGGTCACAGGTCAAGTCGACCGCTTTCTGGAGCGGCGTAGCCGCAATCGTTGGCGTCGTCGCCTTCGTAGCCGGCGGCATCCTGTACCTGACCATCGAGGACATAGAGGCCTATTCGCTCGCGGTTCTGATCGTCGGTGCCGCGCTCGTTTTCGTCGCTGCGGTAATCTCCCCCAGAGCGGTGGCGATCTTCGTCGTTGGACGCCATGCGAGGTTCGGGACGATCGCGTTGATTATGACCATCGCGTTCTTCGCCATCGTGGTGGGGATCAACTTCCTAGTACACGACAACAACAAGCGCTACGACGTAACCGCCACCCGCTTTTTCACCCTGGCGCCTCAGACTACGCAGATCCTCGACAGCCTGGAAGTGCAGATCAGGGCGACCGCTTTCTACGTCGAGGATGACGGCCAACGCGTGGATGTGGAAGACGTACTCAACGAGTTCGCACTGGCGAACGAGAGCTTCGAGTTCCGATTTGTAGACCCTGAAGTGAAGCGGGCGGTGGCCCTCAACTACGCCGTGACCCAATTCCCGGCGGTCGTTGTCGAGAACATGAGCACCGGCAACTTCTACCCGGCGTTCATACCGCCCGCCATATCGTCCCTGCTGGACCGCGATCGTTCGGCCGCCGAGCAGGGTTTGACCGACGAGGCATTGGCCAGTCTGGAGGATCAATTCTTCCTCGTCTCCGAGCAGCAGCTGGTTGAAGCCATGCTCGTAGTGACGGGAGTGCAGCGCAAGAAGGTCTACTTCCTCACCGGGCACAAGGAGCGACCGGCCACCCGGGACCGCAATCTCCAGGACGTCATCGAGCCCGGTGGCCTGGACTTGGCGCTTGAGGGCATGCAGCGAGACAACTACGCGGTGCAGGCACTGAACCTGCTGCAGATACGGGCTGTGCCCACCGACGCCTCCGCCGTCATCATCGCTGGCCCACAACAAAATCTCGACTCCCAGGAGCACGCCGCCCTCGACGAATACCTCTCTCAGGGCGGTCGAATGGTGATATTACTGGACCCCCGCTCGCCCGCCTCGTTCCGTGAACTGCTGGCCGAGTGGGGGGTGATCGTGGCCAGTGAGAACCTAGCCGACGGGGGCAGCTCGGTAGCCGGTCAGCTACTCACGCCACTTGTCCAGCGCCAGAACCACCAGTACCCGCCAAACGCTACTGCGGGTTACGAGATAACCTCGGAGATCGACGTTACGTTCTTCCCCGGCGTGACCGCGCTGGCGCTGTCCGTCCCGGCGGCCGACCGACCTCCACAAACCAGTTATCAAGCACTGGCGTGGACCAGCGCCGGTGGTTGGTTCGAGGAAAACCTGGACAGGCCGGGCTTGGACTCGCCCGACGAGTCGCCCGCCCAGTATGCGGTGGCGGCGCTGCTGGAAGCCTGCGCAAAGATCAACGCCCCGGCCACCGAGTGTGGCCGACAGACACCCAACACCAAGCTGGTGGTTTTCGGGGATTCCGACTTCGCCTCGAACGACTTTTTCACCAGCCGCGACAACGGCGACCTCTTCCTCAACGCCGTCAACTACGTGACCGATGACATCGAGCTCATCTCGATACGACCGAAGGTCCGGGTGGAGCGCAACCTGTCGCTGACCAGCAACGAGCGCGAATTCGTTCGCTGGTCGAGTTGGCTACTTCCCCCCGCGTTACTACTGCTGCTGGGGGTCTGGGTGTGGTGGAGAAGGCGCTAGTGGCTGGAGGCGGGTAGGTTTGAACATCAAGGTCCTACTGGTCCTGATCGCGGTGGCGGTGGTCGTAGGCATCGTGGCCTGGATAAACCCGTTCGCTTCTACTACCAAAGCGAAGCCAGACGCCCCCTGGTTCTACCAGGTCTCTGAGTCGGACATCGACTTGATCGAGGTCCGCTACCGCAACGAAACGGTGCGTTTCCTCCGGGACGAGGAACGCAAGTGGCAGTTCGAGGGGCTGACCGGCGTCGCCCCCAGGCGAGAGCGCTGGGGTGGCATGGTGCTGATATTGACGGGGCCGAAATCCAGGCGGGTGTGTGAGGAGTGTGTAGACAACCCGGCACAGTACGGCCTGACCCGCCCGGAGACCGAGGTGAGGGTGAGCCTGTCAGACGGCCGGGACATCAACGTGAGGCTCGGTGACGTGACCACGGACGGCGCGAACCACTACGGCCAGGTGGAGGGGTTCGACCAAGTCTTCCTCATCACGTCCTCCTGGGGAGAGGTACTAAGACGCCTGGTTTTGGATCCCCCGCTGCCGAAGTGGTTCGTCCAGCGTGAACCGGACGACATTCTCGAGTTAAGCATAATCAAGGGCGAGGACCATGGTGGCGACAATTCGTGGCTCCAGTTCAAGATTCGAGAAGGCGCCTGGACGGTTCAGCGCCACGGGATCGATACCAAGTGGGTGGGATTGCAG
Source organism: uncultured Dehalococcoidia bacterium (assembly GCA_964637315.1). Taxonomy (GTDB): domain Bacteria; phylum Chloroflexota; class Dehalococcoidia; order Lucifugimonadales; family UBA2962; genus CAUZIR01. The sequence continues at coordinate 57,373 of CAZWTT010000006.1, read as the reverse complement.
ATGGACCGCTGGAACATCGAGGGAGTTCCCCTCCTGCAGGGCCCGGTAGGCCAAGTGCTGGTGGAGACTCACGTGGACGACTTCACCCCCTACGGCATTTTCGAGAAGTCCACCGCCATACACCTGCGGTTCGCCGGGCTGACGAGCCGAGGGACGGAGTACGAGGACGGGGTCATCTACAGGATAGGAGCCCTGAGCGAGAACGGCACCGGATACTATGCACGCACTGAAGAGGGAGAACTGGCGCAGCCCCTGCTGCTTTTGCCCACCTCGTGGGTCGACGGCGTCTTCGCTCTCGACAACGACCCACTGTACATTGAGATTCCGCCCCGCCTCGAGGACTACGACATCCTCGACAACGGGTAAACGGAGACTACATGGTCAGCTTGCGGTACAGGTACAGCAACCTGTGCGGCAGGGCGTAGATGTCGTCCAAGACCTCGTAGCCCATGTCCTGGGTCATCGTCTTGAGGTAGTCGTGGCCGCTGCGGTCGACGGTCAGACAGAACGCGTTCACAGCCTTGGCCCGCGCTTCGTCGAGGGCCATGCGGGTATCGTGAACAGCGTACTCCTTCTCCACTCCCTCCCGGGAGTAACCCCGGTCCTGCGGACGGCCGTCACTGATGAGGAACAGCAGCTTGGTACGCGAATCCTGCTCTTCGAGCTTGGCCGTCGCGTGGCGGATGGCCGGGCCCATGCGGGTGGCGTGGAGCGGTGAAATACGGTCGATGCGACGCCTGATCTTCTCGGTGAACAACTCACCGATGTCCTTGATGGTGTAGAACTCCACGTTCTCGCGGCCATACCCGCTAAAGCCATAAATACCATAGGTGTCGCCCACCGCCTCCAGGGCGTTGATGAGCAACACCAACGCCTCTTTTTCCAAGTCGATTATCCGCTTGTACGACCGCTTGGCGCCCTCCCCCCGGCGTGACCGGAGCCACAGCATGTACTCCACCGGGTCGTCCGGGGCGTCCCGGTCGTCGGGGGATCGACGGGTGTCGTCGATGGCCTCGGCGGTGGAGGCGCTGATGTCCAACAGGAACACCACCGCCACGTCGCGCTGGACCTTGTTGCGCCGCCAATAGAGTTTTTCCGACGGGCTGGAGCCGGTGTGGATGTCGACCATCGCCTCGATGACGTCGTCGATGTCGATGTCCTCACCGTCCTGGAGGCGCCGCTCCTTGCGCATCTGTTCCGGGACCATGAGCTCGAACTGACGGCGGACCTGGTGCACCAGCGAACCGTAGTGACCCAGTACCGAGCCGTAGTAGCCGGCGTCGCCCTCGGCCATGTTCTTTTGCCGCACGACGCACCACCTGGGCTTGTAGTCGTCGGCCCTGAAGTCCCACTCGTCGTAGACGAAGCTCTCCGGCTCGTCGGCGTCCAGCTCGCCCCCCAACTCGTCGACGTGCACCAGCGGGCCCTGGCCACCATCGGGGGACTCGGGCTTTTGGAGCCCGACCTCCTTGAGCATGTTCTCGGCGAACTCCTCGGTTAGCGATCGGGATTCACCCTCGGGGGATTCCTGAGCCACCTCTACGGAACTCTCCAAGAGTTGCTCCAGCATCTCCTGCGTTATCGGGTCGCCCCGCTCGTCGCCATCCTCGGACTGACCCTGGTCACGGAGACGCTCCAGGAGCTGGGTGAGCTCGGGCTTGAAGTCCCCCCGGTACTCGACTTCCTGTGGCGATTCGTACTCCTCTTCGCCCTGCTGAGGCTCCGTGTTCGGATCCGAGCCGCCGCCCATCTGGTCAAGCAGGTCTCTCATGCCCTCCGGGTCGGAGAAGGTATCCGACTCGGAGTCGTCTTCATCGACGTCCAGCGGGTCCCAGTCGTCGCGGTCCACTTCTTCGTTGGCGACCTCCATCAGCAGCGCATATATACGCACCGTTGCCTCACCCGAATCCTCGACGGCGGCATCGGCGACCATGGCGTGTCGGGCGATGCGTGCGATCTGTCGCGCCGTGTCCCTGTGGTTTTTCGGCACCGGCACCGACCCGGCGCGGGACAGGCTTACCCGAACGAGAAACTCGACCAGGGCCTCGCGGGCCGGCAGTTCCTTTATGTTGGGGCGGGCCTCCAGGGAGTCCGCCTGGACCCTCTCATAGGGCCGCCTGATGCCCTTGTAGTCAACCTTCACCTGCGCGTCCACGCGTCCGGTTTCGACCAAGGAGAACACGTCCAGGGCCAGTTGCCGCTGGTCGAACAGGTCGAAGAATCGCTGCAGGTCCGCGGCCCTGGCCCCTGCGACGCCCGACCGGTCGGCCTCAAGCTGGAAGCGCAGGTCTTCGAACCGGGTCGCCCTCGCATCGAACTCGAACCGGAAGCTACCGAACTCCATACGGGCGACTTGATGGGTGGACACCACCTTGAACCACAGGAAGTTGTCGTCCTTTGTCGGGTACCTGTCCACCATCGACGGCAGGTAGACGGTCGTCCCCTCGGTGGTCGGCGATTCTGTCGACACCCAGCCGATGTTCTTGTCCACCAGGTCCTGGGTGTCGGCTAGGTCCACCTCCTCGCCGGCGAGTGCACGGCAATACATCTCGATGAGGGTCTGGATGCGCCCGAACTCCACGCCGGACGAGATGCACTCCAAGAACTCCTCGGAGTGGGTGGACTCAATCTTGAAGAAGGCTAGGCCACCGTCCCGGTTCTGGTGCAGGATGCGCTTGCCCTCGTCACACCAGGTGGAGAGCTGGTCCAGCGAAAGCCGATCGAGCACGGCGGGGGCGCTCTTGACGAACTCCGGCATGGCCGACGGCATGATCTCCAAGACCGGCTCGGCCATGTCCAGCACCAGGCCATGACAGTTGCGGTCCAGGTCGTGCATCGCCTCCGATATCTCCAGCATCGTCGAGGGCATGTTGGTGGCTCCGCCGACCAGCAGCTTTTCGGCCATCTGAAGGAAGCGCAGGCGCTCGGTCGGCTCCACTCGAGGGAGCGCCTTGGCGCTGGCCTCGAAGAACGCCTTGACCTGCCGCCAGCCGGTGTCCACGATGGTCAGCGACAGCGATATGAACGCGTCCTTGTCCTCACCGACTATGGGAAACAGGCGTTGACCAAGTGCTAGGCACTCGGCGGCCAGGTCATAGGAATGGTGGGAGAGAATGTCGAGGAATCCGACGAAGCGTTCCAGTTGCTCGAACGAGACCTGACCGAGCAGGTCTGGGCTGCTTTCGAAAAACCGGTTGGCAAGAGTGCTGGACTTCCATGTGCCCTTGTACAGACCACGCCCCAGGTCCGTCCAGGCCTCGATGTGACGAGACCGCAGGATAGCCATCGTCTTGGGACCGGCGGTGAAGTAGGAGGCGCTAAGGGTGTGCGACTCGATTGCCAGCGACAGGCCGCACTCGACCCACTGCATGAAGTAATTGGGCGGCATCGAGGCGATCACCGCCGGGCTGGCGCGGAAGTACTGGGCGGCGGCGTCCCAGGCGTGCGCGCTCTGGCCGGCCATCTCGATGCCCACGGCGAACCAGCGGCCGAGCTGGTCGTCGTCGACGTTCTCGCGCATGAACGGCAGTGCCCGCTCGTAGTCCTCGCGTAGTGCTGCCGGGAACTCGGCGAGCGCGGCCAGAGCCTGGTCGTTCGGCATCATCGTCCGGGTCTCCTCATACCGGGCTCGTGTTGGCGGCCGTCGCAGGGGTCACCGTGGGCACAAGCGCCTGCCAGGCGTCGCCGCGCGAGAGAACCTCGACGAGCCGGTCCAAGATTCGCGCCGTGGCTCCGAAAATGATGTGCCCGGCGTGTGAGAAGGCGGGCATGACCGTCAGGCCGCCGTCGACGATCCGCACGTCATCCCTGAGGTTGTCGCGGTCCATCAACTCTCGCAGCGGCACCTCCACCAGCTTCGCAACCTCAGCAGTGTTGATGGTGAAGCGGTACGGGTGATCGATGGCACCGACGAAGGTGCTGATGGCGAAGTTGCTACTGGTCGAGAACCTCCCCAGTTCTCCCAGCACGTCCACGTCCGCCGGGGCGACCCCCACCTCTTCATGCGCTTCGCGCAGCGCCGTCTGGAGCAGATCGGCGTCGGTAGATTCGCATCGTCCGCCGGGGAACGATATCTCGCCAGGGTGCGTCTCCAGCACATCGCTACGCTTGCTCAGCAGCACAGTGCTCCCTTCGCCTCGCCCATACAGGAGGATCAGCACAGCGGCGGGGGTAAGATCGTTATCGTCCACGGCCGGCGGACGATACTCGGCAAGGGCGCGCCGGACCGACTCCCGGGCGGGCCGATCCATTACTCGAAAATAGACGTCGTGACCTCTTCGATGCTCCGCTGCACCGAGTGGTCGTCCGTGACCGCCCAAGTGACCGCCACCTGGCAGGCCCGGCGGGGTGCGATCCCGGCGGAAATGAGCTTGCCGGCATAGATGAGCAGCCTAGTGCTCGCCCCTTCCGCCAAACCATGTTCACGCAGGTTGCGCACCTTCTCGCCGAGCTTGGCGAGTTGAATGGCGGTGTCGCCGTCCACCCCGGACTCATGCTCGACTATCTGGGCCTCGATCTCCTTGGGTGGCGGGTCGAACTCTATGGCGACGAACCTCTGCCGGGTGCTGTGCTTGAGGTCTTTGAGCGCGCTCTGGTACCCCGGATTGTACGACAGGACCAGCAAGAACCCCTCGGCGGCCTCCAGCAGCTCACCCCTCTTTTCTACCGGGAGCAGGCGTCTGTGATCGGTTAGCGGGTGGATGAGCACCGTCGTGTCCTTACGAGCCTCGACGATCTCGTCAAGGTAGCAGATACCGCCCACCTTGACGGCCCTGGTCAGAGGCCCATCGATCCAGACCGTGCTGTTGCCTTCAAGAAGATATCGCCCCACCAGGTCGCTTGCGGTCAGGTCCTCGTGGCAGGCGATGGTGACCAGCGGCAGGTTGGTACCGTTCTGGGCCGCTCTGGCGTCTGCCTTAGAGCCCTTCTTTACCCTCGTAAGGGGGCGGCCGAGTCGCCAGGACATGTACTCGACGAACCGGGTCTTACCGACACCGGTCGGCCCTTTGAACAGGACGGGGATGCGCTCTTGGTACGCCGCCTCGAAGAGTTCTATTTCGTCCCCGATGGGAATATAGTAGGGCTCGTCTTTGAGGTGGTACTCCTCGATTATGTAGCTCTGGTAGAGGGTCTTGGTCGACTTTGCCGTCGTGGTCATGTGTGATTCGTGCGCCCCCGCGCCGCCTTTATCCGTGTGCTGAAGACCTGCTCAATTCGGCCCCTCAGTAGATCGAGGGACCCATCGTTTTCAATTATTACGTCCGCCGCTTTGCGGCGGTCTTCCGGCGGCATCTGGATCCGCACCCGGGCCGCTACCGCCTCCCCATCACCGCCGAACCTCGGTCGCAGCCGGTCCACCACCACGTCCGCGGGCGCATCGACCACCCAGACCTCATCCACCATGTCGTTCCAACCTGCCTCAAGCAGGATGGCCGCCTCCACCACCGCCACCTCCACACCGGCCTTTTCGAGTCCCCGCAACCGCTCGCTGATCGTCTCGCGGATTAGCGGATGCACCAGGGCATTCAACGTGGCCAGCGCTCCTGGGTCTGCAAAGACAAGCTTCCCGAGAACCGTCCGGTCAATCTCACCGTCGGTTCCAACGACGCTCTCCCCGAAGGCTTTCACGACGGCCCGGTGACCAACTGTACCCGCCGCATAGACCCCGTGACCGATGGCATCCGCTTCGACGGCCACCGCGCCGAGCCGCATCAGAATGTCCACCGCTTCGGACTTCCCTGTGCCTATGCTGCCGGTTAGTCCGATTACGATCATGATGACGACAGCCAAGATGCCATTCTAGCAATGGGCTTCCAGAGGGTCAATTTGGCCGGATGGCCGGCGCGTCGCGGCCGGTACACCAATCTCCATTGCTTGATGAAGATGGGCATTTCGTATGTCTCAAGGAAGCGCTGGCCTATAATTCTCCTGCGCCGCCGGACCGGCATCGACACAGGAGACTGAGCCGCAACAGTGACCCCAAAACTACGCGATCTTCCCAGCGTCGACCGGGTGCTGATGGACGAGCGGGTCCAGGCCCTGGCCAAGTGCTTCTCCCGCGAAGCCGTAGTGGGCCTCGTCCGAGACGCCCTAGACCGTGCGAGAGAGGACGTCCTCGACGGCGCTGACGCCCCGACCCTCGACACCCTGGCGACGGACGTCGTCGTCGCTTCGGCTGCGTGGCGCACCTGGCCGACTCCGGTCATCAACGCCACCGGGGTCGTACTGCACACCAATCTCGGTCGCGCTCCGCTCAGTGAGGACTCCATCGCCGCCGCCACGGCGGCGGCCGGTTCCTACACGGACCTCGAGTACGAGCTTGACAGGGGCCGACGGGGCTCCCGGCAGGCCACCATCGCGGGCCTTGTGCGACAGGTCACCGGCGCCGAGGCGGCGCTGATCGTCAACAACAACGCCTCCGCCGTCCTGCTGGGCCTGATGGAGTTCGCGGCGGGCAGACAGGTGATCGTCTCCCGCGGCGAGGCGGTGGAGATCGGCGGCGGCTTCCGCATCCCCGACGTGCTCCGCCACAGCGGCGCCGAACTGATGGAGGTCGGCACGACCAATCGAACCTACACCCGGGATTTTGAGGCCACCATCACCGAGCGCACGGGGGCGATCCTAGCCGTCCATGCCAGCAACTTTCGCACAGTCGGCTTCACCCACGCGCCGTCCATTGCCGAGCTGGTGGAGCTGGGCAAAAGGCGCGGCGTACCAGTGCTGCACGATCTCGGCAGTGGGTGTCTGCTCGACACGGCCGACTACGGCCTCTCCCACGAGCCCATGCCGCAGGAGAGCCTCGTCGACGGCGTCGATCTCGCCTTCTTCTCCGGCGACAAGCTGCTCGGCGGTCCCCAGGCCGGGCTGATCGCGGGTACGTCTGAAGCCATAGGTAGATTGGCAAGGCACCCGGTCGCGCGGGCTGTGCGCACCGACAAGATGAGCCTAGCTGCATTGGCTACAACGCTTCTCCACTACCTGCGGGGGGAGGCTGCCGAAAAAGTGCCAGTGTGGCAGATGATCGCCGCTCGGCCCAACGACGTCGCTTGGCGCGCAGAGGCCTGGGCCAGGGCAACGGGCGAGGTCGGAAGCGTCGTCGAGACGCGGTCGACCATCGGCGGCGGCAGCCTCCCGGGCGAGACACTGCCCTCCTTCGCACTCAGCATCGACCCCGGTGATGCGGGCGCGGACGCGCTAACAGGCCGGCTCCGGGCGGCGGCGGTCCCGGTCATCGCCCGCATCGAAGACGACCGCGTATTGCTGGATCCCCGAACCGTGCTGCCATCTCAGGACGAGTCGCTTCTTGCCGGTCTTGGCGGCGCACTCGGAGCCGACTGACGTGACCAAAAACCCCGAGCAGCGGCGGCCTAGCATCGTCGACAGAATATCGGTCCCGCAGGAGGTCCACCTGCGACAGATGAGGGTGCGACCTGCGCTGGTGAAACTCGACGCCTACCTGCGAGACGCAACGGGGGCGGGCCACCCCAGGGTCCGGGTCATCCACGGCAAGAGCGGCGGTGTGATGAAGGCGGCCGTGCGCGAGCACATGACCGGCCACCCCATGGTCAAGCGCTACTACAACGCCTCCCCGGCGGAGGGCAACGGCGGTGTCACCATCGCCGTCCTGAGGGGCTCAGCCCCATGAAATACGCGTGAAACGCGACCTCCCATATCGCCAGTGGAATCGCGCTCAAAGCCCGGTCGTTAAAGAACTGTTGTAGATGACGCTCTTCGATCATCAAGAAGAAAAAACCCTCCAGAGCGAGGCGCCGCTCGCCGCACGCATGCGTCCCCGCTCGTTCGAGGAGTTTTTCGGTCAGGACCACCTCGTCGGACCGGAGCACGTGCTGCGCCGGAGTATCGACTCGGACATGCTGCCGTCGATGATCCTGTGGGGGCCGCCGGGGTCAGGCAAGACCACCCTCGCCCTCCTGATAGCCGGTATGACGAAGGCCCACTTCGAGCCCATCAGCGCCGTGGGTGCGGGTGTCACAGATCTCCGGCGAGTGATAAAAGAGGCGCGCGATCGGCTGGGCATGGACAGGCGACGCACCGTCTTGTTCGTGGACGAGATACACCGCTTCAACAAGGCCCAGCAGGACGTCGTTCTCCCCCACGTAGAGTCCGGTGTTGTCACCCTGATAGGGGCGACCACCGAGAACCCGTCGTTCGAGGTCATCGGTCCCCTGCTCTCCCGCTCACGGGTGTTCACCCTCAAGCCGCTGACCGACGAGCAGATCGGCGGCATCCTCACTCGCGCCGTGGCCGACACCGAGCGCGGCCTAGCTTCTCTAAAGCCGGAGTTCGTCGACGACGCAAAGCGGGCGCTAGTGGCGTTCTCCGGCGGCGACGCGAGGGTGGCGCTGAACGCACTCGACCTTTCGGTGGCCGCCGCCGAGCCGGGCGAGGACGGCACCCGGTACGTCACCCTCCAGTTGGTGGAGGAGACTATGCAGCGCCGGTCGCCGCGCTACGACAAGGCGGGCGACGCCCACTACGACACTATCTCGGCTTTCATCAAGTCGGTGCGTGGCTCCGACCCCGACGCGGCGGTCTACTGGCTCGCCCGCATGCTCGACGCCGGTGAGGACCTGATGTTCATCGCCCGTCGCATCGTTATTCTCGCCGCCGAGGACATCGGCCTGGCAGACCCGCAGGCACTCTCCATCGCCGTCGCCGCCCAGCAGGCCGCCCACTTCGTCGGCATGCCGGAGGCTCGTATACCTCTCGCCGAGGCGGTAATCTACCTGGCCACCGCCCCCAAGTCCAACTCCGCCTACACAGCCATCGGCAAGGCGCTGGAAGACGCGCACAAGACCCCCAACGAGCAGGTGCCCATGCACTTGCGCAACGCCGTCACGGGTTTGATGAAGGCCGAGGGCTACGGCGAGGGCTACAAGTACTCACACGACTTCGACGAGCACTTCAGCCCCATGGAGAACCTGCCAACAAAGCTAAAGGGCCGCCACTACTACACCCCCTCAGACCAGGGCGAGGAGCGCAAGGCCGGGGAGCGGCACCGACGCCGGTGGGGACGGCCGACCTGCGACGGGGAATGGGAGACTTGATGGGATCGGCGAGCCGCCCGACGTCGCTCGGCGGACCTGTGGTGAACGCGCCGACGCGGGACGGCTAACAGCGCCTGGAGGCCACCCCGCTGGCGAACCTCTCCATCCAGCCGAGTAGTTCGGTGGGTGTGTCGCCGGGGAAGAGTCAGAAGGTGTTGCTCACCCCTGCTTCCTCGAAGCGCTTCATGTCGTCGGCTATCTGCCGGTCCGTGCCGGTGAAGGCCTTCCGGCACCCTCCCGAAACGGTTTTGGCGTCTCGGCGGTCGTAGACTCCTGCATAGTGGGTGATCTCGATATCGGAAGGGTCCCTGCCCGCCAATATAAGGATTGGTTATCGGTTCCTCAATCGCCGTCCGAATGCTCGACCGCTCGCTCGTCCAGCCTCCAAAACGTCGGCGCGATCCTGATGGCGTTGGCCAGCACCACCGCTCCCCCGATGGCGATGGCAATGGGCGCACCGATGGCCGCCGCAATAGCCCCCGTGTGGAAGCCGGCGACGCCGGTAAGACCCCAGGTTGCGGTCTGGAAGCTCAGCACCCGACCCCTCATGCTGTCGGGGACCACCGTCTGCAACAGGGCCCCGAGCATCGTCTCGTAGGCCATCGCCCCACTGTAGGCCAACGTTATGAAGATGAGCGAGAGCGGGAGCCAGGGCGACAGCGCGAATAGTATGAGGAAGCCACCAAACGAACTCAGCCCGATCAGCGCGAAGACACCTTTTCGTCCGACCTCCTTCAAACTCGATATGGCAATGGTGGTGACCAGAGCGCCCGCCCCGGCGGCTGACAGAATGTAACCGAGGCCGGAGGCACCGACGCCCAGCTCCACCTCGGCCATCACCGGGAGCATGGTTTCGTGAGACCAGGCGAAGATTTCCGCGACGATCGCCAGCAGGATTAGCGTTCGTATGGTGGGCGCTCTGAACACGTACTTCGCGCCCTCCACCATTTCCTTCAACGGGGGACCGGCGCGTCCGGTCGGCCGAGACACACCGCGCATACCGACCAGCGAAAGAAGGGCTAGGCCGCCAGAAACGGCAACCATGACGTACGCCCAGGAAATATCGAACGCCGAGATGACCTGGCCGGCGGAGAGCGGGGCGATGATGGCGACGAACTGGAGAGCGGCGAAATTGGCGGCCGTCGCTTTGATCAGCTGGTCCCGCCCCACCAGATCGAGCGTCAGGGCGCTGCGGGCGGGCGCCCGGATAGATATTGAAATCCCACTCACGACGGCAAGTAGGAGCAGATGCCAGAGCGCCTCCACACTGAAGAAGATCAGGGTACCCAGCACGGCCGCAACGGTCGCGTCGAGGACCGCCGTCACGCCTACGAGGACCCGCCGGTCAATACGATCCGCCATCACCCCTGCGACCAAGCTGAAGGCCAAGATAGCGATGCCGTTAACTCCGGCGACGGCTCCCACCCAGAACTCAGAGCCGGTCAGGTCCAGCGCGAGCAGGCCCTGGGACATGATCAGGATGATCGTCCCGGCGTCGGAGAAGACCGAGTTCAGCCACAGGCGGCGGAATCCGGGATGTGTGAAGACCAGCAGCATGGCGAAAAAATAGGCAGGCCGAGTCCGGCCTGCCTATCGAGCAATCTGGTGAAAGTTGCGGACTAGAAGGCCGCGTACTCCTTGAATGTGCTCTCGACGACGTCGAGCGCATAATCGACGTCGTCGGAGGTTATGCCGTAGTGGGTGACGAACCGCCAGGCGCCCGGTAACGAGAGCAGTCGCACTCCCCTGTCTTCCAGCTTCTGCAATAACTCCGTCGGGTTCTTGACGGAGACGTGGCAGAAAACGAGGTTGGTCGGGTTGGCGTCCGGGTCGCAATCGATACCATCGATGTCGCTCAGGCCGACGGACATCCTGCGCGCGTTTGAGTGGTCCTCCGCCATCCTGTCGATCATCGTCTCCAGCGCCACCACGCCGGCAGCCGCGATCACGCCCACCTGGCGCATACCGCCGCCCAGTGCCTTGCGCCACTTGCGCACCTTCTCGATGTCCTCGTGGCTGCCAACGACCACCGAGCCGACCGGGCAAGACAGGCCCTTGGACAGGCAGAACGAGACCGTGTCGGCGTCCTTTACCAACTCCGCCGCCGGTGTTTCCAGGGCAATGGTAGCGTTGAAAAGGCGCGCGCCATCGATGTGGAACTTGATGCCATGCTCTTTGGCCACCGCAGCGACGCTGCTGACCTCTTCTGCGGTCAAAGGCGTCCCCCCTGCCTGGTTGTGGGTGTTCTCCATGCCGATCAACGATGTCGGCGGGTAGTGGATGTTGTCGGGCCTGATGGCCGCCCTGACCTCGTCCGGGTCCATCATCCCCCGCTCGTCGTTGCGAACGGTCTGCACGGCGATGCCGCCGAGCGCGGAGTGGGCCCCGGCCTCGGCGTTGAACATGTGCGACTTGTCGCCCACGATCATCTCGTTGCCACGGGTGCAGTGGGCCATACCCGCGGCGATGTTGCCCATCGTCCCGCTGGCCACGAACGTGGCATCCTCTTTGCCCAGCAGCTCGGCAGACATCGCTTCGAGCCTGTTGACGGTGGGGTCGTCCCCGAACACGTCGTCGCCCAGCTCGGCCTCGAACATCGCCTGCCGCATCTCGGGGCTCGGGTGGGTTACGGTATCGCTGCGCAGGTCGACCTCCCGAAGCCCACCGGCCGCGCTACCGGGCGTTTGTTTGTCGCCCTTCTCTGTATTGGATGCGTATCCGCCTCGCATGCCTTTCCTCTCCTGTACGGTGGGATAAATCGGAGTTCGGCTCATTCTAGCAACCCCTTTTTTCAAATGCTATAGTGACCTTTGAAATGCGGCAGACGGCCATCCAGTTCCACAGCCACGGGATGGCGGTGGAAGGTGTCCTATCGACCTCGGTGGAGGCGGTCTCCAAGCCCACAAAATCCGGCATCGTGATCATCTGCAACCCCCACCCGATGCTCGGCGGCAACATGGACAACCCCATCGTGTCGGCCATCTGCCGGGCGCTGGACGGCCGCGACCTGGCCTCGCTGAGATTCAACTTCCGCAGCGTCAAGGGGTCGGAGGACCGGTTCACCAACGGCCCAACCGAGGGTGACGACCTCATCGCCGCCATGCATGCGATGGCCCACTGGCCGGGCATCGACAACAGGCGCATGGCGGTCGCCGGGTACTCTTTCGGAGCCGGCGTCGTCCTCGGTTCGATGAGTAATTTGAAGACGGCCCGGGGCTTTGCCGCCGTCGCTCCTCCCGTGTCCGCGGTGCGCGCCATGCCTGCGAGGGTGGGCAGGCCTGTGCTGTTCGTCGCCGGAACCAACGACCGCATATCGCCCCCGGTGGATCTCCAGCGCGCCCTCGACGAGGTAGAGGGACCGGTGAAGTTCACCGAACTGGCCGACACGGACCACTCCCTCGGCGGCCGTGAATGGGAAGCCGCCGATGCCGTGGCCGAGTTCCTGGCCACGGCCCTGTCCACATAGACCCCGGTCCAACCGGCTCAAACCCAGAGTCCCAAACCAGCAAACCAGATTCCAAAACGGGAGCAGACGATGAGCACAGACACCAGGACCGAACGAGACTCCATGGGCACCTTCGAAGTGCCGTCTGACGCCTACTACGGGGCGAACACTATGCGAGCGGTCGTCAACTTCCCCATCAGCGACCTGCGCTTCCCACGCACGTTCATTCGAGCGATGGGCGAGATCAAGAAGGCGGCCGCCCAGACCAACCTTGAGCTGGGTCTGCTCGACGCCGGATTGTCTGGGGCCATACAGGCGGCCGCCGACGACGTAATCGCCGGCGACCTGGACGACCAGTTCGTCGTGGACATCTTCCAGACCGGCTCCGGCACGTCCACCAATATGAATGCCAACGAGGTGATCTCCAACCGGGCTATCGAGAGGCTCGGGGGTGTGCTCGGGTCACGCGACCCGGTGCATCCCAACGACCACGTGAACACAGGACAGTCGTCCAACGACGTCATACCCACCGCCATCCACGTGGCGGCCCTCAAAGCCATCGGGGACGACCTCGTTCCGAGCCTTCAACAGCTTCAGGCGTCGCTTGAGGCCAAGTCCGAGGAGTTCATGGACATAGTCAAGACCGGACGCACCCACCTGCAGGACGCTACGCCGGTGCGTTTAGGGCAGGAGTTCCAAGGTCATGCCGGCCAGGTCGAGCGAGGGATTCGGCGGGTGCGCTCGGCGACAGAAGGCCTCAGGGAAGTCGCCCTCGGCGGCACAGCCGTAGGCACCGGCGTCAACACCCATCCAGAGTTCGCGGGCAGGGTGTGCGCGCGAGTTTCGGACTCACTCGGCATAGAGATCGTAGAGACCGAGAACCACTTCCAGGCCCAGAGCACCCTGGACGGCGTGGTCGAGATGAGCGGGGCGCTGAAGTCGGTCGCGGTAAGCCTTATGAAGATCGCCAACGACGTGCGATGGCTCGGCTCCGGCCCCCGCGGCGGCATCGGCGAGATCGACCTGCCCGAGGTCCAGCCCGGCAGTTCGATCATGCCAGGCAAGGTAAATCCCGTCATCGCGGAGTCCGTATGTATGGCCGCCGCCCAGGTGATCGGTAACGACGTAACCGTATCCATCGCGGGTCAGTCGGGCAACTTCGAGATCAACGTCATGATGCCCATCGCGGCCCACGGCTTATTGGAGTCTATAGACCTGCTGGCGGCCTCGACACGCAACTTCAGCGCCCAGTGTATTAAAGGACTCACGGCCACCGACAAAGGCCCTCAGATGGTGGAGCGGGGACTGGCCATAGTCACCACGCTGGTCCCGGTAATCGGCTACGACGCCGCTGCGGCCATTGCCAAGCAGGCCCAACAGACGGGCCGCACCGTGCGGGAAGTGGCGTCGGAGACTACGGCCCTGACCTCGGCCGACCTGGATCGCATTCTCGACCCGGCGTCCATGACCGAGCCCAGGGCCGGTTCGTAGCACGAGAACCGAGCCCACAGCAGGCCCGCGTACGGGAGACTAGCCCATCACCGTACTGAAGGCGTGATTGCGGTATAAACAGGCGAACGAGAATATCCCTCGTTCTCCCGAGTTACGACTTAGGGGTCTGCCCGTGTGTCGGCCCGGGGTTCAAGACGGCTCTGCACCATCCGCCTTTCATCCTCAGGAGAAGTGATATTTCCATCAAGCCGGGCGTAGAGCAACTCCCGTAGCAACCTCCCGACGTTCGGTCCCTGAGGAACCCCCATCTCTATGAGATCGTCGCCTGTCAACGAGGGAGCGGTGCCGACGAGTTCACCCAAGTAGAGGGTAAGAGCAGAGCGGAGGGCCTCATCCTCGGTCGCAGCGGCACAGGCCATGATCGCTGCCTCGGAGCGGTAGGAGAGGAATGAATAGATCTCGCTTCGCCCTGCCAGTCCCGACCTGAGGCCATGGAATCCATAGCGTATCCCTGCAACGTCGCGCACCACCCTGCCGGTATGCGAGCCGAGGTTAAGCCTTTTCGACAGGGCCTGCGAACGCTGCGGGGGAACCGAGTATGCCAGGATCCCCATCCACGCGTCCCACCCTTCCTGTCCCGACGGAAACCCCGCCGAAATCAGGGCGTCGGGCTCGCCGCCCATCTCGGCGAACACCGCGCCAAGCACCCCAAGGCTCTGAGCCGTCGCAAGGGTTTCCCCAGGCGCGACCTCATCGAAGATGCGCTCCAGCTCGTGGCGGACCCGGTCTCCCGAAACCCGATCTACGTAGCGCAGCGCCTCCGCTAACAGCGCGGCGGTTCCACTCTCCAGTTCGAACCCCAATCGCACCGAATATCGCACCGCCCGTAACATGCGCGTGGGGTCATCGACAAAGCTCTCTTTGTGTAGAACTCGAATCAGCTTTCGGCGGACGTCTCCCTCGCCGTCAAAGGGGTCGATCAGGTCCCCCCAGGTCATATCGGAACCGGTTGGTGGGGCCATCACCATGCACATGGCGCCGATGGAAAAGTCCCGCCGGGCTAGGTCATCGGCGACGCTGCCGGGCGCGATCTCGGGTAGCGAGCCTGGCTCTAGGTATGTCTCCGACCTGGACGTGACCAGGTCGATCTCGGTCTCGGCGCCCTCACCGGCCGCCGCGTCGGGGGCGATTAGCTTGTGGGTGCCGAACGCCGAGCTGGCGACGAAGCGGCCTCCCAGCTCGTCCGCGACCTCAGAGGCAAAGCTACTATCCACGCCGGGCCCGGCCATGTCGATATCGGGATCAAGCGGGGCGTGGGACAGCATCACGTCCCGCACGGCGCCGCCGACGAGATAAAGATCGATGCCCCGGCGTTCGGCCACCTCCGAGCACACCCGGAGGATACGCATCCGGTCGGGATGCAGAAGGTCTTCGAGTCTGGATGCCAGGCTCGTCATGGTGGGGATTCTAGCCTCTGGACAGCGATTCCGCGCGAGAACCCAAGTTTGTTGGACGTCTTGATGGGTTCGAGACCCCTTAGGCGATAGCGGCCTTCACCTTGTCGAGATAGCCTTGGGCGCCGGCCATGAGCCACGGCGTCCAGGAGACGCTAAGGAACCTGGCACCCAAGCCGACGTAGTGATCGACGGTGTTGTCGTTCACCAGCGTCCCGGCCACGCGGCCCGCCTCGGTGATCTTCTTGAGCGAGCGCTCAACAACGGCGACCACCTTGGGGTGATCGTATTCCCCCACATGCCCCATGCTTTGAGCGAGGTCACCAGGGGCGACGAAGAAGACGTCGATGTTGTCGACTTCGAGGATCTCAGGCAGGTTGTCCACCGCCAGGATGTCTTCGATCAGGACGATGACCATCGTCTCGTCGTTCGCCTTTTTGATGTACTCCTTGACGCCGATTCCCTGGCGACTGGTGAACATGCCCCGGTGGCCGATGGGACCGAACTTGGCGGCGTCCACGACCGCCCTGGCCTCCTCGGACGTGTTGACGTGCGGGACCGCGATGCCCATTGCGCCCGAGTCTAAGGTCCGGTAGATAATCCCGGCATTGATCTGGTTCACCCGCACTATGGACGTCCTGCCCCACAGGTCGCACGCCCGGGTCAGCCCCGGGATGTCAGCGAAATCGACGGGCCCATGCTCGGCCTCCAACCAGATGGCGTCGAAGTCGAGCTGGCACATTTGCTCGATCAACTCGCTGTTCACCGGCCCCATTGCAACGGAGACGATTCCGCCCTCGGCTAGTTTGCGCTTCGCTCTATTGGGCCTCAGTTCAGCCAAAGGTTCGCCTCACCACCCATGAAGTGGCCCCGGAACTGTGCCGGGGCGCTCGGGTCGCGCAATTATACTCAACGTATGCTCCATCCGCGAACCGAAACCGTTTACTGCCGTCACTGTGGCGCCACCCTGTCAGAGAAGGCGATCGAGGGAACTCCCCGACCGTACTGTAGCAAGTGCGGACACATCGAGTTCTTCGACCCAAAAGTGGCGGCGGTTGTCGTCACCTCGTTGCATGACATGGTCCTGATGGTCAGGCGCGGAGTCCAGCCCGCGCTGGGCCAGTGGAGCTTTCCTTCGGGTTATGTAGATCGCGCCGAGGCTGTTGAGGACGCGGCCAGGCGGGAGGTCATGGAGGAGACCGGGCTGGAAGTACGCCTGACCCGGCTCGTCGGCGTGTATTCACGTACCGGCATCTCCGTGATACTGGTGGTCTTCGACGCCGTCGTCACCGGTGGACAAGAGCGTGCGGGCCACGATGTCCAGGAGGTCGGCAGGTTTCACAAAGACGATCTCCCCGGAATGCCGTTTCCCCACGACCGCCGGATACTCGCAGACTGGCGAGCCGGGCGGGGACGCGACCTCTAACCGGGCACGGCCGGCTTGTGGAAGACGGCCACGTCCTTTGCCAACAACTCCAGTCGCCAGCCCTTGTGGCGGGCGATCCACTCCATCGTTTCGACGCTGTAGAAGGCGACATGGGTGGGGTCGCGTCTGTAGTACCAACTCTCGAACGAGCCGACATCGTCGAGCATCCCCGTCATCACCCCGAGCAGACCGTCCGGCCTGATCATCCGATCCAGACGCTTTATGTCTTTGCCGGGTCGGTGCATGTGCTCGAGGGTCTCGGTACAGACGACGAAGTCATAGGTGCGCTGTAGCAACTCCGGCCGGGGCTCGAATATCGGATCATAGCCCTCGACCTCGAACCCGTCCTCCCGCATCATCGCCACCAGCGCCGGCCCGGGTCCCGCTCCGTGGTCCAGCCCGGTCGCGCCGGCGGGCAACAGCGGCCTTATCCGGTCCCACAGGCGCGACAGGAACGCCCGGTAGTCGGGGTCGTCGACCTCGTTGTTGTGCTGCAGGTAGCGCTCACGCTCGGTCGCCAGGTCCGGCAGATCGTCCTTTGCGACGGAGATCAACCGACACACCGGGCAGCGAAAGAACCGGCGACCGTTCGACCGGTCGGAGTCGTCGAGAAACAGCGCCGCATCCGACACACCACACAGGCGGCAGGGCTCGGTCCGGGTCGTGATCGTCCTTATCCTTCAATTCGGTCCAGCCAAGCTGGTTTGGTGCAGCTACGCTGCCTAAGCTTTCCAGGCCCGTCGGCCGTTGTGACGCACTAAGCGGCCGTACCCCGGGCTGGGAAAGTGTCCCGACTGCACCAGCATCCCGGTGGCCTCCAACTCATCGAACACGCGGTGACGGGTGCTGCGGGCCACGTCGGGATCGACGTCGAAGGATGGGCTCCAGTTCGTGTAGTGCGCCTGCGCCGGGCTGTGCGCCACATCCCCAAGCACGAAGGCGCGCTCGCCCCTGGACGAAACCGATATGGAGATGTGGCCGGGGGTGTGACCGGGGGTAGGCACCGTCTTTAGCTCGGGCGTCACGTCGTACTCCCCGTCGATCAGGTCCAACACCCGCGCCTCTTCCAGCGGCAGCACGCTCTCGGCGACGTGGGGCGCGTCCGGGAGCACGCTCGGTTGCGTCCAGTGGTCCCAGTCGTGCCGCGGGACGAGATAGCGCGCCTTTGGGAAGGTCGGACGACCGTCCGTGAGGTTCCAGCCCACGTGGTCGGGGTGCAGGTGCGTGGTGACTACTAGGTCCGCAGCCTCGCGATCGACGCCTTTTTCGGCCATGTCGTGAAGCAATCGGCCGTCGGGACCGTTCATACCGGTGTCCACGATCACAAGCGTGGAAGAGGACCGGACGGCCAGCACCCCGTAGCGCGGATGGATCAGGTCCCCGTCGAGCAGGTCCGGGTACTCCGACTTCCAGGTGGCAAGATCGCTCACCGGGAAGACGTCGGTGGCCTTGCCCGTTCCTTGGCCGTCGGTCAGCGAGATCATCTCCACGTCTCCCACATTCGCCCTATATGTCGCCATTGAACATCCTTTTCCTCGCCTGTAAAACCTTCAGCCTAGAGGCCGCTCATTCTATACTGAACAGTGACGGCGCTCGGTCTCGACGCCGATCTTTTTGAGGGGAACTAGATGGCTCCCAGCCACTCTCACGACGCCCGCGAGGTCCGGCTAACCGCCCTGGCCTCCTGCGCCGGTTGAGCCGCCAAGTTCAGTCCTGAGGACCTGGCGCAGGTGCTGCGCCAGCTACCGTCGGTAACCGACCCCGACCTGCTCGTCGGGTTGTCGACGGGCGACGACGCCGCCGTCTATCGCCTGCGGCCCGACTTGGCAATAGTCCAGACGGTCGATTTCTTCCCACCCATCGTGGACGACCCGTTCACTTTTGGGGAGATCGCTGTCGCCAACGCGCTGAGCGACGTCTACGCTATGGGGGCCACGCCCCTATTGGGCCTGAACATAGTGGCCTTCCCCGCCGAACTGCCCTCCGAGATACTCGCCGAGATCCTAAAGGGCGGCGCGGCCAAAGCGAGGGAAGCGGGTGTATTGGTCGTCGGCGGCCACACGGTGGACGACGAGGAGCCCAAGTACGGCATGGCCGTGACGGGCACCGTTAATCCGGGCCACGAAATTACCAATGCAGGCGCGCATCTAGGTGACGTGCTGGTGCTCACCAAGCCCATCGGCACCGGCGTAATCACCACGGCGGGCAAGGCGGGCGAGGTCGGCGACGACGTGCTCGCAGGTGCCATCGAAGTCATGAGTGCCCTCAACGCCGGGGCGTCGCGGGCGATGACCCGGGTCGGAGTCCATGCCTGCTCGGACGTCACCGGCTTCGGCCTTCTGGGCCACCTGCGGGAGATGGCGGCGGGCTGCGGACTTACCGCTCGCATTGAGGCCGACTCCGTTCCGCTACTACCGGGCGCCCGCGAACTGGCCGAGGCGGGACACGTGCCCAGCGGCACGCGACGGAACCTGGCATCGGTCGACCCGGCGACCGACTGGGCGGAATCGGTCGATCCAGTCGCCCGCCTGCTTCTGGCCGACGCACAGACCTCCGGCGGCCTCTTGATCGCCGTTCCCCCGACGCGGCTGGACGCTCTGGGTGAAGAGCTGCTCAACGAGGGTGTGGAAGGTTGGACGGTGATCGGTGACTTCACCGACCACCACGACGGCGGTCCCTCGCTCATCGTCGAGTAAAATTCCCGTTTTCGGGTGACGCCACGGCGCAAAGCTCAATGCCACCCCCTATCGGGCCTATCGGGCACCTGCAATCACCTACATGGCCGACCGACGCCGGAGCTATAGTGGTCCGATGGCCGACGCGACCGGAAAGACCGACGGACCGCTCATCCGCGACACCGTCGGGGAGCTGATTAGGGCCGCCCTGGAGTGTGCCCAGGCCGCCGGCGTCTTGCCAGCGGTTGATCAAGGGCATCTGCCACAAGTCGTCGTGGAACGGCCGCAGAAACCGGAGCACGGCGACTATGCCTCCAATGTCGCCCTGCGCCTGGCCAAGCCGATGCGCATGAAGCCAATGGCCATCGCCGACGCCATCGCAGCCGAAATCTCCGCACCCGGCCTAGTCGCCTCGGCGTCTGCCGGCCCGCCCGGGTTTGTGAACATATCCCTCGACTCAAACTGGCTGGCGTCACAGGTGGATGCGATACGGGCGGAGGGCGACTCGTTCGGCCGCGTCAACACCGGCAGGGGCCGTTCTGTGCAGGTCGAGTTCGTCAGCGTCAACCCCACCGGTCCTTTGCACATCGGCCACGCACGGGGGGCGGTTATCGGCAGCGGCCTAGCAGCCATTCTCGATGCCGCTGGGTACGACGTGCAGCGCGAGTACTACGTCAACGACGCCGGCCGCCAGATGGACCTGTTTGCCGAGAGCCTGTACGCCCGATATATAGAGTCTTTCGGAGGCGGGGTGCCGGTCCCCAAAGACGGCTACAAAGGCGACTATGTGATCGAGCTGGCCGAGGAGATCGCGGCCGAGCACGGCGACCGATTTGCTTCTGGGCCAGCTAAAGAGGCTATTGCGGAACTGCGGAACATCGGCCTGCAGAAGATGCTCGGGGTCATACGCGCCGACCTGGAGTCACTCGGAGTCGAGATGGACGTGTGGTTCAACGAGTCTTCACTGTTTGACGACGGGAGCTATACGCTCGTCAAGCAGATGCTCAGAGACAGGGGACTGGTGGTGGAACGGGACGGCGCGGTGTGGTTCGCCTCCAAGGTGCTCGGCGAGGACAAGGACAACGTCATGGAGCGCACTGGGGGCGATCCGACCTACTTCGCCTCGGACATCGCCTACCACTGGGACAAGTTCGTCCGTCGCGGCTTCGACAGCGTTATTGACGTGTGGGGCGCCGACCACCAAGGGCATGTCCCTCGTATGAAAGCGGTAGTCGGGGCCCTCGACATCAACCCGGACCGGCTGCAGTTCAAGCTCACCCAGATGGTCAAGATCAAACGTGACGACGAGACGGTCAAGGTCTCCAAACGCGCGGGCGAACTCCTTACGCTCAAGGAACTGGTCAATGAGGTCGGGCCGGACGCCTGCCGTTTCTTTTTCCTGTCCCGCTCACCCGAGAGCCAGATGGACTTCGACATGGAGCTGGCCAAGCGGGAATCGTCCGACAATCCGGTCTACTACGTCCAGTACGCCCATGCCCGCATAGCCGGCATCCTGCGTCTGGCGTCGGAGCGCGGCATCGACCACTCCGACGCAGACACCTCTCTGCTATCGCATTCGGCCGAGCTGGCGCTCATTCGCAAGATTCTCCAACTACCGGAACTGGTCGATCACATGGCCGAGCGGCTGGAGCCGCACCACCTACCCCACTACGCCGGGGAGCTGGCCACGGACTTCCACTGGTTCTACCAGCAGTGTCGGGTTGTCTCTTCTGAGCCGGGAGAGGCCGACATAACTGCCTCACGCCTCAAGCTGGTCGACGCCGCCCGCGTCGCCCTCGCCCGTTGCCTCGCCCTCATGGGCATGGCAGCCCCCAAGCGCATGTAACGCTCTCGTCAGGGCTTCTTCGGCCAAGCGCGGCTCCCCGCTCATTCTGTTCGCTCTTGGGGCTTTTTCGCTCAAGCGCTCATCGCTTTGGCAATCAACGGTTTCAGTCATCCTTGCTGGCATTCAATGCCTCTTTGAGGTACATGGCGGTGTTGAGGACGTAGATGTCCCGGTAGCCCTTGACCAGGACCATGTCCTTTTCCTCGACCTGACGCCTGATGCGCGCGGGCAGGCCTGTCACGACCGAGCGAGGCGGGATCTCCATGCGGTCCACCACCATGGCGCCGGAGGCGACGAGGCTGTCGTCACCGACCAGCACGCCGTCGTTGACGATGCAGCCGTTGCCCAGTAGGACGCGGTTTCCGATGGACCGCCCGTGGCACACCACCCGGTGGCCGACCACGACGTCGTCTCCGATCCTGACGTCGGCGTCTCCGTGCACTACGGAGTTGTCCTGAATGCAGGTGTGTTTTCCGATCACGATCTTGCCCGAGTCGCCACGGACGACCGAGCCGGGCCAAACGCTTGAGCCCTCGCCTATCTCGACGTCGCCAATCACATAGGCGGCCTCGCTAACAAACGCGCCCGGGTGAATTTTCGGGTTCTTTCCATTCACGCCTCGAATCATTTTCCACAGTCTCCCTTACCGGTCATTCAGTAGGTACCGGCCCGCATTGAACGGGTGTCGGAGACGGATGTCAACGCCGTGGTGAAAACGTTGCGTGCTATCCTGGGCTTTCCTGTGGTGGCTCTCGTCTCATCCGGGAAGCCCACGGATTTCGTAAGGTCTTCCTGAGGCCACGCCGATCGAAACTGCACCGACCGACCTGATACACAAGACCATGCCACGCCGCCCCATCCTCGCCCTGGCACTGCTGGCTGCGCTGGCGACGGTAACCTGCTTGGACACCGGGTCCGGCGAGCCCCAGGTCGACCCCACCGTCACCGACAGCGTGGTGCCGACCCCCGTCCCATCTGTCACCGCCAAAGCCGACCCGCCAGAGCCCGACTCAACCGATGTCGCCCAAACGGACATCGACCTGGAAGCGGCCGTCGAGGCCCTGGACGCCCTGGCGACGGCAGGCCCTGAAGCGGGCGAGATGAGTGAAACGGGTGAGGAGAACGTCGTCTCGGCGACGGATGGAGAAGAGGAGAGTAACGAGCCGGCGATCGACGTGCTCTTCGACTACCTGCAGGCGGTCGGCCTGCTGAACGCCGGGCAGTACAAAGAGGCGGTGGGCCGGTACAACGTCGTCCTGCGTATCCATCCCGACCTCTACCTCGCTTACCATGGCCGGGCGCTCGCCTACTACAACGAAGACCTGTTCGACCTGGCGCTGGAAGACTTCAACAAGGCCATCGAGTACAAGCCCGACTACGCCGAGGCCCTGCGGAACCGTGGGGTGATGCTGGGCAACCAGGGCCAGCACATCCAAGCCCAGGAAGACCTGCAAAAGGCTGTGGACATCTACCGGGAGAAGGGCGAACTGGGTCTTATGGCCGAGGCCCTCACCCAGCTCCAGCGCCTGCCCTAGTGACGGTCATCTCCTGCACAACTCCGCTAGCGTAATCCTCATCGCGAGAGCGGCGTTTGTCGGAGTCGTCAATTGGGGTCCATCGGTCGGTCCTGTGTAAAATGTTACTCGACTCAACGAGGGGGTTATTTGATGGTCAATCCGGTCGATCCCAACAAGATTCTACTAACTGGCGAGAATTCATTTATCCGGCTCCAAGAAGAGGAGGGTGGCACCGACACCACACGGGCAAGTCACTGGCGCGTCCTCAAGTCCCCGGGCGGTCCGGGACACGTGCTGTTCCTGCAGAGTGACGTCACCGACGGCGAGGTTCGCATCTACTCCGACAACATCGCCATGACCCGCTGGCTCCAAGCCACGATTGAGTCGGTTCTCTTCCCGGCCTTCGCGGACGAGACGATCCCCGTGATCGACTCCGAGTTCGACAAGACGGGCGACGGCATCAACTACTGGACCGAGACCATCGACTCCCTTGAGGAGTCCCTGCATCTGACCTGGTACGACATCGGCGAGCCGTTCATCATCAGCGTCGAGCCCGGCGGAATGGAGGGCAACCCGCACGGTGTGTATAGCTGCCTTATCCCGTGCGCCCGGGCTCAGCTCACTCTCAACGGCGAGGCGGCCTCCGGTAGGCCGTTCCCCGAAATGATCGGCAGTCACCAGACCTCGACGGCGTGCATCGCCTGGTCCGAGACCTGGACCCACCCCCGCTAAACCCAAAGGGTTTATAGAAGTGTAATAACTGACCCAGATTCACCGTACAGGGCCAGGCCACAAAGGTGGGTTTGAGGGGTTTCGAAGAATTCTAGAGGGATAAGAAATGGCTGATCTGGTCGATCAGAACGAGGTCCGCATGACCGGGGAGAACTCCTTCATGGGCTTGGCCGCCGAGCCCGGTGGCACCAAGACGACGCGCGCCAGCCACTGACGCATCCTGTACTCTCCCGGCGGCTAGGGCCATGCCATCTTCCTACAGAGCGACGTGATCGACGGAGAAGTCCGCATCTTCTCCGACAACATCACCATCGCCCACTGGTCACAGGGGTGTCAACCTGCTGTTCGTTATGAACGTTAGCTGAGTCCCCGGTTAACGGAGAACTCGCGGCAGCGGAAACCCGTTTTCAGCGGCGTTTATCACGGCGCTTGCAGCGTCTATTTCTGGAAGACGGCTATCGTGGCTTTATAGTCCCTCTCTGCTAGATCCGGGCTGTCCGACCTAGGTAACGGTTCAAGAGACGCCAACGCGACGAAGAACGCCCCGCCGGGTGAGTCGATCGACGGGTCAGCCTGTCCACCCAGGATGGTCAGCGACAGCTCACCGACATCCCAACCGAACCAGGACACGTGTATCTTTATCGTCGCCTCACCAGCGGTAATGCAGGTCACGTCGGTGGCGCAGCGCGAGTCCGCGACCACATCGAGGAACGTCACCGTCAGGCCGCTGCCCTTGTCCGGGCTGGCCATGCGCTCGCCCCTGTCGAGAGTGACCAGCGTGCCCAGCGGCACGACCGTCACCTCCTCGTCGTCGGCCGCGTCTACCACCTCCGTAGAAAATACGAAGCTGGACGCGTCCCTGCCGCTGGTGCTCGAGCCGCCGACCGGCGTGGGCGTCGCCTTCACCTCCGTCGCAGGCTCGGCCGGGTCGATGCCGACCAGCGTCGAGAGTGCGCCAGCCACCCCGGTGGCGCAGGCGCCGGAGGCCGCGAACGCCTCACCCGAGAAGACCTCGCCGGTAATTGTGACACTTTCGGTGCTGTGCCCGCCCAGCACGAAGACGCGGCCATCGCTCAGTACGGTGGCGGTGTGTCGATATCGGCTTTCTTCCATGTCGGCTGAGTCGTACCAAGTGTCGGTGGCCGGGTCGTATATCTCGGAAGAGCTTATGTTGCCAAGACCCCCGATCACCAGCACCGTCCCGTTCTCTAGCAGAGTGGCCGTGTGCTCGGCCCTGCCGTCCGCCATTGAGCCGGCCGGGGACCACTCGCCGGTTTTCGGGTTCCACACCTCCGCCGTCTGGCGCAGCTGCGAGTCGACCTCCGGCACCGGCTCGCCCTTGCCACCGACCACCAGCACGCGGCCGTCCGGCAACAGCGTCGCCGTGTGCAGGATGCGCTCCAGCCGCATGGATCCGGTCGCCGACCAGCTATCGGACGCCGGGTCGTAGACCTCGGTCGTCGCGAAGTATGGGCCCTCGGGCTTGCCTCCGCCCGTCACCAGCACACGGCCGTCGTTCAGCACCGTCGCTGTGTGGATCGACCGTGCCTGACTCATCGGAGCCGCCCCCGTCCACTCACCGGTGGCCGGGTCGAAGATCTCGGTCGAGTCCTGGTCACGCAGGTTCTTGTTTTTGCCCCCTGTATATATCACTCGACCGTCGTCCAGCAGTACCGCCGCCCCGCGAGCCCGTCCGGTGCTCATCTTGCCCACCGGGGACCACTCGCCGGTTTTCGGGTCGCGGACCTCGGTCGTCTTCGTGGTATCGAGCTGTATGTTCGTCCCGCCGGCGGCCAAAATGCGACCGTCATGGAGGGTGAGGAGCGTGAAGTCCTCCCTTTCCTCGGCCAGCTCGCCGGAGTCCATCCACTGCCCGGTGGCCGGGTCGTAGATCTCGGTGAACGGGAACAGCCGCGGTCCTCGTGGTCCGCCCTTGCCCCGTCCGGCGACCACCAGCATCCGGCCGTCGTCCAGCAGCACGGCGGAATGAGAGGACCGCTCGTTTAGCATCCGCAACTCAACGGTTGCGTACTCGCCGTAGACGTCGCACCCCTCGTTGCTGACGACCGCGTCACCAGAGTCATCGGAGCCGCCGGACGCCGCATTCTCCGTCGTCGCCGGCGAGTTTGAGCAGGCCACCGTCAGGACGACCACGGATGTAATGAGTAAGACGAGGAGTCGTTTCAACGGGCTTCTCCTGAGCGATAGCCGCGAAAGGATATCAGCAACGGCCACGCCATCATGACGACCGGACGCCTCAATTCAGGAAAACCCCACCGTTGATATTGATCGCCTGTCCCGTGATACTGCGAGAATATTCCGACGCTAGGAACACGGCCAGTCGCCCGATGTCATCAGGGCTCTGGTCCCGCCCCAGCGATATCCTCTTCTCCACTAGACGGTCGTAGGCTCCTCGCGGCGGCAGCCCTTTCATCTCGGGCACCGTCATCTCCGCACGCACCTCGATATCGTGTGTCATGCCCGTCCACACGAATCCCGGGCAGATCGCGTTGGCGTTGATGTTGTGAGCCGCCAGCGCCAGCGCCGTCGACTGCGTCAACGAAATCGCCCCGGCCTTGGAAGCCATGTATGGGGGATTCAAACGACTGCCCCTGCGGTCGCCCGCCGGCATTCTAACGAACGTTCGAACGGGGAAACGGGAGGAAAATGAGAGTGGATCGTGTGCGCGGGTAATACGGGTAATATCGGTCCTCAAAGGCCTCTTAAAAGGCGCTAGATTGTAGCTCTGCCAATGACGTTGGGCAGTGCGATCGGAGTACCGAAGCGGATGTCGAAGCGTTCGACGGTGACATCACTGAAACCCGCCGCCCGCACCGCCGTCTCGATGTCGCGGTCCAGGTGACACCCGGTCGTGAAAAACTTCCACGCCGGGTTCAGGCCCGACTGTAGCGCCCTACCAGCTCGGCCCCGGGCCGTCACGTGCTCGTAGAAGATGAACCTGCCGCCCGGTCGCAACACCCGCCGCGCCTCTGCAACCACCGCGTCCAAGTCCCTTACCGTGCACAGCACGAGCGTCGTGAGCACGGTATCGAAGCTGCCGTCCTCGAACGGTATCTGTTCTCCCACGTCCTCCGCGATCGTGACCTCTCGTCCGAGCTTCTCGGCGCGTCGCAGTAGACGGCGGGCCATGTGCGGGTTGGGCTCTAGGAACGTCAGACGGGCATCAGCGGGGAAAAATCGCAGGTTGGCGCCGTTGCCTCCTCCGACCTCCAGCACATCGCCGGAAACCGCGCCCGCCGTCGCACGCCTGTACCGGGCAATGCGCCACTCCACCGTCGCGTTGAGCGCATCGTAAGCGACCGCGAACATCCACTGGGAGAAGGACATGGAACCAGTTTAGCCCGCGCAACATCACATAATTGGAGATACAATCACAATCGGAGCGAGCCCCCCCCCGTTTCCGTGCTGCTTCGGTCACGCGATTGGGAGATAGGACCACATGACGACCAGCAACGAGGTCTACGACGTAATCATCGCCGGACAGGGCGCCGGGGGATTTTCCGCAGGCATGTACGCGGCCCGATACCAGATGAAGCCGATCATCGTCGGCGCCATGTTCGGCGGCGAGACGGCCACCGGCGGCCTCATCGAAAACTACCCAGGATACCCCGAAATAGACGGCTTCGACCTGATGCTCAAATTCCGCGAGCACGCGGAAAAGTACAATGTGCCCATCGTGGATGACAAGCTCGTCAAGGTGGTCAAGACGACCGACGGCTTCGAGGTCACCGGCGAGACCGGTGATACCTACCGGGGCCGGTCGCTGATCTTGGCCATCGGCCGGGAGCGCCGATCCCTCCGGCTCGACCACGAGGTAGAGTGGACCGGACGCGGCGTCTCCTACTGCTCGACCTGCGACGCACCCATGCACCGCGGCAACACGGTTGCGGTCGTGGGCGGCGGCGACTCCGCCGTCAAGGGCGCGGCGCTGGTCGCTAGGTACGCCGAGAAGGTGTACATCATCTACCGGCGCGACGCGTTCACGCGGCCCGAGCAGACCAACCTCGCGCGCCTCGACGAGGCGACCAACGTCGAGCGCCTCTTCGAGACCAACGTCGTCGAGCTGCTCGGCTCTGACGAGACAGGCCTTGAGTCGATAAGGATCGACCACCCGTACAAGGGTGAAGAGGTTCTTGAGGTCGACGGCCTGTTCATCGAGATCGGCGCCGACCCGCGCAAGGAGCTGGCCGTTCAGCTGGGCGCCAACGTCAACGACCAGAACGAAGTCATCGTCGACAAGTACATGCAGACCAACGTGCCCGGGTTGATGGCTGCCGGCGACCTGACGGACGCCTCCGGCGACCTCAAGCAGACCATAACCGCCTCTGCGCAGGGCTCCCTGGCCGCTACCGCCGCCTACGAGTACGTCTCGGCACTAACGCCCGCCACAGTCACCGCCTAGTCAGCACCCCGCTGCGAAACAACAAACGGCCGGCCCCTTATCATTTGGGGGCCGGCCGGCCGTTTGTTGTCCTCTAAAGACCCTTCGGGTCAATTGTGGCATCCGCGACCGGGGATGGAAATGACCTCCTCGACCGTGCCGTTGCGCACCGCGACGAAGTTATCGTAGCGGTTGACCGTCAGGTCCTGTTGCGAGCTGCGCAACTGGAATTTATCGCCCACTTTGAGGGGCATTTCCCCGTCCGAGACGAGCACACACAGCTCGTCGTATATATCTTTGAAGGCGACCCCGGGAACGTCGTCCACGACCGGGTCGTCCCGACCCAGCATGCTGCCGATCGAGCGGTACCCGATGTCGCCGATGGCGACGCCCGGCCTGGGTGTGCTGACGACTGTGCCGAGTACCTTGGCAGCGTACTGGAAGTGCCCCTCCATGTAATGCAGGCTGGTACTCATCAGCGCATAACTTCCGCCCTCGACGTCGGTGACACCTGAAACCTGCGGGGCCATGTCGTATGAAAAGGTTTCCCCAGAAGAGACCATCTCCACATCAAGCCCCTCCGCCCTGATGGCGTCGGCCACCTCCATGGTCTGGCGATAATATTTGATCGCGGCGGAGGTCCGCTCTTCTTCGTCCTTCGGGGTCCCGAACATCGCCGAGTGGCTCATTACGCCCTTGAAGTGGACGCCGGGCAGCTCATCGGCGACGCGCGCCAGGTGGACGCCCGCCTCTACGCTTCTTATTCCCGAGCGCGCCATGTTCGTGTCGACCTCGATGGCCACGCTGATGACGGCCCCCTGCCCCTGGGCCACCCGAGAGATGTCGCGCAGGTTCTGCTCCGAGTCGACACAGATGGTGACGTCCGCCCGCTTGGAAATCGCCGCCGCCCGCGCGATCTTGTCGTCGGTCACCACCTGGTTGGGGATGAGAACGTCCATTATGCCGCCCTCGACCATGACCTCTGCCTCGGCCACTTTGGCACAACACACACCGCCCATGGACCCGCCTGTGCGCATCTGCATGTACGCGATCAGCGGACTTTTTATGTTCTTGGTGTGTTCCCTGATTTTGACGTCGGAGTCTTTGTAGGTGTCGGCGATGCGCTGGAAGTTGTGCTCCAAGGCGTCCATGTCTATGAGGAGACATGGGGTATCCAGCTCTGCTACGGGAGTGCCGATCGGCGGTCTGTAGTGGTCCATCTGGTCTCCTGATTCCGTTCTCGTTACTGAACCGCCCTAGCGATATCGGCCCCGGGCAATTACGTCGAAAATGCCTTCGAGTCGACCGTCCCGCATGGCCATGATGTAGTCGAAGTGATTGGCAGTAACGGCGATATCGTGCGGGACGAACCACACCTTGTCGCCGATGCTGAGATCGGCACTGGACTTGGTCAGATCGAGGTTGAAGTGCTCGGCACTGAGGTAAATGACCTCGGCCCCGGGCACGTTGACCACCCTGGGCAGGCCGGTGTCGTTGCCGCTGGTCTTCATACCGGCATCACCCACGACCAGCCCCTCGACGGGGATGCTGGCGACGGTGCCCATAACCATGGCCGACGCCTCCAGACCCGGGTTCCGCCCCTCGTATCGGGCGTCGACGAGCGCGTAGTTCCCGGCCACCACCTCGGTCACGCCATCCGTCGCGCCGACCTTCTCGTAGTCCCCGGTAGAGCCGATGGCCACCGTTCGTACGGTGAGCCCGGCGGCCTCTATGGCTTCGCGCGTATCGAGGATCTCATCGAGGCCCGCGGGTCGGCTGTTATCGGACAGGGCCGGACCGGAGTAGGTCGTCAGGCCTGCGAATCGCACGCCGGGAGCTTCAGACAGGTGTTTCGCCTTCTTGACGGCCGACTCCCCCGGCTCCACGCCCGTCAGCCCCAGCCCGGTTTCCAGCTCGAGGAGCAGATCGATCTCCACTCCGGCGCTGGAGGCCGCGGCGGCGATGGCGCCCACGTTCGGGGCGCTGTCGACCGCTATGGAAACTGTCGCCCGCCTCGCCAGGGCGCACAGGGCGGCGATCTTGAGGGGAGTTACCGCCTTGCCGGTGATGAAGACATCGTTGATGCCCGCGTCCACGAACGCCTCCGCCTGGCCCACGGTGCCGACCGCGACGCCGGCGGCATGACCGTCGACCGACATCTGGATCTGTGCCAGTGCCGGGCAACGGTGCGTGCCCACGAACGGGCGAATTGCCGCAGGCCTTGATGCGAAGAAGGTGTGGACGGTCTCCACGTTAGCTTGAAAGCGAGCCAGATCGACGACGAGGGTCGGCGTATCCAACTCCTCGACGGGGGTGCCGATGGGTTTGAAAATAGGGCGTTCCATGGAGGTCTCCGTCAGGTTTTCCGGAGGGTAACACACACGATCTACCGTGTTACCATCGTGCCCTATGGGACGCGAAGAACGGCCCCCGGCTCCAGTCTCCACCAGCACCGAAAGCGGCGATCTTAATGACGACGATTACTCATCCGCCGCGGAGGCTTGCCTGCTCGGCGGAGAGCGGGTCCTCGCCTCGCTCAATCTACGACACGGAATGCGAGGGACCGACGCCGTCGCCACGAACTCCCTGGTGCTTACCGAGTCGCGGCTGGTCTACGTGTCGGTCGGCCGCCACGAGCGCTCGTCGTCGGTCGTCGCGTTGCGGGACGTCACAGTTGCAAGGATCGAGTCGGAGAGGCACGGGCCGAGCGCCTACTTCTGGGGCGTCGGCGCAGTCATCATTGGATACGTGCTCTCACAGGTCATCGGCCACCAGGTGGTCTCGATCGCGGCAGGGCTCGCAGTGGCGGCGATGGGCGTCTTTCTGATCGCGGACAAGCTGTTCAACCCGATCACCAGCGTGGTGATCTTCCTGTCAGGGAAGGGCGAGGGTTTGAGTTGTGATCTGCGAGGCCGCCGCGCCAACGCCGACGTCTACGAATTCATCTCTCGAGTGTATGTCCGCAAAGAGGAGATTGCGACCGGTGAGACCCAGGCCGGGCCGATACCCGAGCCGATCCGGCGACGGAGCAGGTACGCCAACGGGGTCAGCCAGGCCGTTGGCGAATCGCCCCGATCGCGAGACCGGGGATGACGTCCATGTCCCACTCCTGGAGCAGGGCCTTGCCTGGTCTCTCTCCCTCCAGAGAGTAAAATCCCGCTGCGGCCACCATCGCCCCGTTGTCGGTGCACAGCGCGGGCCGAGGCATCAGCACCGGGAGGCTCGACCGGGCGGTCATCTCTCGCCTCAACGCAGCGTTGGCCGCGACTCCACCGCTTACCAGTATCCCCCGCGCGCCGAACTCGTCGGTGGCCGCCAGGGTTCGCTCAATGAGCGAATCGACCACGGCGTCCTGGAAGGCCGCGGCGATCTCGCGGACGACCATGTCTCTACCCGGCCCGGCCTCTGCCTCTCCCCTGTCGTCCTGGTTCGCACCGCTGCCGACGGCCACGCCCCGTTCCCTCGCACGGTGCAGCACCGCGGTCTTGAGGCCGCTGTAGCTAAAGTCCCTCGATCCCTTCACCCTGGGCCGTGTGAACGGCGTCTCGGTCCCCTCTGCATCGGCGGCGACTCGCTGTATCTCCGGGCCACCCGGGTACGCCAGTCCCAGTACCCGCGCGGCCTTGTCGAACGCCTCCCCAGCGGCGTCGTCGCGGGTGCGGCCCACGAGCTCGAATCCAGCGTGGCCGGTCATAAGGGCCAAGTCCGTGTGGCCGCCGGAAACGACCAAGCACATCAAAGGGAAGCCCGGTTCGTTAGCTGGATCCCTTGCCTCCAACCAGGTCGCGTAGACGTGTCCTTCCAGGTGGTTGACGCCCCACAGCGGCAGGTCGGCCGCGATCGCCAACCCCTTGGCGGCGTTGACTCCAACCAACAGCGATCCGGCCAGACCGGGGCCGCAGGTGACGGCGATACCGTCGAGGTCCGGCAGATCCAGCTCCGCATCGGCCAGCGCCCGACGCACGACGCCCGTAATGGCGATGATATGCTGACGTGAGGCGACCTCGGGAACTATGCCACCGAACTGGGCGTGAATATCGGCCTGGGAGGCGACCACGTTCGAATGCACGATGCGGCCCGACTCGACCACCGCGGCCGCCGTCTCGTCACACGAGGTCTCGATTCCGAGTATCTTCAAAGGCGCTTTACCCTTTTCAACCTTGTAACGGCTTTTATCGCTTGCGTGAAGATCGCCCTCGCCTGACGGGGCCTCAATCGTATATCCTCCCTACGGTCCACGCGTGCCCATCGCGCGACCAAACCGCCACCTCAAAAGCCGGATTGGGTAGTCAACCCAGGTCATTCGTAGAAACGTGCCTGTGAGAAACGAAAGGTCCAAGAGCCTCTTTGCTAAAGCGCTACGCCTGATGCCCGGCGGGGTCAACAGTCCCGCCCGATCGTGGGGCGGCGTGGGCGGCGACCCGCTGTTCCTGGCCAAGGGCGCGGGCTCCCGCGTGTGGGACGCTGACGGGAATGAGTACATCGACTACGTGTGCTCGTGGGGCCCACTGGTGCTCGGCCACGCCCACCCGCAGGTGGTTGAGGCGATTACCCGGGCGGCCGGGGACGGCACCAGCTTCGGAGCGCCAACCGAGGCTGAAAACCAGGTCGCGTGGCTGGTACTATCCGCCCTGCCCTCGATGGACCGGGTGCGGTTCGTCAGCTCGGGCACCGAGGCCGGAATGAGCGCCCTGCGCCTAGCGCGGGCGTTTACTGGCAGGGACAAGATTGTGAAGTTCGTGGGAGGCTATCACGGCCATTCCGACGCCCTGCTCGTTTCGGCCGGCTCGGGCCTCGCAACCCATGGGGTGCCCGACAGCGCGGGCGTGACCGACTCGTTCGCTCGCGACACGCTGGTGGCCGACTACAACGACCTCGACTCGGTGCGAAGCCTGCTAGACGCCAACCCGGGGGCCGTTGCCTGCGTGGCCGTGGAGCCGGTAGCCGGCAATATGGGTGTGGTGCCTCCAGAGCAGGGCTTCCTCGAAGGGCTGCGCGAGATCACCCGAAGTGCCGGAGCCCTGCTCATCTTCGACGAGGTGATCACCGGGTTCCGAGTCGCGGACGGCGGCGCCCAGGCGCTCTACGGCGTCGAGCCGGACATCACCTGCCTAGGGAAGATCATCGGCGGCGGCATGCCGGTCGGCGCCTACGGCGGCAGCGCCGAGATCATGGAGACGGTGTCGCCGCTGGGGCCCATGTACCAGGCCGGGACCCTGTCCGGCAATCCGGTCGCCATGGCGGCCGGAGCGGCGACGCTTTCGGCCACCGCGACACCGGGATTCTACGAAGGTCTGGACAAGAAAGGCGCCCGGCTCCAAGCGGGCCTTGAGGCGGCATTTTCGACCGTCGAAGTGCCTCTAACGATCAACCGGGTGGGGTCGATGATGACCCTGTTCTTCAATCCCGGGCCGGTCGACGGCTGGTCCAACGTTTCGGAGTCGGACAAGGGCGCTTTCGGCCGCTTCTTCCACCGCATGCTGGACGAGGGGGTCTACCTTCCACCATCGCCGTTCGAGGCGATGTTCGTGTCGGCCGCGCACTCCGACGAGGACATCGACGCGACCGTGGACGCCGCGGCTCGCGCGCTGGCCTAGCCCCTAGCCGGCGGCCCTCGCTCTGATGCCCGCGATGGCGGCCGCGACGCCCTCCGGCGCGTTGTAGACGGCCGAGCCGGCGACAAGAACCGTCGCTCCCGCCCCTGCCACCTCGGCGGCGTTGGCGGCGGACACGCCCCCGTCTACCTCTAACTCGACGGTCGAACCGATCTCATCCAGCCGCTCCCGGATTCGCCGAGTCTTATCCAGCGCCCCCGGAATGAAGGACTGGCCTCCGAAGCCGGGGTGCACGCTCATCACCACCACCAAGTCCAGTTCTGTGAGAACGTCGCCCAGGGCCGATACCGGGGTGTCCGGACTGATGGCGACGCCGACCTTCGCCCCACATTGCTTGATGTGCGAAATGGTCCGGTGGACCTCGGCGACGGCCTCGGCGTGGACGGTGATGTAATCGGCGCCGGCGTCAACGAGCGCGGAAACCAGGGCATCGGGGTTTCGGGCCATCACGTGCACGTCGAACGGAACGGCGGTGAAGCGCCGAACGGCCGCGATTATCGGTGCTCCGAAGGTCAGGTTGGGCACGAAGTGGCCATCCATGACGTCGAGGTGAATCCAGTCGGCCCCGCCCTCGGTCGCCTCGGCGATCTGCTCCCCGAGACGCCCGAAGTCGGCCGACAGCACCGACGGCGCGATCTTGATGGCACCCAAGCCTAGTCTGAAGTCGATCGACTTCGGGAAGTCAATGACCGGAATCGCTCTATGTAGGCGTCGATCTCTTTCGCCAAGGCACTGTCGTCGGCGGCGGACTGCTCGATCTCGGTGGCGACAGCCTTGCGGGCGGCCACTATCGCCGACGCCACCCGCTTCCGGGCGGTCCCGCCCTCGACATCGCGGGCGTCGATGACCGAGTCGGCGTCGATCGCATGTACATCCTGTTCGAAAAGCTCCGAGTACTTCTTCAAATCGACCACCGACAGGTCCTTGATCGACCTGCCAGCCGCGGCAGTTTCTTTGGCGATCCAGGCGACGACGCCGTGCGCCTCCCTAAAGGGTATTCCCTTTTTGGTCAGGTAGTCGGTGTAGTCAGTGGACAGCAGGCCGCCGCTTTCCGCAGCCGAACGCATGGCATCCCGGTCGACCGTCATTGTCGCGACCGTGTCAGCGCACACCTCCAAACACGACAGCAACGTGTCTACCGAATCGAACACGCCCTCTTTATCTTCTTGCAGGTCCCGGTTGTAGGTAAGCGGCAGACCTTTCAGGGTGGTAAGAAGAGCCATCAGATTTCCATATACTCGGCCCGTTCGGCCCCTGGTCAACTCGGCGTAGTCGGGGTTGCGCTTCTGAGGCATCATCGAGCTGCCCGTGGTGTAGTCGTCCGCCAGACGAACGAAGCCGAACTCGTCGGACGACCACACGATCAACTCCTCGCTCAGTCGCGACAGGTGCATCATGCAGGTCGCCGAGGCGGCCAGCAGGTCGACGACGAAGTCCCGGTCGGACACGGCGTCCATACTGTTGGCCGAGATGCGACTGAAGCCCAGTTCCTTCGCCACGGAGTGCCGGTCCAGACGATACGGCGAGCCCGCCATCGCTCCACTTCCCAGGGGCATTACATCGGCCTGGTCGGCGGCCTGCTGGAAGCGGTGGACGTCTCTGCCGAGCATCTCGAAATAGGTGAGCAGGTGATGTGCCAGCAGCACCGGTTGTCCCCGTTGCAGATGGGTGTAGCCTGGCAGGACAACATCCGCATGAGTTTCGGCCGCATCGACGACGATCTCCCTGAAGGCATACAAAGCGCCCAGTACCCGGGCGGTCGCCTCCCTAGCGTACATGCGCATGTCGAGGGCTATCTGGTCGTTGCGGGACCGGGCCGTGTGCAGCTTGCCGGCGACGTCGCCGATTATTTCGAAAAGCCGCCGTTCGATGTTCATGTGCAGGTCTTCATACTCCGACCTCCAGGGGAACTCACCGGTCGCGATCTCGTCCCTGATCTCGGCGAGACCGGAGACGATTTTGGCGGCTTCGTCTTCGCCGATGATACCCTGCCTCGCCAGCATCTGGACGTGGGCCGTCGAGCCGGCGATGTCGTGTTCATAAAGCCGTCGGTCGTAATGGATCGACACGGTGAAATCAGAGGGATTGTTCTTCATCATCTCGGTACTACACAGGCCTTCTGGGTACGAGGAACCGCCGCCTGAGCGTGAGCACGATCTCATCCCGCTGGTTGAGGCCCCGCGACTCCAAGTACACGATGCCCCTGTCGTTTCGGCTCCGCGTCGAAGTCGTTTGAAGTATCTCACTCTCGGCGTAGATGGTATCGCCGATGAACACGGGAGTGGTGTGCTTCACCGACTCATACTCCAGATTAGCCACCGCTTTGCCCGAGGTGTCACGCACGCTCATGCCAACGACCAAGCTCATCACCAGCGGACCGAGGACCAGTATCCGGCCGTGCTGGTGCTCGGACATGTAGTGCTCGTCGATATGGAGCGGGCTGTGGTTCATGGTGAGCAGCGAGAACATGTGATTATCGGCTTCGGTGATAGTCTTGCCGGGCCAGTGGCGATAGACGTCGCCGGGAGAAAAGTCCTCGAAATAGCCCCCGTATGAGTCCCTGCCGTCTATATGTTTCTCGGCGCTCATCGTCTGATTCGTAACGCTACACCGGTCCGTAGACTGGCTCTCATAGCTTATACCCGTCCAGCAGTCGCCTGGCGATGAGCAGCTTCAGGACTTCGTTCGTTCCCTCACCGAGGATCATGAGGGGGGCGTCGCGGTAGTACCTCTCGATCGGCAGGTCCTTGACGTAGCCGTAGCCGCCATGGATGCGCATGGCGTCAATCGTGACCTGGCTGCATACCTCGCTGGCGAAGTACTTGGCCATGCCGGACTCAAGGTCGGTTCTCTCTCCCCGGTCCTTCTTTTCGGCGGCATGGTGCGTCATCAACCGGGCCGCGTAAATCTTCGTTCCCATGTCGGCGAGCAATAGCGCGATGGCCTGGTGCTCGGCGATCGGCTTGCCGAACGTCTCCCGCTGCTTGCTGTAGCGTGCTGCCGCGTCAAAGGCGGCCTGAGCCACGCCGACGGCCCGGGCGGCTACGTTGATCCGGCCACTCTCCAGGGCGGACATGACCTGTCCGAATCCCCTGCCCTCCTCGCCACCAACGAGGTTGGCCACCGGCACACGGGCCCGGTCGAAGAGCAACTCGCAGGTGTCGACGCCCTTGTACCCCAGCTTGTCGAGCTTGCGGCCCACCGAAAAACCCTCAGTCGGCTTCTCCACGATGAAGCAGCTCATGCCCCGGTACGGCGGGTCGGCGTTCAGGTTCGTCTTGGTCAACACTGCGAAGCCGCCGCCGTGCTCGGCGTTGGTTATGAACATCTTGGAGCCGGTGACGACGTAGTCGTCCCCGGCTCGCCGTGCGACGGTCTGGAGCGCCTGCACGTCGCTGCCGCCGCCCGACTCGGTCAGAGCGAGGCCGCCGCGAAGCTCGCCCGCGGCCATGCGCGGCAGCCAGCGCTCACGCTGCTCCTCTGTTCCGTGGTCGGCGATGACCTGGGCCATCACGTGGTGGGTACCGATGGGTCCGGTCAGGCTCATCCAAGCCTTCGCCAACTCCTCAAAGATCACCGCAAACGTCGTGTGGTCGAGTCCGAGGCCGCCGTAGCGCTCGGGTATGGTGATACCGAAGAGTCCCAGTTCGGCTATGCGGTCGACCAGCTCGGCCGGATAGATATCGTCCGGCTCCAACTCGGCGGCCGCGGGCTCGACGTCACGCCGGGCGAAGTCACGAACGAGCGTCACGATCTGCGCCCTCGTTTCTGCTGAAGCGCTCAACTTGTTACCGGCCGGTGCCCGGGAACTGCCTGCTCCCGTAGCTCTTCGCGGCCACCCCATGCACCCGTAAGAACCCCTCGGCGTCCAGGTGATCGTAGTCGCCCTGGGCCTCCATGGAGGAGTCGTCGGTATAGAGCGAGTGCGATACATCTTCGGCCGACTCGAAGGAGACGGAGCCTTTGAACAGACGGACCGTGACGGTACCGGAGGCGAGTCGCGTCATCGGCTCCAGCGCCGCCAGTGCCGACGTCGTCGCCAGATCTAGCCAGTAGCCTTCGTAGATCTGGGTGGAGATGGTCTGAGACAGGTGTTGATACAGCAGCCGGGCCCGTCGGTCCAGCATCATCTGCAGTAGGTACTCATAGGAGGCTCCGAGCAACTCCATGCCCGGTGCTTCGTAGATGCCCCGCGACTTCACACCGACGAACCGGTTCTCGACGGTATGGGTGCCGATACCGACGCCGTGCCTGCCACCGAGCCGGTTGGCCTCTGCAAAAGCCTCGACGAGGCCCAATTCATTACCATCGATAGCGATGGGTCTGCCCTCAACCCAAGTCACGGTCACGGCGTCGGCGTAATCCAGCGCGTTGTCGGCAGCGACGCCCATGCCGGGCTCGACGAAGTCTGGAGGAATCGTCACGTCCTCTAAGTCTCCAGCTTCGTGTGTCAGCCCCAGAAAATTGGCGTCGGTCGAGTAGCGCGACTCGGCCCTGGGCTTGATCGGCAGGCCGTTGGCCTCACAGTAGTCCAGCATCTGCTTGCGGCCGGGGAAGGCCGTCACGAACTCGGGGTCGCGCCAGGGAGCGTAGACCTCCAGTTTCGGCTCGATCATGTTCGACACCAGTTGGAACCGGACCTGATCGTTGCCGCGGCCGGTGGCGCCGTGGAACAGCACACCGATGTCGCGCTGAGCCAGCTCAGGGAGTATCGCGGCGACGGTGACGGGTCGGGCGATGCCGGTGGTGTTCCAGTAGCCGCCCTCGTACCGGGCCTGGGACTGCACGACCTTCAGACCGGCCTCTGCCAAAGCTTCTCGTCCATCAAGCACGTCGGCCCTGCTCGCACCACACGCAACCATGCGCTCGGCGACGGCGTCGAGGCTCTCTTCGTCCGGCTGACCGAGATCGACGGTGAAACCGTGCACCTCAACGCCCCGCTCGCTCAGCCAGTGGGTGATGGTGCAGCTATCGAGACCGCCGGAGACCGCACCTCCGAATACGGTGACGCCGCTCTCGATAAGGTCCCTGTAATTCATGTCGGGCTCAGGCCTTGGCCGGTTCGAGCGCACGCTCGAACCGGTCCACCGCCTCGTCGACCTCCTCCTTCGTCACGGTGAGGGGAGGTAGCCAGCGCACGAGATTGGGCCGGGTGACGTTGAGCAGCAGGCCGTTTGCGTTGCAGGCCGGCAGCAGGGTGGCGGCGATGTCGGCGGAGAACTCCACCCCGACCAGACAGCCCATGCCCCGCACGTCGGAGATGATTTCGTGCTTGGACTGCAAGTCCGTTAATTTAGACATCAGGTACCGACCCACGTCCGCCGCATGCGCCGCGATGTCGTTGTCCACCAAGTAGCGTGTCGACGCATTGGCGGCGGCGCAGGTGAGAGCATTGCCGCCGAAGGTCGAGCCGTGGTCACCGGGCTCGAGCACGTTGGCCCGCTCGTTGCACATGAATGCGCCTATGGGTACTCCACCGCCCAGACCCTTGGCGAGGGTGATGACGTCGGGCTCGACTCCGAAGGCCTCGTAGCCGAAGAGGGTACCCAGCCGACCGAGGCCGGTCGTCACCTCGTCGAGGATGAACAGCAAGTCCTTTTCGTCGCACCAGGCACGCACCTGCTTGAGATATTCAGGGGACGGGATATTGACGCCGCCCTCGCTCTGGATAGGCTCCAGCATGATAGCGACCGTGTCGTCGTTCGTGGCGGTCTTTATCTGGCCGATATCGCCAAATTCGACGTGGACGAATCCGACCGGTATCGGAGCCCAGGTTTCTTGATATTTCGGCTGGGCCGTCGCTGCAACCATGTTCATCGTCCGTCCATGGAACGAGTTGTAGGCGGTGATGATCTCGCCCGGGCCGTTCTTGTTGATCCTCCCCCACTTGCGCGCCAGCTTGACGGCACCCTCGTTCGCCTCGGCCCCGCTGTTACACAGGAAGACCTTGGCGAGAACGCTGTTTTCCACTAGAACTTCCGCCAACTCCAATTGAGGGACAGTGAAGAACTGGTTGGAGGTCTGCAGCAGGGTGTGGGCCTGCTCAGCTATCGCCTCGGCCATTGCCTTGTTGGCGTGGCCGACGTTGTTGACCGCCCAGCCAGCGGTGAAGTCGAGGTACTCCGTTCCCTCGTCATCCCAGACGCGGGTGCCTTCGCCACGCACGATCACCACCGGCTGTCGGTTGACGACATGCATGTAGTACTTGGACTCCATCGCCCTATAGTCGGTCATCTGTTTCCTCCGATTCTCATGCATAGGAGCAAATTATATTCGGACGGGCCCGCAGACGCAGGTCGCCTCTGATGATGATCTTCTTACGCACCTCGCCGCCTACCCGACACGGGTGCCGAGCAAGCGCTCGGCTGCGCGGTCGCCAGAAACACCGGGCGCATCGGCGGCAATGCTCTCAAGCAGGACGTGCGGTCGGCGGCCGTCGACGATGTGCGCGTTGGACACGGCCGAGAGGGCTTTGAGGCAGGCCTCCAGCTTGGGAATCATGCCTCCCGCCACGATGCGGGAGTTCATCAGGCCTTTCGCCTGCCGTTCCGTGAGGCGTGGGATCAGCCGTTTGGACGAGTCGAGGACACCGGGCACGTCGGTCAGCATGAGCAGCCGATCAGCCCCCAGAGCGGCGGCGACCTCCCCGGCGGCGAGGTCGGCGTTCACATTTAGCATTCTCGGTGCGCCGTTGTTCGCATTCACCGCCACAGGCGCGACGACCGGTATGCAGCCGACCGAAACGAGGTCGACGAGGGGCGACGGGTTCACCACCGTCACCGTTCCGACATGCCCCAGTTCAGGGCTGAGTGCTGACGCTTTCAGCAGGCCGCCATCGACACCGGACAGGCCCACGGCCTTTCCACCCAGTGCGAGTATTTCGCCCACCAATGATTTGTTGACCAAGCCGGTCAGCACAGCGACCACGACGTCCAGCGTGCGGTCGTCGGTGACCCGCAGGCCCCGGATGAACTTCGGCCGTATGCCCTGGCGCTCAAGCCACTCGGTGATGACCTTGCCGCCGCCGTGGACGACGACCGGTGAGATGCCCTGTCTCTGCAGTTCAACGAGGTCGGCGAGCGTTGTGTCGTTGGTGCCAAAGGTGCTGCCACCGATTTTTACGATGACGACCGGGCCCGGGGACTGCCGGTCCTTTGGCACGACGGAGTCGGACTTGACATCGTCAGGCGCCGGATCGGCCGGACCGGTCAGTCCGTCGAAAGGTATGGAATGCGAGAACTGGAACTGCATGTCAGGTCGTATAGGCCGAGTTGAAGATGACGTATTCCTCGGTCAGGTCGCAGCCCCAGGCGGTGGCCGCCGACTCACCGAGGTTGAGGTTCACTCCCAGCCGCACCTCGGGAGCACCCATCGCACTGATAACCGCGTCCTTGAAGAAGGAGATTGCCATGCCCTCGTGCACGATCTGGATCTCGTTGATGAACATGTCGATCTTCGATTCGTCTATCACCGCATCACTTTTACCCAGAGCCATCATCATCCGGCCCCAGTTCGGATCCCGGCCGTGAAGCATAGTCTTTACCAGCAGCGACCCGGCGATCTCCCGCGCTGCCTTGCGCGCATCGGTGATCGTGGTCGCGCCTTCGACCACCACCTCCATGAGCCGCTGTGCTCCTTCACCGTCCCGCACCAACTCCTTGGCCAGCTCGGTGCAGACGTATGCCAACGCCTCACCGAACGCCTCCGCATCCGGGGTGTCGGAGGAAATCTCGGCTCCGCCCGCAACGCCGTTGGCCATGACGAGCACAGTGTCGTTGGTGCTCTGGTCGCCGTCGATGTCGATCATGTTGAAGGAGGCGTCTACGGCCTCCGTCAATGCTTGCTGTAGGAACTCGCCGTCTACGGGCGCATCGGTGGACACGAAGCACAGCATGGTCGCCATGTTGGGGTGGATCATGCCGACACCCTTGGCGGCCCCTCCAACCGTCACTTTCCGTCCACCGGATTCGAATGAAACGGCGATCTCTTTTGACCTCGTGTCGGTGGTCATAATGGCCCGCGCGAAGTCACCGCCACCGTCCGCGGTCAGGCGCACGTTGCCGATGTTCTGCCGGATAAGGGCCATCGGCAACTCGACACCGATGACGCCGGTGCTGCACACCACGACCTGTTCGGGCTCCACACCGGCGTGGCCGGCCGCGAGAGCCGCCATTTCCACAGCGTCCTGGAGACCCTGTTCTCCCACGCAGCAGTTGGCACAGCCGCTGTTTGCGACCACGGCGCGCGCGATACCGGCCTTCGCTCGCTCTCTGCTCAACACCACCGACGGCGAGACCACCGAGTTGGTGCTGAAGGTGGCGGCAACGGCTGCGGGTCGCTCGGACAGCAGTATGCCCAAGTCGAGGACGCCCTCGTCCTGGGTTTTGAGACCGGCATAGGTCCCACCGGCCAAAAAGCCCAAGGCGGAAGTCACTCCCCCACTCTGTATCAGCTCTATCATCGCTGCCATTGCACGGTCCTCAAAACAGCGTTTACCAGTCTACGTCCACCCGTATACGAAAAATGAGTATACCATCCCCTCAGAGGGCTTAGAAAGCAATCGAGATGTCTTTGTTAACCGATCTGGGGAAGCGTGACGTCGTAGAGGTGACCGGCGTTGCGGTATGAGACGTTGCGTGCAGCCGCCTCGGCCTGGTCCGTGGACAGGCCGTCTGCCACCCAGCCGTCGAGGACCCTTCCCAACGCCCTGCGATGCGTAACTCCCGCCAAAAAAAAGAAGTCGGGCAGTCCGGGGGCATCTGAGCCGTACAGCACCTTGGTGGAGGGGGCCACACTCAGCGCGTCCTCGTACACCCGGTCGGCATAGTGAGCAGCCACAGGGATTGTGTAGGACAGGTCGAAGTAAGCGTTGCCGTAGACGTGCGCCAGGTACGACACCTCCCGGATGAAGGGATAGCAGTGAAGCATCACGATGGGTGCGCCGGAGAAGGCGCTGTCTTCAAAGACGGGCCTTAACTGGATGGGATTGGCCGTGATCATGCTCGCCTCGGTGTCGCCGAAAGCGGTGTGGAACTGCACCGGGATGCCCTGCTCGGAGGCCATCTTCAGGGCGATGCGGGTGAGATAGTCCTCCAGCGGTTTGGTGTCGATGCGGTATTTTTCGTCGCTCTCCTCCAGCGTTTTTTTGTCGGCCTCGAAAGCGGCTGTCGCATCGGCGAGAGAGGTCGGTAGTATTTCCAGTCCACTGCGGTAGGCGGACACGCTCTTGAGTCCGAACACCCGCTTGGCCTTCAGGCCTGTCAGCTCGTCCGTCAGGCCGTCAACCAGTTCGTTGAGGTTGCTGGACTCCACGAACAGGCGCTCGAAGATCAACTCCAGCCGCCAAATCCGCCTCATCTGGCAGTCTGTGTCGACAAGGAGGTCTTCCATCTCGTCGTAGCTGATCGCATCACCCACCGGGAAGCCGTGATCCATGATCACTCCCCTGGTGTTGCTGCGGGTCAGTGTCAGCCGGGTAATCCCCTCCATTCCAAGCCCCGCGCGGGCCATCAGCAACTCGGCTTCTGGCGTGTCGAGAGTCAGGCCCAGCAGCTCCGCCATCAGCCGCAGTGAGGCCATGTACCCGAGAGCGTGCTGAACGTGATCGGAGGTCATGCTGGGGTCGCTGGTCTCGCTGTAGTAGCCCCGGTACGCATCGGGTGCGAGCCCCTGCTCCCGGTGCATGGGGTGGCAGTGGTTGTCGATCAGCGGAATGTCATCAAGTCTCATTATTATCCGACCTCGTTTTTTTATTCGACCTCGCCGTATCAGGCTCTCCAAAAAGGCGAACGCTGGTCGGCCTTATCGGCTCCTAGGCATGAGCGCGTTCTCGGGGATCAGGCGTACCTCTTTGAGCTCCGACCACAGCTGATCTGGGATAGAAAAATCGATCATGGCGGCGTTGTCCAGCGCCTCCTCCCTGTTTCTGGCGCCGGGCACGGTCGCAGCGACGGCCGGGTGGGCGGTGCCGAACTGGAGGGCGGCCGCCCTCAGCGGGATCCGGTGCCGGTCGCAGACCGCTTTGATCCGGCGCGCTTGGTCGATTATCTCCGGTAGTGCATCCTCGTAGGTATACTTGGCGCCAGGTCCGATGTCTTCGTCCAACCCTGTGGCGAGGATCCCGGAGTTGTACGGCCCGGCCAGGGTGAGGTAAATACCCGCCTCTTGGCACATCGGCAGAAGCTCGTCCAAGGCCGATGT
The DNA here is from genome assembly GCA_964637315.1 of uncultured Dehalococcoidia bacterium. Taxonomy (GTDB): domain Bacteria; phylum Chloroflexota; class Dehalococcoidia; order Lucifugimonadales; family UBA2962; genus CAUZIR01. The sequence continues at coordinate 13,541 of CAZWTT010000006.1, read as the reverse complement.
CTCGAGCAAGGTGTAGCGGCCAGCCAGCATGAACAGGTCGAAGTCGGCGCCGTCTCGGACGAACTTAACCAGCGGCTCAACGAAGTCGATGCCGACCCCAATGGCCCTCACCATGCCCTCTTCCTTTAGCTCAAGAACCGCCGGGTAGGAGGCGGCGAGAACCTCGCCGTAGAACTCGGGGAGCATGTGAATGTAGAGCACGTCCACGCGGTCGAGCTTCAGTCTCGTGAGGCTGTCTTCGAGGGACCGGCGAACGCCGTCGCGACTGAGGTCCCAGTGGAAGTCGTTCGGTGCCGCGTTGAGAAAGAACGGGTCGTCTCTCTTGGCCGCCTCTTCGGGGGTCAGCGGGTCGAGTACCCGGCCGATCTTGGTGGACAGGACGTAGCTGTCTCTCGGCACTTCCGCAAGTGCACTGGAAAGGTACATCTCCGACCGCCCGTAGCCGTAGAGAGGCGCTGTGTCGATGTAGTTGTAGCCTGCCTCCAGCGCTGCATGCACGGCTCCGACGGCCATCTCTTCCGTCACGACCGAGTAGAGGCCGCCGTGGGGAGCGGTACCGATGCCCAGCTCGGAAAGCTCAACGCCGGTCTCGCCTATGACCGTGGTCCGCATCAGTCCATATCCAGGTCGGGCGGGTGTTTTTTTTGCCATTCGGTCGCCTGCTCGTAGGCGTGAGCGAGGGCGATGATGGTGTGCTCCTCGAAATGGCGGCCGATGAGCTGCAGGCTATGCGGTAGGCCGCCGGCCGACATGCCACAGGGCACGGAGATGGTCGGGTTGCGGGAGAAGTTAAACGGGATGGTGAACTTCCACCATGGGATGCACTCCGGGAAGATTCCCGTGCCGTCTGCGTTTATCGGCGACGGCAGCATGGCCATCGACGGGCAGGCGATGACGTCGACGCCCTGGTACACCCTGCGCAACCGACCGGAGAATTGTTGGCCCCGGTCCCGAGCCCTAGCGTAGTCTTCCGGCCGCGTTTCTAGGCCCTGGTTCAGGAGGTCGGCAAACGGACCGTAGTCCTCAGCCCGGGCCGGGAAAGTCTCGCGATGGGCGTCGACGGCATCGACCGTTGTCACGTCCATCCATGTGTCCAGATCCCCCTCCAACGTCGGTACTTCGACCTCTACCAGCTCGGCGCCCAGGTCGCCCAGGACTTCGATTGCGGTCAACACAGATTCGCTGACAACAGGTTCGACGTCGCCAGTGATGTAGTCGCGGTCAACTCCGACGCGCAAACCCTCGACCGGTCGGTCCACGCCCGACCGGTAATCACCCGCCACACCGGGAACGGAGGTCGGGTCTGCCAGGTCGAAACCGGCGATGGCGTCGAGGAAGATGGCGGCGTCTTCGACGCTGCGAGCCATGGGGCCTACGGTGTCGAAGGAGTTGGCTAGCGGCAAGACCCCTTGGCGGCTCACCACCCCAAAGGTCGGCTTGATGCCGGTTAGCCCGCAACAAGCCGACGGCAGCCGGATGGACCCGCCGGTGTCGGAGCCGGTACCGGCCATGCACAGGCCCGCGGCAACAGCCGCGCCGGTACCGGAAGACGAGGCGCCGGGCCAGCGGTCCTCGGCCCAGGGGTTCCTTGGAATGGGCATTTCCGGGTGGTACCAGCCCATGGCGAACTCGGTCAGGTTGAGCTTGCCAAGCATGACCGCTCCCGCCTCTTCGAGTCGGCGCACGACGGTGGAGTCGTGGTCAGCGACCCGGCCGCCAAGTACCTTGGAGCCTGCGGTGGTGGGAGTGCCAGCGGCATCCATCAGGTCTTTCACGGCGACTGGCATGCCGTGCATCGGGCCCCTGTAGTTACCGGAGGCGATCTCTTCTTCGGCGCGTCGCGCCTGCTCCAGCGCTCGGTCGCCCCATACCGCCAGGTAGCTGTTGAGACGCAGGTCCAACGTGTCGATACGGGACAGCATCTCCCTCGTTGCTTCCACGGGGGACAGGCGGGCCCCCTCAATTAGCGCAGCGGCTTCGGTTAGTGTCTTCACGCTGCGGAGGATAAGATACCCGGTCGCTTTGCGCCACTGACAACAACTGACTGACCCGATTGGCCCCGAAAGAACTCCGACGGAACGAAACGTGCAACCCAGAGATACTACTCAGATTTGGTTCATTACAACCTACTCGCCTTCTTATGGATGGGGTTACGCTGCACGTGGGCAGAAGGCGGCACCGAACGACCGTGTCGCGCCGACCGGACCAAAAAGGCAGCATGCAATCGTGACATCTTCACAAGGCACCGACACAGGCAAGCGCCTCCGCGAGGTAGACGCGGAGTTCCTGGGCGACCTCAAAACCGAGGTCGCGAGTTGGCGTGCGTCTCGAATAATCTCAGGCGACCAGGCCAGGCAAATCCTTGGCCTGTACGCAGCTTCCCCGGATGCGTCTGTAGCGAAGGGACGCCTGATCACGGCGTTGAGTATTCTCGGCTCCCTGCTAGTCGGGGTGGGTGTGATATTGTTTATCGCCTCCAACTGGGATGGGATGGCCACGGAGGCCAAGATCGCGATCTTGCTTGCGGTCACCCTGTCGGCGTACGGGGCAGGCTACTGGCTGAAGTACGTCCAGGGCTACGATCGCCTCGGCCATGCCGTGATCTTGCTGGGCACGCTGCTGTACGGCGCCGCCATTCACCTCGTCGCCCAGGCCTACCACTTCCCGGTGAACGACCCGGACCTGATGCTGCTGTGGTTCCTCGGTGTCGTGCCCCTGGCGTACGCCGCCCGGTCGCGGGCGATCACCGTGCTCTCGTTGGTGCTGTTCCTGTTTGCACTGGGGTTCCGAATGCAAGACTGGCTGTCGAACGAGTTCGACGCGGAGGTCGCGTTCATCTCGGCCTTCGCGATCTTCGGGGTCGCCGGGCTGATGCTGAACGGACTCGGAAGGCTCCAGGCGCTCTGGGAGCGGACCCGCCTGTACTCAGACGTCTTCCAGGTGATCGGGCTGGTGACGGCACTGGCGGCGATCTACCTGCTCGGCTTCCGCATCCTGCACGACCTAGACCGGGTCGTCGGCAATGCGGGCTCTCTCGACCACATTTCCACCCCCTACTGGGTGGCGATCTCCGTGGCCGGGACGCTGGCGCTGGCCGGTTCCGTTCCCGCCGTGCTGCAAATCGCACGATCGGGTGCGCGCGACGCGGCCACGGCGCTGGGAGCGGTCGGCCCGCTGGCCCTGCTGGTGCCGCTAGTGGTGGTGGTGGCGCTGCCAGGCGGCGGCGACGTGACCTACCCTCTGATTTTCAACCTTGTGCTGCTCGGAGCTATCGTTGGGCTACTCGCGACCGGGTACGTGACGGGACGTGAATCCTTCGTCAACGTCGGCCTGGTGTTCTTCAGCATCGACGTGATCAGCCGCTACTTCGAGTTCGGCTGGGATCTGATCGACCGGTCACTTTTGTTCATCATCAACGGGACGATCCTTCTGATCGGTGGCTATCTGCTGGAGCGGGGTCGGCGTTGCGTGATCCTGCGGATGCGCGGTGAGAGAAACTCCGCATGACCCTCTTAACCAACACACCATTGGTGCGAAATGTCGCGTTCTGGCTAGTGGTGGTCGCGCAGGTGGCGATCCTGCTGGCCTTCATCGGGGTGCGCGAGTACCGGCTACAGACGGGCATGGAGGTCGTACTGCAGACCGTCCCGGTCGATCCCCGCTCACTGCTGCAGGGCGACTACGTCATCCTGCGGTACGAGATCGGAAGGCTGCCGGTATACCTCGGGACGCTGGAGTTGGGCGAGACAGTGTACGTCATTATGGAGAAACGAGACGAGACGTGGCACGTCCTTTCCCACCAGGTCGAGAAGCCCGAGTCCCGTACGGACAGGCTTTTCATAAAGGGCACCGTCGAATCCGGCGATTGGCTGGACTTCGGAATAGGCAACTACTTCGTGCCTGAGAGTCGGGGGTCGGAGATCGAGCGCGCCGGTGACGTGAAGGTGAAGGTCACTATCGATGCGAGCGGGAACGCCGCGATCAAGGAAGTGTACGTGGACGGCGTTCCATTCAGCACAGGCGAGAGGCTGGGCGCTGCGGCCGTATCGGTGTCGACCGAGCAGCCGTTCCCCACGGCCACTCTCACCCAAAAAATCGTTCCGACCTCGGGGCCAGCAGCGACGGCGATGACCATGCCCTAGCGACTACCAGCGAAAGCCGCCCGCAGGTAGCCCCGGCCCCCTTCCATCCAGCACCCGGCCGGCGACTACTTGCCCTTTATAGCGGTGCCATCCAGGGAATCTATGGTCCTTTTGATGGGCTTGTAAATCTTGCAGGACGGGCATCGCCACCAGAGCTCGTCTCGCCCCCGTACCATGCGCCTGGCCAGGCCCTTGCCCCCGCAAAAGAGCTGCTGGCACTCGCAGTAGACAACGGGCTCGGTCGTCTCCTTGCTGTTGCCGGGGTGGTCGCAGTGCGGGCAGATAAAAGTCTCCCACCCCTTGAACGACCCGTCGAGTGAGTCTTGCTTTTTGGCCATGCTCTCACCCGATTCCTTGTCGATGGACTTGAGGTGGTAGACGTCGCCCTCTCTGCGAAAGGCGATGCTGAATCGCCGCGTCGTGAGGGTGCACTGACCGGTCGCGATGAGCCAGGTGGTCTGCGCCGGCGACTTGCCGGACGACCCGGTCTCCTTCGCCTCCCCGGCAACGGGAGATGGCTCAACCGCGGCGGGTAGCTCGTCGAACCGGGGTTGGTCCCCGGGCGCGTCGGACGACTCGACAAGAATGCGAGGGGGCGGATTGATCTCCTCGACCGGGACCTCTTCTATCTGATCGTCTCTGATTATCTTTATCGGCATCTTCGCCTCCTCAGGCGCCCGTTCACGTCCGGGCGCCGAATACTCTCGGCTCATCCCCGGTCAGTTCGATGAAAGCCCGTTGCCCCCGTTCGCCGCCGCCCACTTCCAGCAGATCGAGCATCGGCACCGTCATCTCCGCCAAGGTGTGGTCGAGCACGGGAGAGCCGGCCTCAATGCGGTTCACCGTGCTTGCCATCCGCATGACCATCTCGTTCGCTTCGAAGCAGTGGGCGCACTGCACCCGGTCTGGAAAGACCAACTCCGGGTTGAGAATGGCGGACTCGACTATCGAACGGCCGCAGCTTGTACAAATTGCCGGCGTGCAGTTTGGGCAGATGGTCTGGGATATAGGCACCGCTCCCTGGCGCTGCAGGTTCCGATCCGTCCGGCCGCAGGTATCGCAGGTCAGCAAGTGAACCAGGTCGAACCCCAGGTCGACGTAGGCATCCGGCCCGTGGTCCCGCTGAACCTCGCGCAGCAGGTCTTCCCCGGTGGACTGGACGCCAAGGGTCGTACACTCTATTTCGGCCCCATTGATCGGCTCGGCGGACAGGTGCGTCGGGCAGTCCGTATCTCGTGAAAGGTTCCAGCTCTCGTACTCGTCGGCGAATCCGTTGAACCTGATGCGGGTGGCGTTGGGGATGCGGTTTTTGTAGAGGGAGTCGGTGTTTCGGTGCAGATATTTAAGGGCGAGTTGCGCCTGCAGCCCTCCGACCATCGAGCTGATTGTCGGAGCCGTCGGCCCGGTCGGCCCGGCACCCCCGGAGCCCTCATCCATGAGGCCGAGGCAGGACCAGCGCCGCTGGCCGTCCGTCCGCTCTTCGTCGGACAACGTGCAGTCGAAGCAGGACGGGTAGGGGGAAGCGAAGACTCTAACGTCCCCGTCCAGGAAGAACAGGCCGCCGTCTATGAATGGTCTGCACGTCCGCATGCAGGCGGCGTTGAGGTCTCTTCTCGTCTGCAGATTGTCGACCGCCCCCAGGACCACGTCGACTCGCCGGAACACCCCCAAGCCGAATGTCGACTGTACATTCGTATCGAACCATCGCACGTCGAGGTTGGGCTCGATCTCCCTGGCCGTGCGGGCGGCCACCTGCGCCTTCAGGTCGCCCACGTCGGTCCCCCGGAAGAGAACGGACCGGGTGAGGTTGTGCGACTCGATTCGGTCCGGGTCCACGACGAGCAGATGTCCGAGGCCCGCCAGCGCCAGGTTCTTTACGATCTCGTTTCCGAGCGCCCCGGCGCCGACGACCATCACGCGACTCTTATGCAGGATGTCGATGCTCCAGCCAAGCTCTTTCAGCCGGGTGTATCGCTCGGCGTCTTGCATCACAGAGTCATACTCCGACGTCATTGCCCACCACCGTCCTTGATGCTGTTAGGGGGGCCGGTCCGGGAGCCGATCTGCACCCTGGGCACCTTGAACATGGCGTCTCGTCGGTCCCAATACTCCGATCTGTTGGTGCACCTGGGGCAGGACCCCATGCGCTGCCAAGTCGCCCGGTAACAGTACGTATAGCAGGAGGTGCAGCGAACCACGTCGGACCCGGGCTTGAGAGGCTCCCGTGTAACCGGATCGACCACCGAAGGGAGGTCGAGACCGGGCCAGTCCAGCGTTATCTCGGTGGCCCCTTCGCCCGGGTCTTCGGCGTAAAACAGCGACAGGCGCTGGGGCCCCCAACCGGTGAATTCGACCTCTGAAAACCGGAACGACCCCCTGTCACCGGCCCGCTCGACAGCGGTCTTGAGACCGGGTAAACGGAGAGAAATTAGCCTGCCGGGCGAGGCCTTGCCGGTGACCTCGATACTCTTCGCCTCCATCGTCTCACCGTCCAGCGGGGAGACGATGGTGATGGGCCTGAGACTCTTGACCGTAAAGCTAACCGCTGGTGATTGCTGATCGATCGTCGTATCGGTGACCGACAGTGAATGGTCGCCGGACGCGACCTTCACCTCGGACATGACCCAAGCGTGATCCGGGCCGACCTCAGCGGTCTGGTCGGGCAGTCCCGACATTTGCAACAGTATCGAGTGGCCGGGGTTGCCGGTGCCGGATACGGACAGGTTCCTGACCTCAATCGTTACTCCGTCCAGCGGGTAGCGAATGCGAACCTGCTCGACCATCGAACGGGTGACTCGAACCCGCCTGTCGGCGGGGCCCCTGTTGGAGCGCATCGGAGCGCCGCCGCCGGACCGCTGAATGCGGATCACCGGTCGGATTCTTCCTGTACGAGAAGCCTACCTAGTTTGTTCAACATACATCTTACGGCGCCAGCGGCACGCCAACGTCGTACAGGCGGCTAACCAGCGCCGCGATGCCGATGTAAGCGCCCATGGCGAGGCCCAGGCCACCGACTGCAAGCGCCACCGGGCGGGAGCCAAGTCTGAAAAATGACACCACGTCCTTCACCCGCAACCGCCAGGTGGTCCAGGCGACACGGCGGGAGAGAGCCGACAGCCTCGCCTCCTCACCCTCGTCGGCGATCGAGGTAACGACGTTCCTGACCCCCACGCAGATCTCCAGGTCGTGCCACGAACCTGCGTGCGAGATCTCGTGCGCGAGTTTGCGAGCCAGCGTGTGCGCAAGCTTCGCACGCAGATTCGCCTGAGCCTCGGTGACCTGGATGGCGGGGATCATAGTCACATAATCGTCGGAGAACTCCCTGGCAAGCATGGTTGCATCCAACAGTTTTTCCGGTTTTCCCACGGGCACCCCGCCAATGATTTCCTGCAGCAGGACTCGTTCGATGGTGGTCAGAATCTCCGTCGGCAGCCGGCTCAGCCGGGGGCTGCCGCCGCTCTCATCCAGTTCCGGGGTCATGGTCCATATGGTCAGGGCCTCGTGCAGCATCTGCTTGCGATCGGCGCGCTGCAGATCCATGTCGAACAGGCGATTGACGCGCAACCAGACCGCGCTGCACGCCCCGTCTACGAACTGGCGCCTCAGCGACTTGTTTATGGCCCGCCGGTCGCCACCCGGGCAGGTTCCAATGGTGTCGATCACCTCAAGGGCCAGATCCAGATCAGCCGGACTGGGGCCCACGCCTCTCGACTCGTCGCCTGGCTGCCCGACGCCGAGCACGGAGGTGACGAACGACTCCAGGCCCTCGCAGACGTTGGTCGCGACCAAGGCGATGCGCTCGTCGTTCGGGGCCAAGTGCGAAATCCCTCGGAGTTGGTCGACCACGTCGAGCGTCTGCTGCAGGGTGAGGTTGACCGGCTCGGACTCGTCCTGGCCCAGTCGCTCCTCGATCCTGGTAATCGTGTTCTCGATACCCTCGAGATCGAAGAGGCGCTCCTCCACCTCGCGCTTGATCGCCTTCGTCTCATGGTTACCCGCATCCGCCGATAGGCCAGCCACGTCGGTTTCAAGGAGGCCGCGCAGGTGTGCGATCCGGTCCTCGACGTTGGTCTGACGACCGACGAGGTCGAGCCGGTGGCGGATCTGCGCCACGAGCTGTTCTCGATCCTGTCTCTGTTCGCTCAGTTCCAGGGTTTCCATTGAATGTCCCTCCTCATCGGCCCGGTCCTAGTATCCCGGCACCGGTTCAGGTGAACCCGAGCGGGCTCTCCTCGCAGGCCACGGCCGGGCAGCCCGCCAGACGCTTTCGACACGCACCGTGTGCAGGGATGCCGCAACCCGGACAGTCATGCCATTCCTGCTGTCCGGTTAGCGGGCCGCCACAGGACGGACACTCGCCCGCACTCGACTCCACCGCCACCAGTACGCCACAGTTTACTGCTCCCACAGCGGGAACGGCCTCGACCTCCTGGTCGAAGGTAGTCTTTTCCGCATCGACCCTTATTTTTGGCAATTCGGAGCCGTCCGTGTCAGCGGTCCCAAGAGGGCCGACAAAGTGGCCGGCAAGCTCACGATTACCGAGTCGCAGCGACGCGCCCGGCCGATCCGCGCCCACGCTCACGATCAGGAACGACCCGGCCCCGGCTTGCTCGGCAAACCGGTCGTTCTCACTGTGGAACACGCCGACGGCCGCTTCCGGCCTGGGACGTCCTACATCGGACGGAAAGACCCCGTCCACGTAGAGCCAGCCGTCCCCTCGTCCGCTCCCTCTCGTGCCCATCAACCAACCTGGGCCGAAGCCCTCGGACGAGACTGCCCGCATTGCCGCCTTCGACAGGAAGACGAGCGGGGTTGCCCCGGCCAGTGGCCCGATCAGACGCCAGTCGGCACCGGGCAGATCCAATGGGAACACGCCCCAGGGCGAGGCGGCGGAAAACAGCTGGGTTTCACCGAACGCCGAGATGGCCGTCTGGTTTTTACGAAACCAAGACGATGCGCGCCGACTCCCCACTCGGCCTCCCAGCAAGCCTCGAAATCTCCCGCTATCCAACCTGAGGCCAACGAGAGTCTCTATCAACGCTCCGACCAGAGAGGTGACGAGCGGACGCTCTTCCCAGCTAAACGCCGGCGGCCAGATTTGTCGCTGAGCCCGCAGGTTGGGGTGAAAGATGGGCGTGAGCCAGATCAGGATGGGGCGCTGGTCGGGAAAGCCGACGGGAAGGTACATGAGGGCCTGGTGACGACCACTGATTACGACCCGGCGCGTGCCCGAGGTTTCCTGTTCTGAGAAACCCCCAAGACCGAAATCGAGCAGGAAAAGGGAGGAATGGGATAGTCTGCGAAAGTCGAAGCGTCCTTCGTACTGGGCCCGCAGCAGCGCCAATTGAGCCTCGGCGTCACCGACGAATCCGCGGCGGACCGAAACCCGGCTGTCTTGCAGCGCCTCGGCCGTCGTGCCGTCTGGAATGGGCTGACCGCTGAGCTCGTCTACGAGCTCAATCCCCTCCGTCGATCCATCGGTCTGGGCGATCAATTCGAGCAGACCGACAATGGTTTCGGTTCCCTCCACGCACCACTCGAAAGCGCGGTCGCGCTGGTCGTCTCGAACGAGTATTCGTTTTGGCATGATATCGGCGCTGGAAGCGGCGCCTAGTGGCAGATGGGCTCAGGTGGGCCGGAGGTCCATCAACTCCTTGACCAGCATTTCCGGTTCGCGGTGTCGATAGACGAAACACCCGCTGGACGGCTGCAACTCACCATCTCGCCAGCAGGTGTATCCGGTACGGTCCTCGTGTGGATCATGGATGAGGCTAACGTGGTGAGGATGAGAGAAGGCGGACAGGATGGTTAACCGGTCCGTAGCGGACGGGTTGACCCCGTAGCCTGGATGGGAATGGAACGGCCCTATCCTCAGCAGTCCGGGGTACTCCTCGTTGTGGATCTCCTCGACCCGCTGATAAAACTCCGGTGGAAAGTTGATGCTGGCGGGTGTGGCCGACCCGATGTCGCAGGCGACGGCCGTGGGTACGATGACGAAACGGGTGTCGCTGTTGATGCAGTACTGACCGAGCAGGACGCCTCCCACTTCTTTCGGTTCGTTCTCTTTCGAGTGGCTCCGGATGAATTCGTGGACGTCCTTCGACATGAAGAGCAGGAGCCTGCCGGAGCCGATGTCGCCATCGGCGTCGATCTCGGTGAACCGCTCATCGTTGAAGGGGAGCGGGTATTCCACGGGCTTGCGGGTTTCGACGTTGGACATCCTCTGCTGAAGAGAGCCTCTGCTCTTTACTGGCTCTGTCCGGGCCGGTCCCGTTGAATCCGTATGGGGCCGATCAGGTGGCGTCTGGCGTCGGAGGACACCGGCCGAATCTGCTGCCGTCTCCTGGTTTGTCCCGACTCTATCCTTATCGTGGGTCGACTAGGGGCCTCTTGTCCGGGCTCGGGGGCCGGAACCGGGGTGGCGACTGAGGTGGTCGAGGACACATCGGGGCGTGAGTCATCTCCAAGAACAAATGGGTCGTCGTCTACTGGGAGCGTGGCCCTGTTCAAGAACTCCTCCCAGAACTCGGTCGTTCTGCTGGCGGGTGGGTGAATGTTCACCCAGTCGGGGTCGAACCTGATGAGTCTGCTGACGTGCAACACGAGGCTCTCCAGCGAGATGGAGGGACGCCACTTACGATCCCCCTCGAAGCCGAGGCAGAAGACGCCGTGGGGGTAGATGTTGGGGTGGAAGAGCGGCGAGACCCGCTTGAACGTCGGCGGGGCCTCCAATGGGTAGGACCTGGGGAATTCCAGGAAGATGCGGTGCCTCTTGCGCACGGTGAGCATGTCGTCGACGTATCCGGCGCAGTGGAAGTACAGGTGAAACGACTGGTAGGGCCTGCTGCCCTCCGAAACCACCTCCATCCTTACGCGGTCGCGGGTGTTGAGCTGGCGCTGCAGGCGCATCAACTCTTCGTAGTCGTTGTTTAACCGCTGGTCTCGGAACGATGCCAACTGAGGCGGCTCGCCCTAACCAAACACGGTGCTGTAGTACAACGCCAGGGTGTCCCCGTCCTCGGTGCCAACGTCGCCAAGGGTCTGCTGAGACGTCAACTCGGCGCGACGGGACTTGTTGACGACCTTGGTCGCCTTGGGATCAATAAGATGGCCTTCTGGGAGCTGGCCCACAAGATTCAGAATCTGTTCGACAAGCTCGGCCGCCCTGATCGTGTCATCCAGCTCAGCAGGCTGATCGGGTGTCGTCAGCGACTCGCCGTTCACCATGTCCACCAGCTGCACTTTTACTAGACCCACGGTTCCAGACCTCCTCGAAGTTGGCTTCCGGGAAAGTTGCCCATGTCACGTTGTCCGGAAAGGGCGATTGTACCACTACACCCCTGTGTGCAGCCTATCGCGAGCGTCAGGCCGGGGACCGGGATCAGAGGCCGGTTGGGTTAACATTCGAACCTTGGATCGGCTGCCTAAGCAACCGCTCCGGGACCCAACACGAAGGGAGGCATAGTGAACGCAGACGAGGTCGTTCGACTCGCCAAAGACTCCGGCGTGCAGCTGGTCACATTCATGTACTGCGACAACGCCGAGGTCATCAGAAACAAGTCCACCCACGTCAACAGCTATCGCCGATTGCAGGCCAACAGTTGGACGAGCGCCCACAGCGCCTACGGCCCGGACAACCGGGAGGCCGCCGTGCGCATACCCTCAGCGCTCTGGGGTCGCGATCATGAGTCGGTCAACCTCGAGCTGAAACCGCCGGACTCCAGCGCCAACCCGTACATCGCTCTCGGCGGGGCGATAGCCACGACCTGGACGGCGTCAGGAAGGCGGTCGGTCCACCAGAGGATTTACGCGCCAACATCGACCCCGACACGCTACCGTGGGAAGAGCGAAAGGCGGGGGGGGCATCCGGGCCCTGCCCGGGCGACCTGGAGCAGGCGGCGACGGCGCTGGCAAATGGCGCGGTGCTGACCGATGCTATGGGTCCGGCCCTGGCGGACTCGTACCTGGCGGTACGCGAGGGCGAGTGGGAGCTGTTCAACAATCGCGGCGACGAATTCGAACTGACCGAGCATTTCGGTCGCTATTGACGCACTGGAAGTGAGCCGAACACGAAAAGGGAGGTTGAGATGAATATGGACAACATAGGTAGACGCTTCGCGCTCGTGGGCAGCGTCGCCACGGGAGTGATCGCACTGGTGGTCGGTATCAACGCCGCTTTCGACAGCCGGTACTGGGAGTCAGGCGTGTTGATGCTGGCGGCGGCGGTGGCGTTCGGTTCGGTGGGCTATGTCTTTGGCAGGACGGCCAGAGGCGCGAGTGGCGACTAGCACCGACGGCTTCGATGGCAAGAGAGCCGAGGCCTTCGCCGACCGTATGGTCGGGATAATGAACGGCGCGGCGATCGCCCTGATGACATCGGTCGGCCACGCTCAGGGTTGTTCGACACCATGCGTGGAGTGTCACCGAGCACGAGCGAGGGCATCGCCGGGCCGGCTGGGTTAAACGAGCGCTATGTTCGCAAATGGCTAGGGGCGATGGTCACGGGCCGGGTGATCGACTACGAGCCCGACGCCAAAACCTATGCCCTCCCGGACGAGCACGCGGTGTTCCTGACCCGGGACGTGGCCCCGGACAATCTCGCCGTCTTCGCCCAGTTCGTTCCGGTGCTGGGACCCGTCGAAGACGCCACTCACAACCAGGCAAGGCCGCGGGTGGTTCTGTGGGCGATTGCCGAAACGCTCAAGCCGGGCGGCACATTTCTCATGCAGGACATAGCGGGCACCTCGAAGCTGGAGCGTGACGTGGATCATCCCTTCGGTCCGATGATGTACACCATCTCCTGTTTGCATTACTTGACGGTTTCCCTTGCTGAAGACGGCGAAAACTTATGTGCGATATGGGGGGAGGAGAAGGCGAGGGAGCCGCTTGGCGAAGCCGGATTCGGTTCCGTCGAGGTGAGCCGATTGGACCACGACCCACAAAACTCCTACTACGTGGCGCGAACGGACTAGGGACCAACAGCAAAGGCCCCGGGCGTCGCCCGGGGCCTTGTTTGTGCATATGGTTGCGGGGGTAGGACTCGAACCTACGACCTTTGGGTTATGAGCCCAACGAGCTGCCGCTGCTCCACCCCGCGACGTTAAAACCGAATCCTGTTAAACCTTCCACCGCCTTGTTTGGACGTGGGAACCACTAATAAACGCGCCCTAATGTGGGTCAAGCCCTCGGCCGATTAGTACCGCTCAACTGAAACCATTACTGGCCTTACATCTGCGGCCTATCAACCCGGTAGTCTACCGGAGGCCTTACCCCGACCGAAGTCGGATGGGAAATCTAATCTTGGAGTTGGCTTCGTGCTTAGATGCTTTCAGCGCTTATCACATCCAGACATAGCTACCCGGCGATGCTCCTGGCGGAACAACCGGTACACCAGAGGTC
>CAZWTT010000005.1:42693-85996 GCA_964637315.1 uncultured Dehalococcoidia bacterium | reverse complement strand
GATCTGCGCCTTGATCTGGTTGATCCGTCCCTGGATCGCGTCCTCACCACCGGCACCGTCGACAATGGTCGTGTCCTCTTTGCTGGAAACCACGCGACGGGCCCGACCGAGGTCGGTAACCTCGACAGACTCAAGCTTGCGGCCCACCTCCTCGGAGATGACAGTACCGCCGGTGAGTATGGCGATGTCCTGCAGCATGGCCTTGCGTCGGTCCCCAAAGCCGGGGGCCTTGATCGCCAACACACTCAACGTCCCACGCAGCTTGTTCACCACGAGGGTGGCCAGCGCCTCGCCCTCGATGTCCTCGGCGATGAGCACGACGTTCTTGGTCGTCTGGAGAATTTTCTCCAGGGCCGGGAGCACGTCGGAGACGGCCGAGATCTTCTTGTCGGTGATCAGGATGTAAGGGTCATCGATCTCGGTTTCCATGCGCTCGGCGTTGGTCACGAAGTAGGGGGAGATGTAGCCTCGATCGATCGCCATGCCCTCGACGAATTCCTGCTCGTAGTCCAGGCCCTTGGACTCCTCGACGGTTATGACGCCGTCCTTGCCCACTTTCTCCATGACCTCGGCGATAAGCGCGCCCATGTCGTCGTCGTGGGCGGACAGTGAGGCGACCTGAGCGATCTGGGTCTTGCCCTCGACGGGCTCGGCCATGTCCTCGATCGCTTTACGCAGAACTTCGACCGACTTGTCGATACCCCGCTTGAGCGCCATTGGATTGGCACCGGCGGCGATGTTCTTGAAGCCTTCTTGGATGATTGCTTGTGCAAGAACAGTCGCGGTGGTGGTGCCGTCACCGGCGACGTCGTTGGTCTTGGACGCCGCTTCCTTCAGGAGCTGGGCTCCCATGTTCTCGAACGGGTCTTCGAGCTCGATCTCCTTGGCGATGGTGACGCCGTCGGAGATGACCTGCGGGGGACCGAACTTCTTGTCGAGGACGATGTTGCGCCCCCGCGGTCCGAGAGTAACCCCTACCGTGTCCGCGAGCTTGTCGATGCCGCGCTTCATCGAAGCGCGGGCATCCTCGCTGTATTTGATCTGCTTGGCCAAGTTGTTCCTCCCTGTATTCGTGCCCGATCAGCGTCGGGCGGGTCGGTTTTTATTCTCCGCCCCTGGGCGTGCCGCTCTGTCTCTTTGCGGAAGCCAGAGCCACACGGGGCCCTACTTTTTGAAGAGGATGTCGTCCTCTCGAACTATCAGATACTCGATGTCGCCTTCCTTGTACTCGGTACCGGCGTACTTGGAATAGACGACGATGTCGCCGACCTTCACCTCGAGGGGCGTGCGCGACCCGTCGTCGTTTAGCTTGCCCGGGCCGATCGCCACGATCTTGCCCTCCTGGGGCTTTTCCTTGGCCGTGTCGGGAATGTAGATCCCGCCCGCCGACACCTGCTCGTCGGACTCGGTGGGCTCGATCACCACCCGATTGCCAAGCGGCTTGAACTTCGCCATTAGAGACTTCCTCCTAATCTGTTTTTGGCTGTCTGTTTTTCTTACGGCTCGCCCAATTCGAGCCCGACACTTCCATCCTCGTTTCCGGACTGGGAATGGGGACGGGGGATGGGCCCGTAATTCGGTCGCCTTGCCACCGGGCCCAGGGGCTCGATTAGCAGTCTGCCGAACTGACTGCTAATCATCCTAAGAATCGGCCCCAGCTATGTCAATAGACGGGTCCATCGCCATCGGCGTTGACCCGGGACCCGGCTCTACCTATCATCGGTGGGTGAGTAGCGGCGAACGGAGCGCATCACGGTGGGGCGCGGCTGGTTTGACCAAGGCCCTGGTCGTCGGCATGCGACCGAAGCAGTGGACGAAGAACCTCATCATCTTCTTCGCCCTGCTCTTTACCGTGGGGGAGGCATGGAGCCCGGGCGACGCTTCAGGGGCTGGGCTGCTGATACGCGACGCGGTGCTCGCCTTCCTGCTGTTCTCCACCCTTTCCGGCGCCATCTACCTCATAAACGACGTCATCGATGCAGATCGGGACCGGGCCCATCCAAAAAAAAGCCGCCGCCCGGTGGCCTCGGGCCAGTTGCCTCAAACGGTCGCACTCGGAGCCGCAACCGTGATTATCGGAGTGTCACTGGCGCTGTCGTTCCTGCTGAGAACGGACTTCGGCTGGGTGGCGCTGAGCTACACGGCGCTGATGATCGCCTATTCGCTGCTGCTCAAGCGATTGGTGATATTGGACGTGTTCGCCATAGGCTCCGGCTTCGTGCTCCGCGCCGTGGCGGGAGCCGCCGTGCTGGGCGTGCCCATCTCCCCGTGGCTCTACACGTGTGCCGGGCTTGGGGCACTCGTCATCGCGCTGGGCAAGCGGCGCAGCGAGCTGGTGGCCGCCGGTGAGACGGCCGGGGAGCAGCGCGACAGCCTTCGCGGATACTCCCTTAAGCTGATTGACCAGCTCACCTATGCCGTGGTCCCAGGGACGCTGGTCGCCTACATCCTGTACACCTTCACCGCCGACAATATGCCTGACAACTTCACGATGGCGATCACCATCCCATTCGTCCTCTACGGCCTGATGAGGTACATGTACTTGGTCAACGTTCGTGGACTGGGAGAGAACCCCGAAGACCTGCTCGTCTCGGATACCCACCTCGTTGCCACAGTAGTGCTCTGGCTGGTCGTCTCTACCCTGGTCCTGGCGTTCTTCCGGGCGTGACCCCTCCACAAGACCTGTTCGGCGCAATCCCCGTTTGGGTCGGGGTCTACGTGCTCGCCGCCCTCGCGCTGGGCATCACTACTATCGTCTTGTACCAGCGTGTGGTGCGATTGGTCCTGCTCGGTCGGCCCGGCCGCACCGACCGCTCCATTACGCGACTCGCCGGAGCACTCAGGCCCGTGCTGGGCCAGGCGAAGGTACTGCAGAACGTATCGCTGAATGACAGGGCAGGGCTGGCCCACCTGTTTATCTTCTGGGGCTTTCTGTCGTTCTTTTTCAGTTACCTGATTTTCATTTTCCTCGACCCAGTCTGGCATCCTTTCTCGGCGTGGCTGCTGACCGACACCGGCGTGAGGGTATTCGCCTCGTACCTAGACGTCCTCGCCCTGGCATTCCTGCTGGTCGTGCCTATAGCAATGATCCGTCGGTGGGTTCAGACGCCACGCCGACTCTCCTTCGACCTGACCCAGAAGCCAGACGCCGCCGTCATTCTTGTGCTGGTCGCCCTGCTCATGGTGCTGACGCTTCTGACGGAAGCCATGTACGTCGCCGCGGGTGGCGACGGCCCCCACGCCGACGCCCTCGTCGGCGGCGCCATCGGACAGGAGCTTACGGACGCGGGAATTTCTGAAGGCATGGCCAACGGCTTCCATGGCTTTTTCTGGTGGCTGCACCTTGGGGTGATTCTCGGATTCGGCATGTACATACCCTTCTCCAAGCACATGCACATGATAGGGGCCCCGTTCAGCTTCTTCATGCGGTCCCTCGACACACCGGGCGCGCTGGGGACACCGGAGCTTGAGACCGCCGAGACATTTGGGGCGGCGCGCATCCAGGACTTCACACACAAGCAGCTATTGGACGGCTACGCCTGCGCCGTCTGTGGCCGGTGCAGCGAGGCGTGCCCGGCCAACATCAGCGGCAAGATTCTCTCGCCCATGCACGTCGTCGAGAACCTCAAGGAGCACGTGCTAGATGCCGGTCCCGAACTCGCCAACGGCATCGACGTCCAGGAGGATCGTCCGCTGATCGGCCCCCGGCTCCCAATTGAAGCGATGTGGGATTGCCTCACCTGCGGCGCCTGCATTGCCGAGTGTCCGGTAGGTGTCGAGCACGTCGAGACGATCATCGACGTGCGCAGGCACCTGGTCATGGAGAAAGCCGAGATGCCGGAGAGCGCACAGAACGCCCTGACCTTCCTCGAGCAGCGTGGCCACCCGTGGCGCGGCACCCAGTACTCCCGCACCGACTGGGCCGAGGGGCTCGGCGTGCGCACACTCGCCGAGCACCCGGACGCCGAGTATTTGCTCTGGGTGGGCTGTACTGCCGCATTGGAGAAGCGAAGTCGCGCGGTGGCGCGATCAATGGCAAGGGTCCTGACCAGGGCGAAGGTCGATTTCGCCATCCTCGGCGAGGAGGAGACCTGCACCGGAGACCCGGCCCGCCGGATGGGCAACGAGTATCTGTACCAGATACTGGCAGGCCGGAACATAGCGACTCTAAATCGCTACGCGGTCAGCAAGGTCGTCACCCTGTGCCCGCACTGCTTTAACACCATGAAGAACGAGTACCCGGCCTTGGGCGGCGACTACACGGTGATGCACTACACCGAGCTGGTGGCGGAGTTGATCGAGGCCGGGGCAATCACCGTCGCAAGCCCCGTCGATGCGTCTGCCGGGGTCGCGGCCCAGGCGAGCGAAAAGGCCACCTACCACGACTCGTGCTACCTCGGTCGACAGAACGGCATTTATGACGCGCCCCGACAGGTCGCCCGCGCCCTACCCGGGTTGGAATTGACGGAAATGGATCTCAATCGGCGCAAGGGCTTTTGCTGCGGCGCGGGAGGCGGCCACATGTGGATCGAGGAGAGCCGGGGAGAGCGGGTCAACCACCTGCGCACCGAGCAGTTCTTCGCCACCGGCGCCGACACGGTGGTGGTCTCATGTCCTTTCTGCCTGCAGATGTTCGAGGAGGGGATCGGCGCTCGCGTGGGCGGGGACAGGAGGGCGGTCGATCTGATCGAGTTGATCGACGCCGGAACGGACGACGCGGGCACCGCCGGTTCGGGCGGGCCATTCGGACAGGCACCGGACAGCCAATGAACGGCTCAGGTGGAAGCGACCCCGCCTCCGGGCAGGTCGCGGAGCTGTACGCGCGGCTCACCCGGCCGGGCGCCGAGCCGGTGGTCAAGGCCAGCATGTTGGAGCGGTTCATCAAATCGCCCATCACCGTGTGGTGCGAGGTCAACGTCGATCAGCGTTACCGCGACCCACCCGACGCCTACCAAGACATGCTGTTTGAGAGGGGCCACCAGCACCAGGCGTCGGTTACGGCCCAGCTTTTCGCGACCTCCGTGACGGAGTCGTTCAAGACGGAGGAGGAAGGGTTTATCCGCGTCCTGCAGCTCATGGCCATGGGCGCGGACGCGATAGGCGACATGCCGGTGCTGTGTCGCCCATTGGGATTGGAGGGTCGACCCGACATCGTGCGGCGGATGGACGGGCAGGCCTCCGTCTTCGGGAATCACGCATACGAGATCGTGGAGATAAAGTCTGCTCGAAAGGTGCGTCGCCACCACATCCTCCAGGCCGCCATGTACAACCGGGCCCTGGGTGAGGTGCAAGGCATGGAACCGGGTGAGTTTCACATCGTCAACGGCGACATGGAGATGACCACCTATGCCGCGGTCGACCACGCAGGCGACCTCGACGAGGTCGTCGACGGTGTAAGGCGACTCCTCTCCGGCGCTCCGAGCCCGCCGATCTACGGTGACGCGCTATGGCCGTGGCGAACCTACGCAAACGGCCTCGCAGTGGAGGCAAGCGACTCCAGCATCATTCCTGGAGTCGGTGCATCTACGCGGACCGGGTTGGCCGCAGTCGGCCTGCACTCGGTCGAAGACGTGGCGGGTGCGGAACCAGGGCAGCTCACCACGGTGCACCGGATCGGAGCGAAAAAGGCGTTCCGTATCGCCACGGCCGCTCGTGCCATCAGAGACGGTGCGCCGGTGGCGAGGGCGCCGGTTCCGGAGATACCCGCGGGCGAAACGGAGGTCTTCTTCGACCTAGAGGGATCGAGCCCGGAGCTTTCGGACGACGGCGTCGCCACGGTCAACTACCTCATCGGCTCAGTCGTCCGGGCGTCTGGGAGCGAACAATTTGTGCCGTTCTTCGCCGACGGACCGGACGGTGAGGCCGCCAATACCCGGGAGTTTTTCGCTTGGGCGGCGAGCCTGCCGGACCCCGTCTTCTACCACTGGCACCACTACGAACGGACCCACTTGACCAAGATGGCGACGCGGTTCTCCGTCCCGACAGGCCGATCGGATCTCGTGTTCGGTCGCATGGTCGATCTGAGCCCCCTAACCACCAACGCCTTCGCCTTCCCAACGCACGGCGAGGGGTTGAAGTACATCGCAAGGCACCTGGGTTTCGACTGGCGACAGGACGACGTTGACGCCCTGGCCTCGGTGGCCCTTTACAACCGTTGGGTTGAATCAAACGCAACCGACATTGCGGTGCGGAAAAAAATCCTCGACTACAACGAGGACGACTGTCGCGCGACGATGATCGTCTGCGACTGGCTGAGAAAAGCCGTCGGGGTCGGCTAAGAGTCCGACCGGGCCTCCGGAGCATCGTCCGCGGCGAAGATCAACTGGTAAACGCCGGCCGCCAGGGCGCCGCCTGCAAGTGGCGCGATCCAGTAGATCCAATGGTCGGTCCAGAAACCAGAAGCAACGGCCGGACCCAAGCTGCGGGCGGGGTTGACCCCCGCCCCGGTCAGGGGAACGGCGACTAGGTGGATGACCAGAATCGACAGGCCGACGGCCAAGGGGCCGAGCACACCCGGCCCTCGCTTGTCCATCGCGGCAGAGAAGACCACGAACACCAGCAGGAACGTCAGGATCAGCTCAATGGTGAAGCCCATGCCGACCGATACCCCGGCGCCCAGTCCGTGCGCACCGAGGTTGCCTTCGGCCGCGTCTGGGATGACGTAGACCAACAACAATCCGGCGAGTACCGCACCGCCCAGCTGCCCGACGACGTACATAGCGCCTTTTGCCACGCTGATTTTTCGAGCCACCACGGCCGCGAAGGTCACGGCCGGGTTGATGTGGCCGCCCGAGATGTGGGCGGTGGCGTAGACCAGCAGCGCTATCGCGAGCCCGTGGCCCAGTGCTATCGCGACCAATCGCCCGGCATCGAGGTCGCCACCGGAAGCGATGCCGCTCGCGACCACCGCACCGGCGCCGACGAAGATGAACAGCCCGGTGGCGAAGAATTCCGCTAGGGCGTCGCGCCAAGCGTCTATGGAGGTGAGATCGTCAATCATTATTTTATCCGTTGCTATCGACCGTGATGCCCTCTATACCGTGGAAGAGGTCGCCATGCTAAACACGGCCCGTTCGGGTGTCAATGTGCAGCACCGCCATTATTCACTGGTGTCGAGCCCTGCGATGTATCGCCTCAGTCGAACAGACATGTCCGGCCGACGAAGGGCCAGGAATATGGCGGCTTCCAACATACCGGCAGGAACGCCGACGTCGAAGTGATCGCCCGGAAACTCGTAAGCGTAGACCCCCTCGGGCTGTATCAGAGCCGCGATGGCGTCAGTTATCTGCACCTCGCCCAGCGCGCCGGGCGCGGTCTCTTTCAGTTCTGTGAATATCTGGCTCGTGAGCACGTAACGACCGATAATGGCCAGGTTGGAGGGCGCATCCTCCAGGACCGGCTTTTCCACCATCGCGTTGACCTTGTGCAGCCGCTCACCCAGTGCATCGGCGTCTACGATGCCGAGACCTAGTACAGCTTCGTCTGGGACGCGTTTGACGGCCAAAACGCTTGTCCCGAACCGGTCGTGCAGCGCGATCATCTCGCCGATGGTCGGTCCGTCCGACCATATCAGGTCGTCAGGAAGCAGCACCGCGAACGGCTCGTCGCCCACCCAGTCGGCGGCAACAGAGACAGCATGCCCCAGGCCACGGGGCTCCTCCTGTATCAACGTCTCGACCGTGGCCATTTCACCGATGTTTCGCATGGCCTCGACGACCTCGGATTTACCCGCCGACCGCAGCGCAGTCTCCAAAACGGGGTTCGGTCGGAAATAGCTTTCTATCGCCCGGTCGGCTGCAGACACCACCACCACCACCTGGTCAATTCCAGCCTCCGCGGCCTCGGCCACAACCATGTGCAACGTGGGGACATCCAACACCGGCAGCATGACTTTCGGTACGGACCTAGTGGCCGGCAGGAACCTCGTACCCAGGCCGGCCGCCGGTATTACTGCCTTGCGAATCGACACGCTCATCAGGCGCCTGTGGACGCGAGATGCCCCGTGCGATAGACGCGGCGAAGCAACGGCTGAGAGGCGGTCAGGCCGACAACGACCGCGATGAAGAGGGCGCCAGTGATCACGAATATCACGCTGGCGTTGAACACGTCGGCGAGGTAACCGTAGCCGAGATTGGCAAAGGCCATGATGCCCCCGGCGTGCAGGATGTACAGGCTGGAGATTCTGCCCCTCAGTCGGTCGGGGGAGATGGTCAGAACGTAAGCCGCGGTGATGGCCATGAAGGTCGCCTGGGAGGCGCCCATCAACCCGGCAGACAGGGCGGCCGGGATGATGTCGCCGGAGACGGCGAGGAGAATGGGCGCCAGTCCGCTGACCACCCCGGTCCAGAGCAGGAGTTGGCCCTTTCTCTTTTCGCTGGTCACACCGGCGATTATCAGGACTCCGATCGCCGAACCCAACCCAAAGCCCATCCCCAGCCAGGCAACGAAGGAACCGTCCGTCGCCCCCAGGCTCTGGCGCGAGAAGATCGGCAGCATCGAGTCGGACGACATGACCAGGGCGCAATGAAAGGCGACCAGCAAGATGAACAACGCGATCGCCTTGTGCGTGTAGACATAAACAAGGCCCTCGACCATGCCCCGCATCATCCCCGACTTCGGGGTTTCCTCCCCCTTGGAGACGGTGCGACAGCAAGCGGCGAAGACTACCGCCAGGCCAGTCAGGACCGCACTGAGCACCAGCACCCCCTCGACGCTCACGGTACCGCCCGCCAGTAGAGGGGCTGCGAGTAACAGCCCGACAAAGCGCGAGCCGTGGTGGGTCAGGCCGTTGAGCGTGATCGCGTTTAACAGGTGTTTTGGCGGCACTTGGTTGGGGATCAGGGCTTGGACCGCGGGCTCCATCGTCGAGCGGAAACCCCCTCCGACGAAAGCCGCGGCGGCGAGGTGCCACAGCTCCAGCGAGTCCGCCATCGCCGCAACCGCTATGCCCGCGGCCACGACCGTGTTGAGAATGGTGGACAGCAGCACCAGGCGTTGCCGATCCGCACGGTCGGCCAGCAGCCCCCCCAACGGTGAAATCACGAGGAACGGTATGAGCCCGGCAAAGACGATTATCCCCACCCAGCCGGAGGTGCCCGACTGTTCATTCGCCATCCACGTGGCGGTGACTATGAACACCCACGATCCGGCAAACGAGAACATGCCCGTCAGCCAGATGCTTCGGAAGTCCGGGTAGTCCTTCAGCGACTTGAGGTGGGGGAGGTTGGCGAGCCAGATCACCAGCCGGACGAGCAACATATCAGGCGGGCGCCGCAGGCGTCGGCACCGGCGCGGCCTCGGGGATGAGTCCCTCTGACTTCATCTCTTCCCACATGTCGACCGGGATTGGGAAAAGCACCATCGCGACGTTTTCCCGCGCCTCAGCCGGGTTTCTCGGTCCGGGGACGGTGGACACGACGGCAGGATGAGCCAAGCCAAACTGGAGTGCCGCGGCTTTTAGCGGCGTTTCATACCGGTCACAGACCGCCTTCTGCCGCCTGACCTTGTCCACCACCCCGGGCGGGGCCTTGCCGTACCAGTGCCTGGTGCCCAGATGGCTCTCCACGTTGGGATCGGAGGCCAGTATCCCGCTGCTGTAGGGACCCCCGTGATAAACACCGATATTGCGTCTCTCACAGAGCGGAAGAAGCTCGTCGAGGGCAGAGTAGTCGATCAGGTTGTAGCATAGAGCGATCAGGACGCAGTCGTAGTCTCCACGCTCCGCCATGTAAATGAACTTCTCGTCGTTGTTCATCCCCGCCCCGATGGCGCGCACCACTCCCTGGCTGCGAAGCTCCTCGACCGCCGGGTAGGTCTCCTCCACTATTGTTTGCTTGATCCCGTCCCAATCGGCCGGCTCGGGATCATGAATGAGCAGGATGTCGATCCTGTCCAGACCCAGGCGCTCGAGACTCTCCTCCACCGACCGCATGATCCCGTCGCGGCTGTAGTCCAACTCGGTGAAGGTGGGCGGCAGGTCGGAAAACGCGCCGAAGTCGGTGCCCTCACGCTCGGGGGCGTCGACCAGGATACGGCCGACCTTGGTGGAAAGCACGAACGAGTCGCGGTCGAGCGTCCGCAACACCGACCCCATCACTTTCTCGCTGCGGCCGAACCCGTACTGTGGCGCGGTGTCGAAGAACCGGATACCGGCCTCGTAACCGGCACGAACCGTCTTGGCGGCCGTCGCCTCGTCGAAGCTGACGTACATTCCGGCCAGTCCGGCGCCGCCCATACCGAGGGCGGTCACCTCCAGGCCGGTGTCTTTTATCGATCTTTTTTCCATCTGACTCATTAGCTCAATCCATCGCGATGTGGCCGGAGCCCGGGTCCGTGTGACCCGACGGGGTGCGGCCCACCGGACCACACCGGACAGAGTATATTCGCATCGCACCGACGCCAGCGAACAATCAGGACTTGCGACATGCAATGCCTAGCCTCTGCCGGACCTGTGGGGTACGATTCCATATAGGTGGCCCCCTACAATAAAAAGCGCTTGTACGACGCCCTCATAGTCGGGGCCGGCCCCGCGGGCAACCTGTCCGCGCATCGTCTAGCGACGGCCGGCCATTCGGTCGCCGTGCTCGACTGGCGCCGAAACATCGGGGACAAGCTCTGCACCGGCATCATCGGGCGCGAGTGCAAAGAGGCGTACCCCCCGGCCGATGACCACATCCTCAGGGAGACCGCCTCGGCGATCATCGTCGCACCCTCCGGTCGCACCTTCACACTGCGGAAGAGATCACCCCAGGCCTACATCATCGACCGCGTGGCCTACGTCGCCTCTTTCGCCGAGCGTGCGCGAGCAGCGGGCGCCGAGTACCTGCTCGGTCCCCGCGTGGTTGAGATCGACATCGGACCGGACGAGGTCACCGTGATCACCTCGCTCGACGACCGTTCGCAGACCTTCCGAGCACGGGCGCTCGTGTTGGCGAGTGGCTTCGGTTCCCCTCTCGTGCGCATGGCCGGCATCGACATTTCGCCCGGAGGAGCGTTCATGACCGGCAGCCAAGCCGAGGCGACCATAACCGATCTGGTCGAGACAAGGGTCTACCTCGGCTCCAGGATCGCTCCGGGGTCTTTCGGCTGGGTGGTGCCGATCAATGGCTCACGAGCCCTGGTCGGGCTGGTGACCAGGCGAAAGCTCAACGGACACATGTCCGATTTCGTCTCTGCCATGAGGGCCGAAGGAACCATCGGCGATGTGGTCGAATCGCCACAGAGGTGGGGCATCCCCGTCCGACCGCTGGTCCGTACCTACGGCGAGAGGATGGTAGTGATCGGCGACGCCGCAGGCCTGGCCAAGCCGACTACTGGCGGCGGCATCTACTACGCCCTGCTGTCAGGAGAACTCGCCTCGAAGACCCTAGGAGAGGCGCTGTCTGAAGGCGACCTGTCGGCCCGCCGGTTGAGGGAGTACGAGCGCTCGTGGAAGTCGGTGCTGGGCAAAGAGTTGAAGATCGGATACTTCGCCCGACTCATGTATGAGTCCCTGGGAGACAGGCAGATCGAATTTCTCCTCGGGCAGGTGATGTCGGACGACATCCGCCCCGAGCTCCTAGACTCGGGCGAGGTATCATTCGACTGGCACAGCGGCTTCATAAAGCGGGCGCTCGCGCACCGGACCATCGGACGTGCGCTCCGGGCTCTGGGCCCGGCCGGGTTGCACTCGGTTGCCGGTGGCATCCGGTCTCTCGCCGGCTGATCTTCCTAGGTAAGCAACTCCGCCAATACCGCCATGCGCGCCACTAGCGCGTACTCAGCCTGGCGATAGTAGGCCAGCCGGTGGTCGTCCCCGGCGCCGATGGCGAAGTCTCCGCTGCGCTGCATCGGATTCATCACGATCGCCTCGGGCCTCAGCCTGCCCATGAATTCAGCGTCGATGGTAAGGCCGGGGGGCCCCCTGACGCCGAGCAGCTGGGCGTGCGCCACCGTCCGGGGGGCGTTGAGGTAAACGGCGTCGGCAGAGGCCACTTCAGCCGCGTCCTCCGCGGTCTTTAACTCCACGTCCCGTTCGGCGCAGAGCCTCGTTACATCGGGATCGATACCCCCGCTGAAGGGGAGCGCAGTGACTGTGACACCATCGAAAAGCGAGAGCCCGGTCAGCAGGGCGTTGACATTGCGGTGTTCCAGCCTGCCCACCACCGCCACGTGCAGGCCGTCTACCCGACCCAACTCCCGGTTCAGGGTGTAGAGGTCGGCCAGCGCTTGGGTGGGGTG
Organism: uncultured Dehalococcoidia bacterium; assembly: GCA_964637315.1. Taxonomy (GTDB): domain Bacteria; phylum Chloroflexota; class Dehalococcoidia; order Lucifugimonadales; family UBA2962; genus CAUZIR01. The sequence continues at coordinate 73,777 of CAZWTT010000005.1, read as the reverse complement.
ATCGAGCGCTCCCCCTCCGTTGACCACGGGCAGGACCCCAGCCGAGGCCGCCTTGGCCATCACGCCGGACTCGCTGCTGCGAATCACCACCGCGTCGATGCGCAGACTCTGTAGGATGCCGACGACATTGTCGATGTAGTTAGGTGTCGTCACCGGGAACGACTGGGAGGCGTTTTCGGTCTGGTAGAATTCTCCCCCCAGCAGGCCCATCGCCCGTTCGAACGAGGCCCGTGTTATGAAGCTCGGCTCGTAGAACAGGCAGTACAGTGCTCTGCCTTTGAGTTCGGAGCCGGAGTGTCTGCGGTCGGCCAGCGAATCGCACCTGGGAAAGAGGGTGCCCTCGATCCAGGTGCGCTGCAAATCGGACGTGAATGTCAGGTTGTTTATTGTTCCCATGGCTCCATTCGAGTGTACATGTCCCGGTCGAATCACGGTTCGCTGATGTGGCTCCGGACGCCTGTCCACCGGCCCGCCATGCTACAATTCATACGGTGCGTCGCTGTGGCGCACAGCGCTGTTCATCGCGCTTTTGGGGCTGTAGCTCATCTGGGAGAGCGCGGCGTTCGCAATGCCGAGGTAGGGGGTTCGAGTCCCCCCAGCTCCACCACCAGCGACTCCCCACCCACTCCTCTGCCATACCCGCTTTTCGCCCAATTGAATCGCTTTATTGGCCTCCCGAAAACGAGTCGACGGCCTTACCGTCTCTTATCAGGCCTCCATTAGACCTTCCATGAATTCTCTATTTACCACAGACAGGGCTGTGAGCCGCCGCCCAGTCGACCGCGCGGCGCGATGACCGTCTCTCCGTCTGCTGTCAGGTCTGCATTCGCCGGCATCCGCACGCCGAAATTAGCGTTTCTCGGGTGGGTGACCGGGGGCCACACGGTGGTCCACTGGTACGTGGCGCTACTCGCTTTCACGGTGCCTTTTGTCGAAGAGGAGTTCGAACTGTCTTCCTTTCAGGTGGCAGCCATCCTCACCGTCCATATGAGTGTATCGGGCGGCTTTTTCCTACTATCGGGCTACGTCGCCGACACGTTCCGTAGGCGGGGGCGCCTGATCCTCATGTCTACCATTGTCATCCTCGGTTTGAGTTACCTGATTTTGGGCTCGATCAAGTCGTACAGCGCGGTCCTGGTAGCGGCCACGCTGGTGGGTGTGGCGGTCGCGCTATGGCACCCGTCCGCTATGGGCTCGCTCTCCCTGAAATTCCCCGATAGGCGGGGAATGGCTCTGTCGGTGCACGGGGTGGGAGCCAGCATTGGCGATTCCCTCGGCCCGCTCGTGGTGGGCGCCATCGCCATGGCGGTAAGCTGGCGGATCGTTTTTCAAATCCACTTCCTTCCGGCCGTACTTTTCGCATTTGTCCTGTGGAACAGGCTTGGTACGATCGACGACACCGAGTCCGAAGGCGCCAAGGCCACGGACCAGTCGTTCGAGACATACGTGAGCGGCATCCTGTCGATCTTCACCAACGCCCAGGCCGTTGCCGTCCTCGCTTCGTCCGCTCTGGCGAACATGGCGAGGGTGGCGGTTCTCACTTTCATCGGTATCTATCTCCGCGACACCCTCAGCTTCTCGTCGTTCAAGCTTGGGTTGTATCTGTCTCTCCTGTACGTACTGGGCATCGTCTCCCAGCCGGTCATGGGTCTCGTCTCGGACCGTATCGGCCGCAAGGCTGTGCTGGTGCCGAGCTTCGCGATCATGGCCGTGCTGTATCTTGCCATCGCCTACTCCGGCGGCGGCGTCTTGCTGGCGCTGGTCATCACCGCTTTGGGGGCTTTTTTCTACTCCATCCTAAACGTCACCCAGACCGCCGTCATGGACGTTGCCGACGACAACGTGCAGGCATCCACAATGGGTGCGATGGGATTTACGAGCCTGCCCTTCATGCTGGGTTCGCCATTTCTCGCCGGCTACCTGGTCGACCGTTACGGCATCGAATCTGCCTTCGTCTACGCGGCGGCGGCGGGTGCGCTGGCCACCGTGATCATTGTGCCGGTCAGATTCCGCAAGGTGCGGACGTCCGCACCAACACCTCCACCCGTCGGGTAGGTATTGGCGGTCATTCCAACGGCGTGCCAACTGGAACCTCAGATACTCAGGTTTTCCCGTCTCTTGACAGGCGCACAGGCATATGAAAAAATCTTTCCCTCTGCTGCATAGGCGGCCGCTCTCGGGGGCCGCCAGTGTTTGTGTGTGCACGAAAGGGCACCGCGTGGCTTGCACGCTGCAGGTGCCGCCGTGGAGTGGTCCCCGAGGTCAAACGGAGGAATTTGATGCGACGAGCGCTACTGGCGTCTATTGCGATCGCGGCGCTCTTCGGGGCTGTAGCAGCCGCCTGCTCCAGTGATCCGGAGGTCGTCACGGTCATTGAGACCGTGGAGGTAATCAAGGAAGTCGAGACCGAGGTAGAGAAAATTGTAGAGGTAGAGAAGATCGTCGAGGTTGAGGTCGCGGGCGAGACGATAGTGGAAGAGAGGATCGTCATCGCCACCCCGACGACTCCCCCTGCGGGCCAGCCCGTATTCGGCGGGACTCTGCGGACGGTGTCCCAGGCCTCAGTGGCCAGCTTGGACTCGGTATGGACAGAGGCATACGTGACCATCGCGGTAGCCTCCCACATCTTCGAGACCCCGCTCGGGTGGAACTCCAAGATCGAGGAGCAGCCGAGAATGGCGGCTAGCTGGGAGCTTAGCTCCGACAAGCTGACCTACACGTTCCACCTCAGGGACGGCCTGAAGTTCCACGACGGCAGCGCCGTCGAGGCTGGAGACATGGTGGCCTCGATAAACCGCTGGTTGGGCGGCATCTCGGCACAGGCCGGACTGCTCAGAGAGTTCATCAACGAAGCGAACCCCATGACGGTGGTCGACAGCGACACCTTCGCCGTCAATCTGGACGAGCCATACGGGCTGGTGACCACGGCCTTCTCCAAGGCCTGGAGCACCCCGGTCATTCTCCCCGAGGAGATCTCCGGTTCCAGGGCCTCCTTCGAGACCTATGAGACCACCGAGCTCATCGGCTCTGGCGCCTACAAGTTCTCCGAGTGGAGGCAGGGTGACCGCATCGTGCTGGAGAAGTTCTCCGACTACATGCCGGCGGACGGCGCCCCCGACCTGTACGTCGGTGGCACGGTCGGCTACGTGGACAGCATCATCTGGCTGGAGGTCCCCGACGAGGAGACCAAGGTCGCCGGCCTGGAGACCGGTGAGTGGGACGTCGTGGACGGAGCCGGCTTCGATTTCTTCAAGCGCCTCAAAGAAAACCCGGACATCATCGTTCCGGTCTACAAGCCCGGACATCGTTCCTTCTACGGGATGATCCCGTCGCATCCGCCGTTCGACAACCTCAAGGCGCGTCAGGCGGCACTGTTCGCCACGGACGTGGAAGAGGTCATGTATGCGCTCGGCGACGATGAACTCTGGGACATTTGCCCGGCCATCTACTATTGCGGCACCCCGCTGGAGACCGACGCCGGCGGCGACGAGTGGTACGCTCAGGACGACCAGGAGAAAGCCAAGGCGCTCCTAGCCGAGTCTCCTTACGACGGCGAAAGTTGGGTTCTGCTGAACCCCACGGACTATGCCACCATTACACCGGTCGGCATCGTGGTTAAGCAGCAGCTTGAGAACATCGGATTCAATGTCGATATGCCCGCCTACGACTGGGCGACGGTAGTGACCCACCTGGGTGCTCCCGATACCTTCGGCGCTTGGACCAGCTGGGGCGCACACTGGTGCTGCGGAGACCCCGTCTCCGACTCCACCGGCGCTGGCACTCAGCAGTTCTGGCCGAAGATTCCCTACGTCAGCGACCTGAGGCTCGAATGGGCCCAGGAGACCGACCCGGTAGAGAAGGCCGCCATCTTGGACGAATTCCAGATAGCGCTCTACGAGAACGTGTACTGGGTCTACCTCGGGCAGTTCTACACGATCTTCCCGCACACCGCGGACTACAAGGGCTTCGAGGTGAAGGCCATGCCCTTCTACTCCAACGCCTGGCTGGATCGATAGCCGAGGCAATCGCCTTCTAGGCAAGACCTAGAAAACGGGCCCGCCTCCCGGAGACCGGGAGGCGGGCCTTTTTCATAGCGGAGGCTCCACCTCTGATGTTCTTCAACCCCCGCCGCGCCAATGCGGTACCGGCTCTTGCGCTACTCGTCGTGGCACTATATGTGACCGGGGCGATCGCATGTGTGGACACGGCGGCACCGGTTTCAACTCCGCAGGAGCAATCTTTGGATGAACCGGTTACCGGCCCCACTCCCAGGCCCACACTGGGAGCCGTTAAGGCCGACATCTCCGGGGTAACAACGGAGATCACCGACGCTCAGTTCAACGGCGACGGCACCTTTACGGTCGGGGACTGCCTGCTGGGTCCTCACTCGTCCTGCCCCGGCGCCGATCTGCGGGGACTGCGGTTCCGCGAGGGCGGGCAGCAGTGGAAGCAGTTCGAGGGGGTGGAGTTCCCTGGCATTGACCTGTCGGGCGCCAACCTTTCGGGCTCCGACTTGCACGAGGCCGACCTGGAGGGGGCGAACTTGGCCGGCGCCAACCTTACGGGCGTGGGGCTGACTTCGTCGATCCTCAAAGACGCCGACCTGACCAACGCCAACCTGACGGACGCCAATCTGACGTGGGCATCGATGAGGGGAGCCAAGCTGGACGGGGCCATCTTCTGTCACACCGTCATGCCCGACAGCGAGGAGAACAACGAGGGCTGCTGATGGCCCTTCGAAGCGAAATGTGTATAATCGTGCTCATCCTGCGATTCCCTTCAATGCAATGGCCCACGCAGACGTCTATTAACGGGTTTAAGGCCCATAGCCGGCGTCCATGATCACGCCCATAATCAACGCCCAGTACAAACGGAGGTGTTCAGGTGAGAATAGTCCATCACAGACGGGTTAGTTTGAGCGGGGCGCTCGTCGTTCTCGCCGCCGTCCTTGCGACGATGGTCCTGGCGGCTTGCTCGAGCGATGCAGCGTCCTCTCCTGAGCCGGAGGTGGAGACCGAGACCGTCGCCGTCCAGCCGACCGCCAAAGCCGAGGCCGAGGCCACCGAGGTCAGCGACGCCCGAAAGGCCGAGGAGGAGGCGGAAAGCGCCACCGAAAAGGCCACGGCCGAGGCGGTACGCAAATCGGAGGCCGGCGACTGCGAGATCGGCCCGGGCGCCGACTGTGAGAACGCCGACCTCAGTGGGGCGGACCTCAAGCCCGGATCCGAGGGCTGGAAGCAGTTCGGCGGCGCCGATTTTACCGACGCCAACCTCAAGAATGCCGACTTTACTGGCGCCGACATCAGCGAGGGTATCTTCGAGAACGCTGACCTTACCGGCACCGACTTCACCGACGCTAGGCTCCACTCCGCTACGTTAAAGGGCGCTACTATCGAGGGCACCAACTTCACCAACGCCAACCTAACCTTCGCCAGCCTGCGCAAAACCGAGGGCGACGCGATCTTCTGCAACACGATCATGTCCAACGGCGACGTCAACGACGAAGACTGTTAGGGGGCTTTTAGCCCGTTGGTGCCTGTCCCTTGCATTAGGCGCCGGCAGTGTATACGGTCGCTTGACCGCAGTAATACAGGGAACACCTACTAACCTGAGTGGTCAGGCTTTTACATGCCGACGGGCTGAGCAAACGCTTTGGGCCGACCATAGCACTCGACTCCGTCGACTTCACCGTCCCGTCCGGCATCACCGGCCTGCTCGGCCCCAACGGCGCGGGCAAGAGCACGGCCATCAAGCTCTTCCTGGGCCTGCTGGAGCCGACCTCCGGTCGCGCACTGGTAATGGACGAGGAGCCGTACCGCACGCCCGAGGCCCGCAGCCGCCTCGGATACATGCCGGAGCACGACTGCCTGCCGACCGCCATCACCGCGTCTGAGTTCCTCACCCACATGGCCCGTGTGAGCGGCCTGCCCCCTGCCGACGCCCGCACTCGCGCTGCCGACGCGCTGCGCCACGTCGGCCTCGACGAGGAGCGCTACCGGTCCATCGGCGAGTACTCCACCGGCATGAAGCAGCGGGTCAAGCTGGCCCAGGCCATCGTCCACGACCCGGTCTTCGTCTTCCTCGACGAGCCCACCGGGGGCCTCGACCCCGTCGGCCGCGAGGAGATGCTGGACCTCATCCGACGCATTGGCAGCGAGTTCGGCATCAGCGCACTTGTGTCGACCCACCTGATGGGCGACGTCGAGCGGACCTCCGATAACATCCTCGTCATTCAGCGTGGCCGCGTCACCCACCAGGGCACGGTGGCGAGCTTCACCCAGGAAACCCAGACCATGTACATCGAGGTCGACGACCGACGGGACGAACTCGTCGCCGCCCTGACCGAGCGAGGGCTGCAAACCGACGGTGATGGCCGCGGCCCCATGCTGGTCGAGGACCTGAAAGATGAAGACTTCGACATCATCCGGGATGCCCTGGTCGCCTCCGGCGCGCCTCTAAGACGTCTTGCGCCGGGCCGCGACCAACTCTCCGACATCTTCCGTGGCCTGGCTCCAGGCTCTGACATTGAGGAGCCTCAGCAGTGACTCAGCCAAGCGGCGAAGTCTATGACATCGGCTACCAGCACTACACCGGTGAGCGAGAGGGCCGAAATGCAGCGCGGCTTGCTCTGATGGTCGACGGCATGCGTACCTCCATGGGCCTGGGGAGGAACCTGGTAGCCAAGGCCCTGCCGGGCGTGCTCGTCGCTTACATGCTAATTGTCGCGCTCGTCTTCATCATCATCGCTTCATTCATCACGAACATCGATATTGGTGACCCGCCGGGCGTGGACGACTACTATGCATTCGCCCTGATCCCTTTGATCGTCTTCTCCGCGATCATCGCGCCGGAGCTGCTGACCGCGGACCGTCGCAGCGAGGTGCTCACGCTTTACCTAGTGCGGCCCATCTCCTCTCTCGACTACCTTCTCGGTCGGTGGATGGCCTTCTTCATTTTGTCTCTCGCGGTCGTCTTGATCCCCCAGTTCCTAATCTTTCTCGGCATCAATCTCAATGCGGCCGATGCATGGGGCTATCTACGGGATAACTGGCTCGACATCCCTCGATTCATGGTGGCAGGAGCGGCGCTGGCGCTGTTCACCACCACGATCCCGCTTGCCGCGGCCGCCTTCACCAACAGACGCGCGGTCGCGGCCGCGGTGGTGATAGGCATTTGGTTCATCGCTGCCGCCGTCGGGAACTCCCTTGGAGGTGGGCTGGAGAGCAACGTGGGATCCTGGCTGACCCTCTTGGACGTTGGGTCGAGCCCTCTCCGAATGAGTGACCTTATCTTCGACAAACCGTTCGAAGGGCCGGGAGAAGCCGTTCAGGGCGTTCCAACGGGTGTCTTGATCGCTTGGTACCTAGCACTGGTGGCGATACCCGCGGCCCTCCTGTGGAACAAATACCGAAAGTCGGCGGCATGACCACTTCGGCAGCGAGCCAGGGCCCCACCATCAGGGTAGAGAGTGTCTCCAAGTGGTTCGGAGATGTTGTCGCCGTCAACGACGTCTCGCTCGAAATAAAGCCGGGCATCACCGGCCTTCTCGGGCCCAACGGTGCGGGCAAGACGACGCTCTTACACATGATCAACGGCCTCTCGGCCCCATCTGAAGGGGAGATTACCGTGCTCGGTGAGCCGGTTCGGAACAATCCGAGCATCTACAGTCGCCTCGGCGTGATGACCGAGCACGAGGCCGTTTACGGCTTCTTCACCGGTCGCGCGTTCGTCGAGTTCTCGGCCCGGCTCTACGGTCTCGACGACGTGCCTCGCATGGTCGACAAGGCCATCGCCGCCGTTAACATGGCAGACGCACAGCACCGACATCTCAACGAATACTCCCGGGGTATGCGCCAGCGCATGCGCCTGGCCGCCTCAATGGTGCATGACCCGGAGGTGATGCTTCTTGACGAGCCGCTATCGGGCACAGATCCCCGCCAACGAATCGAGTTCTCCGATCTGCTGGCCGAACTGGCCGCCGACGGACGGACCATAGTGGTCTCCTCGCACATCCTCGAGGAGGTCGAGGCACTGGCCGACTCGATACTGCTGATGATCAGCGGCAAGCTGGCGGCATCTGGCGACTATCGCGCCATCCGCGCCAAGCTCAACGAGCGGCCCTATACGGTTTCGGTCGGCTGCTCCGACCCGCGGCGCATGGCCGCCGCTCTGGTCGGGCTCAACGAGGTCGACTCGGTCAGCGTCGACCAGGACGGCCGCGTGATCGTGATGAGCAAAAACGTCTCGTCGTTGCAGGTCGCTGTGCCCAGGCTGGCCATGGAATCCGGCATCAGGCTGGAGCGTGTCGAGCCGTTGGATGACTCGCTGGAGAGTGTCTTCGGCTATCTGGTGGAGGCGTGATGGAAAGCCGACGGTGGGCAATCGTCTGATGATGGCTAGATTCGTGCGGGACCCGATCCTGCAGATTTCGTTGCGTCAACTCTCGGGCGTCAAGCGCCTGGCGATCGTGACGGTTCTGTCGACCATTCCCATCGTCATCACATCCATCGGAGCCGGGGTGGAGGGCCAGGTGGACGAGGACTTCCCAAACTCGATTGTCGCCGGCATGTTCGCCTCCGCGATCCTCCCCATCGTGGTTATGACTCTCGCGACGGCCGCATTCGGCAACGAACTGGAAGACAAGACTCTCAGCTACCTGGTACTAAAGCCGGTAAGCCGCCTCAGGATAGTCATTCCCAAGTACGCAGTTACTGTCCTGATGGCCGGTCCGCTCCTCGTAGTCAGCGGTGTAGCAACCACCCTGATCGCCTTCGACGCGGACGCCCGCACCGCAGCTGCGGTAGCAGTCGGCCTGGCGGTCGGCGTCGTCACCTACTCCAGTGTTTTCATGTGGCTAGGATTGATGACGACCCGCGCCCTGGGCTTCGCCCTGTTCTACGTGTTCCTGTGGGAGGGGCTGCTGTCGACCTTCCTGTCGGGCATCAGGTTCATGTCGGTTCGCTCGTACACGGTGTCGATCATGTACGGGATCGAGGACAGCAACCTCGGGCCGCTCGGCGATATCTCCGTCCGCCTGGCCACCGCCGCCGTGGGGGCCGGGATCGTCACGGTGCTGTTCTTCTACCTGACGGTGCGTCGCCTGCGCCGCATGGACGTGCCCTAGCCCACCGTCGCCAGCCGGTAACCGAGCCATACAGCACCGAGCCCGGCGGAGACCTGTATGCCGATGTTGGCGACCGTCGCGGTGATGTCCCCCGCTCGGGCAAGGGTAAACGTCTCGTAGCCGAACGCCGAGAACGTGGTAAAGCCGCCCAGCAACCCCACGACGAGGAACGCGCGGAACTCGGTGCTCAGAACCTGTCGGTGGTCCATCAGCCCGGCCACCACCCCGATCAGTAGGCAGCCGACGACGTTGACCGCCAAGGTGCCATAAGGGATCCACTGCGACCCGACCGACACCTGGCCCAGCCCGCGACCAACACCGTAGCGGACGATCGCCCCCAGAAAGCCACCGGCACCAACCAGAAGAACGGTAATCATAAAAGTCTCAGGCGATACTTTACTGCAACTGTGGTCGACCGTAACATCGGGCGGCGAGTAGTTCGCGCGGGGCCGCCCGAAGGCGGCCCCGTTACGTGGCAGGTGACGAGACCCCGATGAGTTGGATAGGACTGTCGATACTGGCCGGCGCCCTCATCGGCCTGGGCAACGTCGGCGAGAAGGTGCTGGCCAGCCGCTACATGCCCGACACGGCCAGCCTGATGGGGTGGCTCGCCATCTCGATCGCCGGATACGGCGTCGTCTTCGCCATCCTCTACCCGTTCGCGGCGGGAACTCCTGGCGGCCACATCGCCGCCGTGTTCGGCAGCGGCGCGGCTTACGGCGTCGCCATCAGCATCCTGTACCGGGTGATCAGGCGGTCGGAGGCGTCACGGGCTTTCCCGGTATTCAACTCGTCGCCGGTCTTCGTGGCCCTGATCGCGGTGTTCGTCCTGAGCCAGAGCGTGAGCGCGCTCCAGTGGCTGGCCATCTTGCTCGTGGTTGCAGGCGTGATCGCCGTTTCCGTCGAACGAGGTGCCGGGGGGCGACCCAAACTCGACCGCACCTTCTTCTGGCTGCTGGTCGCCGCCGGGGTGGTCGGACTTTCGCAAGTGCTCAGCAGCTACGCACTGGAGGAGGTGACGACCCAGAACGCTTTCTGGGCGCAGCGGTTCGGCGCCCTCATCCCCATCGCCCTTAACTGGCGCCACGATTCATTACGAAACTTTTTGACCACGGTGCGCAAGCCCGGTATCACGATCTTTGCGCTAGCGATCGAGGCCGGCGTCATGCCCATCGCACACCTGCTCATGCTGGCGGCGTTTTCGGACGGTCCGGTGTCACTCGTTTCCGCCACCATCGCGACCGTGCCTGTCTGGATATTCCTGTTCAGCACCGCCCTGAGCACCCGGCTGTGGAACGTTCTCTCAGAGCCCCTCAAACCGGGAACGCTGTTCATCAAAGCGCTCTCCATCGTCGGCATAGTGGCCGGTGTAGCCGGAATAGCCTTCTTTTAACCACCGGGCTGTTGGCCCATCGCCCGGTCATCGAGGCGGTCTGGGCGCTGGTCGCATTACGCAGGTTCGCCGGGCGTCGTGCGGTTGAAACGGCACCGACTGGTTGACAGTTGATTGAGGAACGGCCGTCTTCGCCGTAGTATTGACCGACCCTCCAGGGAGCTTGGATGATAGACAACTCAGATATCGCGACCCTCTTTACCCACCCCGACTGCACCTACTCGGGCGCCAAGAAGGCGGAGTTGGACGAGGAGGGTGTGAAGTACCGGGAAGTCGACCTGGCCCTCCACCCCGACCGCTGGCCGGACCTGGAGGAGTTCACCGGTGGCGAGCGCATCACACCGGTCTTCGTCGGGCCGGCCAGCCTGGAGATCGGCTACCACGGCGCGACCTGAGGGTTTTAACTCCCGGGCCGTCGGCCCGAGTCATAAGGAGCCACAATGGCCAAGCCCGTTAATGTCGTGAACGTCGGGGAGAAGGCTCCCGACTTCACCCTGCGATCACTGGACGGGCGCGACGTCAGCCTGTCGGACTACACCGGCAAGCGGGTGGCGCTCTTTTTCTGGGGGTCGTGGTGAGCCTGCCGCGCTCAGCTGCCGGTCTGGCAGTCATTCCACTCCGACAACGCCGATGAGAACGTCACGGTCCTGACCGTCGCCGTCGACGTGCAGGGCGCCGACAGGGCGCGGCCGTACGTCGAGAAGGCGAGCGCCACCTACACTACCGTGGTGGACGAGGCCAACGCGCTGGGGCAGCTCTACGGCTTCAAGGCCATTCCCAACCTGTTCCTCATCGAGGCCGACGGGACGGTCGCCTTCAAAGAGCTCGGCACGTTCAACGTGCGCGAGCCCGCCAAGCGCGCCATCGTGGACAGGTGGGTTGAGACGGGGACGACCGATGATAGGGGCAACAGCGAGGACATCGACGGCAGCCACGCACTGGCCAACGCCCACTTCCTGTTCGGCCAGCAGTTCTACAAGCGCGGCCTCACCCGCGAGGCCCTGGCCGAGTGGCGCAAGGGCGTCGCGCTGGAGCCCGACAACTACAACATCCGCAAGCAGATCTGGGCCATCGAGAATCCGGACCGCTTCTACGACGGCAAGGTCGACTACGACTGGCAGGACGAACAGCTGGCCAAAGACCTCTAGTGCCGTCCGTCCAAGACCTTTTCGACATGTCCAGCCGGGTGGCCGTCGTCACCGGAGAGTGATGGCCGAGTCGATGGGCGAGTTGGGCGCGACCGTCGTGCTGGCCAGCCGGCGACTGGAGGTCTGCGAAGTGGCGGCGTACCGACTGCGCCAGCAGGGCATTGACGCCCACGCCGCCCGCTGCGACGCGACCGACGAGGCCAGGTTTTCCGAGGCAGTCGGGATGAACATCGACTCCACATTCACAATGCGTCCAAGCGGCCGCGCGGGTGATGATCGAACGCGGCGGAGGCAAGATCATAACCGTCGGCTCCACCCATGGCGTTATGGGCACCGACAAGCGACTCTACGAGGGCCTCGGGCACAAGCGGTCGTCCATTGGCTACTTCGCTGCAAAAGGGGGAGTCGTCAACCTGACCCGCGCGCTGGCGGCGGAGTACGGCGAGCACAACATCACCGTCAACTGCCTGAGTCCTAGCCAAATTCCCAAGCCGAGCGTAAAGTCCGAGATGGACGAGCGCATGCGGCTGCGCCAGTCCATCTGGTGCACGGGCACGCCCGGGGACCTCAAGGGCGCGGTGGCTCTTTTCGCCTCACCGGCCGGAGACTGAATAACCAGCCTCAACCTGCTGGTCGACGGAGGATGGCCGGTCTTGTAGCCAAACCTGTTACTCAATTCTGTTAACATGTTGGCACCTTCTAGTTTTGCGGGTCACGTACTGACCTCATCGTCGTTGTCTGACAGGCCCTTTCCGGGCCTCCGCTTTGCTCTTAGGAATATGCACCGAATGGAGTTCGGTATGAGAATTTACGTTGGAAGTCTTGCAGAGAGTGTTACGGACGAGACGCTGAAAGCGGCGTTCGCCCCTTACGGAGAGGTCGCATCGGCGGATGTCATTACCGACCGCTACACGGGCCAGTCCCGGGGTTTCGGCTTCGTCGAGATCAGGGACAACGAGGGCGCCCAACAGGCCATCCGAGCGCTGGACGGCAGCGACCTGAACGGTCGCACGCTGAGGGTCAATGAGGCCCGACCCCGCACCGAGAACCGGGGTGGCGGACGAGGCGGCGACTTCGGTGGCCGCGGCGGCGGCGGCGGCGGCGGCGGCGGCGGTCGCTGGTAAGTCCTCGCTCCGGCGCCTAACGGGCGCCCAGCGATAATCGAATAGAAGCGCAGGAGCCTTCACCTTTAGCCGGGTGGGGGCTTTTGCATTGCCGTCTCGTCAGAAGGCGGAACCGAAGACCGGGCCGACACCGGCGCGTCCACCCCGAGAGCCCGCATTATGTAGCTGCTAAGCACGCCGAGGGCGACGGCGGTGATGCCACCGGAGACGGCAAGGACGAAGGGGGTGCTCACCGACTGCGCCAGGAACCCGAGCATCAGGCCGCCGAGGGCCGACGCCCCCCAGCCGAGCTGGTGGATGCTCGACACGCGGCCCCGGTACTCCTCGGCGACGATGCTCTGAAGCAACGTGTTGTTGATCGTCCCGAAGGCAAGTGTGAAGGCGCCAACGAGCGCGATGGCCGCGATGGATACCGGCAGCCAGCCTATGACTGCAAACAGTACCAAACTCAAACCTAGTCCCACTCCGGTTATCGCTTGAACCGACGCCGAGTCCTTCAGGTTCACGAAGTTGGCCAGCACCAGCGTTCCGAGGAGGCCTCCGATCCCGCCGGCCAGCAGTAGGTAGCTATAACCGTCAACGGATGAGTCCAACACTTCGGTCGCAAAGGCAGGCAACAGCGTCGTGTATGAAGAGGCGAAAACGCCCGTCACGACGCCGATCGCGATGAGGGCGAGCATCACCCCATTGACGCGGATGTAGGCGAAGCCTGCCAGCAGGTCTACCAGAGGGTTTCTCACTCGGGACATCTCGCTGGCGAGCTGTGGCGTAAGCTGGGCGAACATCACCGCGGTGAACACATAAGCGCCGCCAATGACGAAAAACACCCCCGAAATACCCCACGTCTTCATCATCAGTGGCAGGAAGGTCGGCCCAAGCACCGCGGAACCCACACCCAGCATCGACTGTAGCGCCAGCGCGTTCACTAGGTGCTTCCTCGGCAGCAGGTTCGGCACCATCGCCTGTCGGGACGGGATGTCGAACGACAGCAGGACGCCGTTGGCCACCGAGATGGCGATCAGATGCCAGGGTTGCAGCAATTCGAACGCGACCAGAAATCCGGTCAGGAGCGCGGTCACCGCAAACATCGCCCTGGTCACGGTCACCAGCCTCACCCTGCTGACCCGGTCGGCAAGCACGCCTCCCCACATGGACAAAAGCAGTATCGGGCCGAGGCTGGCGAAGGTGAGGATTCCGAGCATCGCCTCGGACCCGGTGAGATCGTAGATGAGCCAGAGTCGCCCGGCCATGAGCAGCCATATACCGATGTTGGAGGCGGCGTTGCCTATCCAGAAAATCCTGTATTCGCGGTAGCGCAGCGCTGTAAACAACTTGCGACAACCCCCCTTAGGTGACGAGTGCGTAGCAGCAGACGTTCAAACGGTCACCACGTTGATCGGAGTTCCATCCAAGTATGCAAGTACGTTTTCGACCGCACCCTCGTTGAGCATCTCCATACCCTCCGGCGTGACGTCCGCCACGTGGGGCGTGAGCACGACCCGGTCGCAGCCCAGTATCGGGTCGTCCGGGGGCAACGGCTCGACGTCGTAGACGTCCAGACCCGCTCCTCCCAGGTGACCGTCATTGAGGGCTTCGACAAGGGCACCGGAGTCCAGCAGGGGTCCGCGGCCCACGTTGACGACCAAGGCGCCAGGCTTCATGGCCGCGATTTGCTTACGGCCCAGCATACCTTCGCTTTCGGGGGTCAGCTTCAGGTGCATGCTGACCACGTCCGAGCGGCGCAGCAACTCCTCGTAACCCACGTACTCGACACCGTGCTGGGCAGCCCAATTGGAGTCCGGGTGGAAAGTCCATGCGATCACCTTCATGCCCAGCGCGGTCCCCTTTTCGGCGGTCAGCCTGCCGATGTTGCCGGTGCCGACGATGCCCAGAGTCTTGCCATGCAGGTACATCCCTTCCACGTTCACCCAGCGGCCGGCCTTTAGCTCGGCGGTGTAGTAGGCGACGCGACGCGACGCCGCCATCATCAGGGCGACGGCGTGCTCGGCCACGACCGGGGCGGTGCGCCCGGGCTGGTTGCTGACGACGACGCCCAGGCGCGAAGCCGAGTCCAGATCGATGGAGTCGATACCGATCGAGCAGGTCGTTATCATCCTAAGGCGCGGCAGTGACTCAAGATCGTCGGCCTGCCACTTTACCGAGCTGCGGGTATTGAGGATGACGTCGGCATCCATGACGCGGACGAGCTTGTCTTGACGGCTCGCGGGGCGGTCGGTATGAATGACGACCTCGCCCCTGGCCTCCAGGCGAACAAGGTGCGGAGACGCCTGAATCTGCGGAGGGTGGTCTCCGGGCGCAACGAATCGCAGGTCGGTCATCGAGATCGTCTCCTGCCGTCGGACCGTTTCACAGCCCGAGGCGCAGTCGATGGTAGTTGCGGCCGGACGACCAGACAAGGGGCGCCGAACACCGGTCATAGGGTACAAGCCTCTCAGGTGTCCGAGCCTGTCCTGTGGGGTTTGGGGCCTGCCCACCGATAGTGATAGGTATCCTCCCCAGTTCAATCTAAACCGAATTGCGATATCTTGGTCTGAGTAATGATCCTGATCAGGCGCCTTCTGACCATACCCTTGGCGATCCTCTTTTTCGCCCTCATCCTCGTAGCCGTGCTTCTCCTGGCGGTAAACGAGCGGTTCCTGCAGTCCAACGCCTACCCCGAGCTCCTGGTCGAAAGCGAGATTTACACCTTCGCCATGGGTCCACTGCTGACAACGGCCCTGGACGAGGCCCGCGAACTGCCCGCCAGCGAGTTCTCCGAGTACTTCAGCGATAACCCGCTGGTCCTGTCGGGCCTTACCACAGAGGAGATCAGCGCCTCGCTCAACCGCGCCTTCCCTCCCGATTGGATGCAGGAGCTCGTCGACACGTCCTTCGAACAGGTGGGCGGCTACATCCTTGGCGAGCGGGACGAGTTCACCGTCGAGGTCCAGACCGGAGAGCAGGTCAGAATCATCGTCTCGGAATTCCAGTCCCTCTTACGCAAAGCGCGGGCCTACGACCTGCTGTACGACGAGTGGGTCGACCCGCTCCTTGAGGAGTTCGTGCAGGAACAGCTCCCCCTAGACGTCGATGTTCCGGTCAGTCGCCTGTCCTCCGCTGCTAGGACGATACTCCAGCCGGACTGGATCCAGAGCAACGTGGAGGGGGGCCTCGACGAGGTGACCTCTTACATGGTCGGCGAGACCGACCAGTTCCGTATTCACATCCCGTTTGATGACCGCGCCGAGATCGCGGCCGAGGAGTTCAAAGACATCCTCGCGGAAAGCGATGTTTATGAGGTTGTCTACGACGAGGTTATCGAGCCGCTGGTGAAAGACGTGCTCGACGACTCGATCGACCTACCGGTAGGCATTTCCATCGACGAAGGTGAGGTCATCGCGGCGATGCGTGCCGCGGCCCCGGTCTCCTGGGTACAGGATCAGGCCGAGTATGTCATCGACACTGCGGTCCCTTACCTGATCGGCAGGGAGGACGACTTCGTCGTCACCATCGACCTTAGCGAGAACAAGGTCGCCACCAGGCAGCAGATCGATCGGCTGGTCGTGACCAAGCTAGAGGCCCTGTTGGACCTGTCAACCTGCACGGCGCGTCAGATGCTGGACCTGTGGTCGGTGAACGGCCTCTCCGATATTCCCGAGTGCATCCCGCCGGGCATGCCGACCGAGGAACTGGCCACCCAGATCTCCCAGAGAATCGGCGACCAGGCCCATTCCCTGGTGATAGACCAAATACCCGACACCGTTGAGTTCACTCAGTCCACGCTGCTATCACAACTCGGCTCCGCCAGAGGCGAAGACAGCGTCGAACGCCTGGACGATCTACAAGAACTCCTATCTGACGGTTTCACCTACACCAATGCCGATCTCAAGGCCGATCTGGTCTCCAACGACATCCTGTCCCTGGAGACGTTCGAGGACATCCGCTCCTTCCTCGCCGACGGCTGGTCGTATACAGAGGAGGACCTGGAAGAGCGGGTGGTGGAGGCCGGCGGTATGGGAACCTTGGACACTTTCCATAACTTGAGAAAGTACTTCGCCTGGGCGAACACCTTCCGCTGGCTCGTGTACCTGCCCATGGCCTTCCTCTTGCTGCTCATCGGCATGTTGGGCGGACGGACATGGCGCAGCCGATTCGCCTGGGCAGGCACTTTCCTGACGGTGGGAGCGACGATCGCGTTCATCGTCTCCGGCCCGGTCTATGACAGCTTCGGCAGTCCCCGAATCGACGATCTCAAGGACCGCGTACGAGAGGAGATCCAGGAAGATGGAATCTACTTCATTGACACCCGCGCCCTCGCAACCGAGAAGCTGTTGGAGCTCTCTCAGACGGTGGCCGACGACTTCAGAAACAGCCTGTACGCCGGCAGCCGCAACCTGCTCATAGCCGGGGTGCTGGTAGTGATCCTGTCAGGCGGTTTGGGTTTCCTTTCTGGAAGCGGCCGCAAACGAACCGTCCGCCCCGACGCCCAGAGCACCGCCTCCGGCCAGAGTGACTACTCGAACATATTCCGCAACGCGAAAGAGGAGTACGACCGGGACGCCTGACTGGAACCGGAGTTTCCGGTCACCCTAGGATCGCGTCGATCTCGCTCAGATCCCCTTCGGTCAGACGCCACTCGACCGATGCGGCATTAGCCGTGATCTGCTCCGCACTGGTCGCACCGGCTATGACGGAGCTGACCGAGGGCCGGGACAGCAGCCAGGCGAACGCCAGATCCAGAAGAGTGTGGCCGCGCTCCCTACAGAACCCTTCCAGTTCCTCCAGTACGTCGAAGTTCGCCGACTCCAGCGGGCCGGCGTTCACCGCCAGTCTACTTCCCGCAGCGGCCTTCTCCCCACGTCGGTATTTGCCGGTTAGCAGGCCGTGCTCCAGCGGGAAGTAGGGCAGCACACCGATCCCATAGCGGTCGCAAAACGGGAGCAGCTCGCCTTCGATGTCGCGGTTGAGCATGCTGTACGGCGGCTGCACCGCGACCAAGGGGGCCAGCCCTGCCGTCTTCGACGTCCACACCGCCTCGCACACCCGCCAAGCCTCGAAGTTGGAGCACCCAATGTAGCGAACCTTGCCCTGGCGGACGAGATCGTCCAGGGCGCGCAGAGTCTCCTCGATAGGCGTGACCCGGTCCACCTGGTGCAGTTGGTAAAGATCGATGTAGTCGGTCCGCAGTCTGCCCAGGCTCTGCTCCACCTCGTGTATGATCGCCTTGCGAGACAGACCCTCCCGGTTGGGGCCGTCGCCCATGCGCCCGTGCACCTTCGTGGCGATGACAGCCCGCTCACGCTTACCCACCAGCGCCCTGCCTATGTACTCCTCCGACCGTCCCGCGCCGTATGCGTTGGCCGTGTCGATGGTGTTGACTCCGACGTCGAGCGAGGCGTCTATTAGGGCCGCCACCTCGTCCGGACCCATGTGGAAGGGCCAGCGCGAGTTGTCACCGAAGTTGTTGGTGCCCAGGCCTATCGCAGAGACCTCCAACCCGGAATTGCCGAGACGTCGGTATTGCATGACTCCTCCCATTTGACCTAGAACGGGCACTTTCACCCGGAACGGGCCCTCTTACCCGACGCAGGCCGGAGCCAAGTTTAGCAGGCCGCTAGGACTCGACCGGGCGTGCGACTAGTAGCCCGTCGCGGCGCTCGATTTCGATGGCAAAATCAACCGAGTCGATGCGCAGGGCCATCTCCAGGTCCTCCGGATGGTACTGATCCTGCGTCGGGTTGTGATATTTCTCGGACTCTCCTCCTGCCGCCACGAGTCCTTGAACCGCGACTGGATTCGGCCGCCTGCCCTGTAAGAGGTTTTTGATGTACAGGGCGCACTGCTCGTCCTCGTCCGACCTGGTCGCCCCCAAGGCACCCATCGCCACCAGCGTGACCCGTTCCGGGCGCGAGGTGGCCACTACCGTCGCGGTGGCGACGGCGTTGACCAGAGCACCGGCAAAGAGCCGCTGAACACCGGTTGCGGCGGCCGCCACCACGCCCGTCGTACCCGCCCTGGTGGACTGCGCGATGACCTTGCCTGACAGGTCGGCGGCGGCCAACTCGTGCGGCGAGTTGCCGTAGTCGAAGCCGTCGGGCTTGTGACCGTCCACCTCACCGATACAGATATCGGCCGCCCCACGGTCGCGCAGGGTGAGCGCCTCCTCCACCTCGGCGACCATGACTATCCGGTCGGCTCCGCGTTGGAACACGACGGAGGCGGTCGTAAATGCCCGCAGAACGTCTATCACGACGACCGTGCCATGTGCTCGCCGCGCGCCCTCTATCAGGCTCTCGATAACGACTTTCATAGTTCGTCCAGCGTGGGACGTCAGGCCTTGCGAAATCCCGGCCGGAGAAGCACCAGCGTGCCCCCCGCCTTGGCAATCGGCCAGAGCCTGCCGAGTCGCCGTTTCACGTGCAGGTAAGACCGCTCACCGAGCAGCAGGTCGCTGACCAGTCGCCAGGAGCGTTCGCCTCTCTTCGCCATGTTGAAAAAGAACCTAGGGAAGACGTGAAACAGTCCGTGCAGGTACCTTCCCACCGCCAGTTCGGGCAGAAGCTCGCCGCCCAGCTCCCTCTCGTAGCCCGACAGATCCGCGACCTCCCCAGCGACAAGTCGCGCGGCCGATCTGGCCGCGGCCCTGCCGCTATAGATAGCCGCGTATATGCCCTCGCCAGTGAGCGGGTCGATCAGCCCGGCGGCATCACCTGCCAGCATCACCCGTCCTTTATATACAGGCGACGTACCGAGCCTCACCGGCAGGTGATGACCCTTCACACCCCGGGCGGTGGACGGGTCGAAACCGTAACGGCGAGCCTGCTCGGCGAACATCATCTTAAGATCGGGTCCGGTCGATCGCCAGCCCCCGACGCCGATGTTCACGTGGTCCGCCTTGGGGAAGGCCCAGCCGTAGCCTCCACGGGCGTCTCCGAAGTCGAATGCCATCAACTCATGCCATTTGTCGCTCGCATCCGGTATTAAACGGTAGTTGCCCTCGAGCGCTATACCCTGGTCGGCGTCGATATCTAACCCGAAGAACCGGGCGGTGGTGCCGTTGGCCCCGTCGGCGCCGATCAAGACAGCGGCCTCAAACATCTCTCCACTCGCTTCGACCGTCGCACCATCGTCGTGCTGCGTAACGGCGTCAACACGGCGGCCCGGGAAAAAACTGGCTCCGGCCTCGACGGCCTTGCCGACGAGAAACTCGTCGAGCCTAGATCGACGGGCCAGGTACACGAGCGGAGCATCCGCTCGCCGTGTGAACGCCGACTCCCCTCGCCAGCTAAAGCGGACCTCCCGTATCCGTCGCTCCACCACCGGGTCGATGCTGAAGGGAAGGAGAGCTGCCGCCCTTGCCGTGACGCCTCCACCGCAGGGCTTGTCTCTGGGGAACGCAGTCCGGTCAAGCATCGCCGTGGACAGCCCCCGGGCCGCGCACTCGCGGGCGGCAGTGCTCCCGGCGGGACCGGCGCCGACGACCAGGACGTCGAATCGTGCCATGTCGAGCAGGCGGTCGGGGCGGGTCAGCCGATCCAGGCCAGGCCGTCAGCCGGGCCCCGATCGTAGACGGAGATGCCCGGCACCTTCAGACGGATCACGTAGGTGCCGGTGGTGGCGGTTATGAACAAGAGCTTGGAATCGTAGCCGTAGAAGGCACAGTTGGTGGTGGAGCCCGGTGTGCGAATTATGCCCAGTGGCACGCCCACCGGATCGCATACCCACACTCCGCCGGGTCCGGTGACGTAGCCATTGCCGAGCGTGTCCACCTTCATGCCGTCGCCCGGCCCCTCCAACCGGTGCTCCATGTCCAGCCATATCCGGTAATTGGAAAGGGAGCCCTCGGCGTCCACGTCGAAAGCCGCGACGTTGTTCTCATCGGAGTTGACCACGTACAGCACAGACTCGTCGGGCGAGAAGGCGAGGCCGTTGGGCTTGGAGACCTCATCCGTCGCCGGGGTTAGAACTCCGTCCGGGTCGAGGCGGAACACCCTGTTCGCCTCCTGAGTCATCAGCGACGGCGCCAAAGCCTCCTCATAGTCACCCATGAATAAGGGGTCGGTGAAGAAGATCGACCCGTCCGACCTGACCACCACGTCGTTGGGCGCGTTCAAGGGTTTGCCATCGTAGGTACCTGCGAGAACGGTTATTGCCCCATCCGGCTCGGTTCGGGTCAGGCGCTTTAGGTTGCCCTCACATGAGATCAGCCTGCCCTCGGTGTCGAGAGTGTTACCGTTGGCCCCGCCCGAGTTCTCCCTCAGCACCCCGTTCCAGAACGGGGGGCAGTAGCGGATTATCCGCTCGTGCAGGATGTCGCTGAAGATGATGAAGCCCTGTGGCAGGAACAGGGGTCCTTCGGAGAATCCGTAAGTGGCGCCCGCCTCCCAGAGGGGGAAGCCGTTAACCAGGTCGTCGAACCCAGCCTCGAACGTAATGTGTTTGAACTGCAAGCCGGTCATCGCTCTCCTATCGGCATGGCCTCGGCCACAAGTTCCCAGTCCCGCAGCTCGCGCGGCAAAACGAAGCTGACATCCTCCTCCACCCCGGCGAT
Organism: uncultured Dehalococcoidia bacterium; assembly: GCA_964637315.1. Classification (GTDB taxonomy): domain Bacteria; phylum Chloroflexota; class Dehalococcoidia; order Lucifugimonadales; family UBA2962; genus CAUZIR01. The sequence continues at coordinate 52,437 of CAZWTT010000005.1, read as the reverse complement.
GACGCTGACCTCTTCCGGCGCGAGGGCGTCGATCACCGCAAGCACCAGGTCCTCCGGCGTCGATGCGCCGGACGTAATGCCGACCCTATCCACCCCGGCCAGCCACTCGGGCTTGACCTCCTCTGGTCCGTTCACGAGATACGCCGTCACTCCGACCGCCTCGGCCACATCCCGCAGACGGTTGCAGTTGGAGCTGTTGGGCGCCCCGATCACGAGAACGAGGTCGCCATGCTTGCACAGCTCCTTCACCGCCGCTTGGCGGTTGGTGGTGGCATAGCACAGGTCATTACGCACGGTGGCGTTGGAAAAGTGTCCCGTTATCTCGTCGATGGAAGACTGGGTGTCGTCCACCGACAGGGTCGTCTGGGTGAGCACAGCGATGGGCTCGGAGGCATTCCACTTCGGTAGCTCGACGCCCTCCCGGTCATCGACTAGGTACATCTCGGACTGGCCCATCGTCCCGATCACTTCCTGATGGCCGGTGTGGCCGACGAGGACCACCCGCCTGCCCTCACGCGTATACTTCTTCGCCTCGTTGTGCACCTTAGTGACGAGTGGACAGGTGGCGTCAATTACGTGCAGACCGCGCTCGGTCGCCTTGGAAAAGTCGTCCGGTGGAGACCCGTGCGCCGAGAACACCACGGTAGAGCCGGGCGGCACGTCCTCGACGTTCTCGACGGTTATCGCCCCTTTGTCCTCAAGGGACGTGACCACGTAGGGGTTGTGCACTATCTCGTGTTTGACATACACCGGAGCGCCGTGCTTTTTCAGCGCGATCTCGACCACGTCGATCGCGCGGACCACGCCCGCGCAGAACCCACGGGGCACCCCGAGATAGACCTTCATTCTCTCCACCTCCGAAGCCGGATTCTAGCACAGTAAAGGGCCTGCGCCCGGCCATGGCGCGGGCGACATGTATAATTGGGCCCCCGGACGGTCGCCACTTTTCGCACCCGGACGGACAACTGGAATCACTTAATCGGTGCTCATCACAAGAGCATCCCAGTCGGAGGACGAATGAAGTTCGCCAAGAGAATGGATCGACTCGGGACCGAGACCGCTTTCGAGGTCCTGGCCCGGGCCAAGAATCTAGAGGCGCAAGGCAAGGACATCATCCACCTGCAGATCGGAGAACCGGACTTCGACACTCCGCCCAACATCGTCGAGGCTGGCGTCGAAGCCCTGCGAAACGGGTTCACCCACTACGGTCCGTCGCCGGGTTTGCCGAACGTAAGGGCACGTATCGCCGAAGAGGTCGCCCAGACCCGCGACATCCAGGTCGAGGCCGACAACGTGGTGGTCACCCCGGGCGGCAAGCCGATCATGTTTTTCACCATGCTCTCGCTGGTGAACGCCGGCGATGAGGTCCTGTACCCCAACCCCGGCTTCCCCATATACGAGTCGATGATCAACTACGTCGGCGGCGTACCGGTGCCCATGCAGCTGCACGAGTCCAGGGAGTTCAGCATAGACGTCGACGAGGTGGCTGCCCAGATCACCCCGAAGACGAAACTGATGATCGTCAACTCACCCAACAACCCCTGCGGGAGCATCATTCCCAGAGATGACCTGGAACGCCTCGCCCGGTTGGCCGTGGAAAAAGACCTGATCGTACTGTCGGACGAGATATATATGCGGATCCTGTACGAGGGCCGGCACGAGTCCATCACCCAATTCCCCGGTATGGTGGAGCGCACCATCATTCTCGACGGCTTCTCCAAAACTTACGCCATGACGGGCTGGCGCATCGGCTACGGCGTAATGCCCGTGGACCTGGCCGACCAGATGGGCAGGCTCATGGCCAACAGCGTCTCGTGTACGGCACCGGCCATCCAGATGGCCGTGATGGAGGCGATGAACGGCTCCCAGGAAGAATCGTACGGGATAGTGACGGAGTTCAAGAAGCGTCGAGAGGTGATAGTTGACGGCCTCAACGACATTCCCGGTATCAGTTGTCAGATGCCGAAGGGTGCGTTCTACGTGTTTCCCAACATTACCGGCACCGGCATGACCAGCCGCCGATTCGCCGACGATCTTCTCAGCGAGGCCAGCGTGGCGTCTCTGGCCGGGGAGGATTTCGGCAAGTACGGCGACGGCTTCGTCCGCTTCTCTTTCGCCAATTCGACCGAGAACATCGAAAAGGCCCTGGAGCGCATAAGGGCCTTCGCTTCTTAGACCCACGGTCGACCATGCGATGACCGCACTACGGGTGGCACTGGCCCAGATAAACGTCACGGTCGGCGACCTGAACGGCAACGTCCACAAGATCGTCGACTACGTCGATCGAGCCCGTGATCTCGGTGCCGACTTGGTTGCTCTGCCCGAGTTGGCCATCACCGGGTACCCTCCCGAAGATCTGGTCTTTAAGCCCCAGTTCGTGACGGCCAACCGAGGGGCGCTGAACGACGTGATCGCCGCATCGCGGAACATCACCGTGATCGTCGGTTTTGTCGACTCCGACGAACACGGCATCTACAACGCCGCCGCCGTCGCCTCTGATGGAAGGCTCATTGACGTTTACCGAAAGCACCTGCTCCCCAACTACGGAGTCTTCGACGAGCAACGTTATTTCCAGCCAGGGCAAACGACCCCCGTCTACGTGATTTCGGACACCCCCGTGGCGGCCAACATCTGTGAGGACATCTGGTTCCCGCATGGCCCCACCGCGGAGCAGGCCAGAAAGGGTGCCGGGCTGATCGTCAACATCAACGGCTCGCCGTATCACCGGAGCAAGCGGGTTCAGCGCGAGGCGATGCTTACAGAGCGGGCGAGGGAGAGCGACGTCGCCATCGCCTACGTCAACATGGTCGGCGGCCAGGACGAGTTGGTGTTCGACGGCAGCAGCGTCGTGCTCTCGCCGTCCGGCGATGTGGCCGCCCGGGCACCCCAGTTCGAGGAGGACCTACTCACATGCGACATCCAGATCGTTGAATCAGTCCCGGACACGGACGATGCCGAAGCGTACATCACCATTTCCCGGGAGAGGACGGCAAACCGGCCGATCCTGCCGGCTTCCAACGCAGGTCCCTTGGGCGACCTGGAAGAAGTTTATGCCGCACTCGTCACCGGCACCCGGGACTATGCGCAAAAAGCCGGTTTCGCAAAGGTCGTGATCGCCCTTTCCGGCGGCATCGACTCCACCCTGGTGGCCGTGATCGCCACCGATGCACTTGGGCCGGACAACGTTGTCGTCATCTCCATGCCGTCGCGCTACTCGTCTGAGGGCAGCGTCCTGGACGCCGAAGCGGTGGCGCAGAACCTTGGTACCGAGCTAAAGGCGGCACCGATAGAGCCTGTCTTCTCCGCCTATCTGGGTACGTTGGAGAGTGCGTTCGCGGGCACCGAGCCAGACGTGGCCGAGGAGAACCTGCAGTCCCGTATCCGCGGCGATCTGATCATGGCGCTCTCCAACAAATTCGGTTATCTGGCGCTCACCACCGGCAACAAGAGCGAGTACGCCACCGGCTATGCCACGCTCTACGGCGACATGTCCGGCGGCTTCGCGGTCATCAAGGACGTGCCCAAAACGCTCGTTTACGACCTGTGCCGTTACCGCAACACCATCTCGCCGGTGATACCGGAGTCGGTCATCGAAAAGCCGCCCAGCGCCGAGCTCAGGCCGGACCAGCTGGATGAGGACTCGCTGCCACCCTACGACGTCCTCGATTCCATTCTCAAGGCCTACGTGGAAGACGATCTGTCCTATGGAAAGATCATCGAGCAGGGCTTCCCGGCCGAAACGGTGCAGCGGGTCATCTCGCTGGTCGACCAGGCGGAATACAAGCGACGGCAGGCGGCGCCGGGGGTGAAGATCACCGAGCGCAACTTCGGCCGCGACCGGCGCATGCCCATAATCAACCGCTATCGTCCCTACTAGCGCCAGCCGCTGTGCCGGCCCGACGGACGAAAAAGCTTCCCGTTATCATCCGCGATATCCTGATTCTGCGGCCATGCGCAGAGCGATGAAGATAAAGAGAGGCACATGAAACCTGACCTGAATGTGGGGGCCGTCTTCCCCCAGACCGAGATCGGACCCGACCCGGCGGCCGTGGCCGAGTATGCCCGAACCGTGGAGTCGATAGGATACGACCACCTCGTCGTCTACGACCATGTACTGGGCGCGAACGCAGCCAGCAGACCAAGCTGGTCGGGGTCCTACAATAGCGACGACCAGTTTCACGAGGTCTTCGTCCTGTACGGCTCCCTTTCCGCCGTCACCGAGCAGTTCGGCCTGTCCATCGGCGTCGGCGTCGGGTGGAACCATATCGAGTTCGAGGCACTAGAGCAAAACTTCGCCGACCGCAGCGAGCGCATCGAAGAGCAGATCGGTGTTATGCGGCAACTGTGGACCGAGGACCTTATCACCCACAGCAGCCACTGGCACACGGTGATCGACGCGGGGCTGAACCTCCTGCCAGTCCAGCGGCCGATCCCGGTGTGGATGAGCGGTGGGGCCGACCTAGTGATGGACCGGATCGGCCGATTGGCGGATGGCTGGTTCTACCCCGGTAACCACCCCATGCCCGATGAGGCCGCCGAGCGGCGCAAGGACCTGATGATGGCGGCGGCGCAGACCGACGGGCGCGATCCGGACCCCATCGGCATAGAAAAGGTCTTCTCGCACAGGACGCCACCGGCCGGTGGCTGGTCCGAAGCGGTGGCCGCCTGGACCAACTACGGCGCCACCCACCTCTCCCTCAACACCACGAACTCTGGCCTCGGCTCGCTCGACGACCACCTGGCGACTTTGCAGGACTTCATTGACGCCGTACGCCCCTAAGACCACGTGGCCGAGAAACATATGAAACAGACGCCGCTTCACCAGGCCCACGTGGGCGCCGGCGCCCGCATGGTCCCGTTCGCCGGGTGGGACATGCCGGTCCAGTACACCGGGATTCTCGACGAGGTGCGCGCCGTGAGAAACGGCGTCGGCCTCTTCGATGTCTCTCACATGGGTCGGCTCTTCATAGAGGGCACCGGTGCAGTCGAGTTCCTCGACAGGGTCCTCAGCACAAACGTGCCTAAGCTCCGGCTCGGCCGCGCTCGCTACTGCATCGTCTGCGACGAGGCGGGCGGAATCATCGACGACTGCATCGTGTATCGGCTGGGCGAGAACCGGTACATGCTCGTGCCCAACGCCTCCAACACGGCCGTCGTTACCGATTGGCTCGGCCGCTGGGCTCCCGCCGTGTCGGAATCGATCACCAGCGATGTCACCGACCGTCTGGCTATGGTCGCCATTCAGGGTCCTCACGCGATCTCGTTGTTACAGCCGTTGGTGGAAACAGAACTGACCGAAATCAGACCGTTCGCCGTCATCGAGACCGAGATAGTCGGCGCACCGTCCTTCATCGCGCGCACCGGATACACAGGCGAGGACGGCGTCGAATTCTTCGTTCCCGCCGAATTAGTGACGACGATCTGGGCCGCGTTGGTAGAAAGTGGCGCGGTACCCTGCGGACTCGGCGCCAGGGATGTGCTCCGCCTAGAGGCGGGCCTGCTGCTCCACGGCAACGACATGGACACGTCTATTAACCCTTACGAGGCGGGCCTGGAGCGGTTCGTGGCCGCCGACCGCGAAACATACATAGCCGGCCCGGCGCTGCGACGCATCCGCGACGCCGGGCCGACGCGTCAACTGATAGGCCTGAACGTATCCGGACGGCGGGTTGTGCGCGGTGGACATCCCATCCATGCGGACGGCGAACAGGTTGGCCTGGTAAGTTCGGGCAGCTACTCACCTACCCTTGACATGAACATCGCCCTGGGGTACGTACCGACCGCGCTCGCCGCCGAGGGCACCCGGTTAACGGTCAACGTGAGGGGTAACGAGGTGAAGGTTGAGGTGGTGAGATTGCCCTTCTATTGCAGGCCGCGTTAAGCTGCGGAGATGAATCCAGACGGACTTTGGTATTCAAAGGAGCACGAGTGGGTGCGCATTGAGCCCGACGGATCGGCCGTCATTGGCATAACCGCCTTCGCGGCTGAGAGCCTAGGCGACGTCGTATTCGTCAACCTGCCCGACGCAGGCTCATCACTGTCACAGTCCAGAAAATTCGGCGAGATCGAGTCGGTCAAGGCGGTCTCCAACCTCTTCTCACCGCTCGGCGGGTCCATCACCGAGATCAATCAGAGCGTCGTAGACAACCCCCAGCTTGTCAACGACGGACCATTCGGGGAAGGCTGGCTGCTAAAGGTGAACCTAGCCGACCGGTCGGAACTGGACGAGCTGATGTCCGCCGCCGAGTATGAGAGTTTCGTAGAGTCAGAGGGCGGCTAGCCGGGCAAATGGTAACCGCTCGGCCATCACAAGGAGGCTTCACCTCCCCCTATACCCCGAACACCGACGCAGACCGCCGGGCCATGCTCGCGGCCATCGGTGTGGGCTCGGTCGATGAGCTCTTCCAAGACATCCCGGAGCGGTTCCGCAACCCGGGTCTGTCTCTCCCCCCGCCCATCTCCGAGCTGGAGTTGGGTCGCGAGATCGAGGCTCTGGCCAACAGAAACGCCGTGCCGGGGGACTACGCCTGCTTCCTCGGTGGTGGCGCCTACCGGCACTTCATACCCGCCATAGTCCGGCAGATCGCCGGGCGAACCGAGTTCCTCACCTGCTACACGCCCTACCAGCCCGAGGTGGCGCAGGGGACGTTGCAGGCCCACTTCGAGTTCCAGTCGATGGTGTGTCAGCTAACCGGCATGGATGTCGCCAATTCGGGCATGTACGACGGCGCCACTTCCCTCGCTGAGGCGGCGCTGATGGCGGCGCGGGTGACCGACAGAGACCACGTCACCGCCCTCGATACCGTCTCACCATCCTACGTGGAAGTACTGAAGACCTACCTCGACGCACACGGCCTGGCCATCGACATAGTCGCCAACGACCAGATGCAAATCGATGACAGGACGGCATGCCTAGTCGTGCAGCAGCCCGGCTTCTTCGGCACCTTCGAAGACCTGCAGGCCCTGTCGGATGCCGCGCATGAGGGCGGCGCGCTGCTCATCGTGGTCACCGACCCCATCTCGCTGGGCATGTTCAAGCCGCCCGCCGACTACGGTGCGGACATCGTGGTCGGCGAGGGGCAGGCGCTCGGCATCGCGCCAACCTTTGGCGGACCCTACGTTGGGCTGTTCGCCTGCAAGCGGCGCCATATTCGGCAGATGCCCGGCCGTATCGTCGGCAAGACCATAGATACCGAGGGCCACACCGGGTACGTGCTCACCATGCAGACGAGGGAGCAGCACATACGTCGCGAGCGAGCAACTTCCAATATCTGCACCTCGGTGGGCCTGATCGCCCTGATGGCAACTGTGTACATGATCGGTCAGGGAAAGCGAGGCCTAGCTCACATAGCCGACCTCTGCTACCAGAAAGCTCACTACGCGGCTTCGGCCATCGATGGGCTCCCCGGCCACTCTCTTCCCCTGGGTCATCGACCCTTTTTCAGGGAGTTCGTAGTGTCCTGTCCCATTCCCCCCGGAGAGATAAATGATCGCCTCTTGGAGAAGGGGATCATCGGCGGCCTCGACGTCTCCGAACGCTTTCCCAACGGAATGCTGCTATGCGTCACGGAGATGAACAGCCGCGACGAGATCGACGGGCTGATTGCCGCCCTGGACGAGATCGGGCAAGCCGGTGTTTGAGCAGGTGAGCCACGACGATCCCCGACGCGCGCTGGCCATGGACCGCAGCGTGCCGGGCCGCATCGGCACCACCCTGCCCTCGCTAGACGTACCGGAGCAGGTACCGCCCCCGACCGATTTTCTGCGCGACGATCTGCCGATGCCGGAGATATCTGAGGCCGAGCTGGTTCGTTATTTCACCCAGATCAGCACCTTCAACTTCTCCATCGAAAACAACTTCTACCCGCTCGGTAGCTGCACCATGAAGTACAACCCCAAGCTTAACGACGAGATGGCCGGTCTCCCGGGCCTGTCCGACATCCATCCCTTGCAGCCGGAGAGCACCGTGCAGGGCGCGCTCGCCCTCATGCACCACCTGCAGGACCTGCTCACCGAGATAACGGGCATGGCTGGCACCTCGCTTTCTCCCATGGCGGGCGCCGAGGGAGAGTTGGCGGGGATGCTCATGGCCCGCGCCTACCACCGCTCGAGGGGCGACAACCAACGTGTAAAAGTCCTCGTTCCCGACAGCGCCCACGGCACCAACCCAGCGTCGGCGGCCATGGCCGGGTTCGCGGTCGTCTCTCTACCCACCGATGCCGACGGCAACACGGACACCAAAGCTCTTGAGTATGTGGTTGGAGACGACGTCGCCGCCTTCATGCTCACCCAGCCCAGCACCCTGGGGCTGTTCGACAACAACATCCTGGAAGTGGTGCAGATGGTCCACGACGCCGGTGGAATCATCTACGGCGACGGCGCCAACCTCAACGCCTTGCTCGGCAGGGTGAAGCCGGGGGATTTGGGGTTCGACGTCATGCACTCCAACCTGCACAAGACTTTCACACAGCCCCACGGCGGCGGCGGACCGGGCGCAGGTGCGGTCATGGTCGCCGAGCGCCTGTTGCCGTTCCTGCCGGCGCCGGTCGTGAAAAGGTCCAACGGACCAGATGGAGTCGAAAGCTTCTCCTTCGCGACCCCGGAAATGTCGATCGGCAAGATGACCACCTTCCATGGCAACTTCGGCGCGCTGGTGCGGGCCTACGCTTACATACGAACGCTTGGGAACCCTGGCATCGGCGCGATCAGCGAGGACGCGGTCATCAACGCCAACTACATACTCGCGGGTCTTCGTGGGGTGTACGATCTGCCGTACGACCGCAAGTGCATGCACGAGGTGGTCTTCTCGGCTAGGAACCTGAAACGGGACTTCGGAATCACCGCGCTTGATATCTCCAAGCGGCTGATAGACTACGGCATTCACCCGCCCACCATGTACTTCCCGCTGGTGGTCGAAGAAGCGCTCATGATCGAGCCGACCGAGACGGAGTCCAAGGAGACCATCGACCACTTCATCGAGGTGATGAAGCGCATCGCCCGCGAGGCGAAGCAGAGCCCCGAATTGCTCAAGACGGCGCCGCATAACACCCCGAACACCCGCCTCGACGAGGCACTGGCCGCCCGCAAACCCGACCTCCGCTGGAGCACTGCAAGTGCTCTTAACAACTAGAAGCCACCGAGATTCTCCATTAAGGCCGGACCAGACACCAGACCCCAATCGACCGCGACCAGAGCAAGGAGCCAGCGATGCCAGATGTAGGAGACACAGCACCGGGCTTCCGAGTCCCGGACCAGGACGGCGAACTCGTCACCCTGAGCCAGTACAGGGGGTCCAAGAACGTCGTACTGTCATTCCACATCTTTTCGTTCACTGGAGGCTGAACCGATCAGATCTCCGCGTTTCGGGCCAGCTACCCGAAGTTCGTGGAGCGGGATACCCAGGTACTGGGTATAAGCACCGATCCCAAGCCCACCCAGACGGCCTACGCCACTTCGCTGGGCAACCTGCCCTATCCTCTTTTGTCGGACTTCCACCCCAAGGCGAAGATAAGCAAAGCGTATGACCTGTATAACGAAGAGCGCGGCACGGCCGACAGGGCCGTCCTAATCATCGACAAGGACGGCGTCATCCGGTTCCGGAGGGTCTACGCGAGTGCGGCCGACATCCACATCGAAGATTTCCTCGCTGAGATCGTCTAGGTGCACCTAGACCGAACTGAGGACCGGACCAGCCGATCCACGAACATGACGATCGCAGAACCCCATAGACGGCCCCCAGTTTTC
>CAZWTT010000005.1:0-42683 GCA_964637315.1 uncultured Dehalococcoidia bacterium | reverse complement strand
GGTCGCCTGCTATGAGTGGCTGTCCCTTTGAATTCGGCGAGCACGTCATGTTCGTGGACCGGCGCGGCCGCCTCTACCTCGTGAAGCTGGAGGCCGATAAGCGATTCAACTCGCACACAGGTCACTTCGCACACGAGGACGTGACCGGTCTGACCGAGGGGTCGTGGGTCACGACCTCGCGGGGCCACCTACTGCTCGCCGTGCGCCCGACGATGGGCGACTACACGCGACTCATGCCGCGAACCGCGACCGTTGTCTACCCGAAAGACCTGGGCGCAATCGTCGTAAACGGGGACGTGTTTCCAGGCGCAATAGTGATCGAGGCGGGCTGCGGATCGGGAGCCGTCACGATCGCGCTGATGAGGGCCGTAGGTCCGCAGGGCTTCGTCCACTCATACGACCTCCGGGAGGACATGGTCGAGCGTGCGACGGAGAATGTCCGCGCCACAGCCGGGGACGTAAGCAACGTGTCCATCCGGCTTGGAGACGTGTCGGAAGCGTTGGACGAGAGGGCGAGATCGGGAGAGCTCATCGACCGGGTGGTGCTCGACCTGCCCGAGCCGTGGGATGTCGTCGGTCACGTCGCGGGCGCCCTCGTGCCGGGGGGAATCCTAGTGAGCTTCCTTCCCACCGTCCTTCAGGTGAGAGACCTGTCGGAGGCATTGAAGGCCAACGGCCGCTTCGTGCTGATCGAGACCACCGAGTCCCTGGTCCGGCCGTGGGTGGTGGCCGCCAGAAGCGTTCGTCCCGACCACCGCATGGTTGGCCACACCGGCTTCATCACCACCGCCCGGCTGAGCCAACCCAGGCCGACCAAGCTGGAAGAGGACTATTCAGAACCCTCTTCTGAACCGTTCGAGTCGGGCAAGGACGCGCCCAAGTCATCGGGGTCGGGCGACTCGGGCCACAGCGAGTCCAGCTCGAACGAAAAAGAGGGGTAGCCCCCCTCGGCCAGCCGGAGATGGCCCGGGCCGAGAACAGTGGGCACGGGCAGATTACCCAGCTCGGCTGCCGAGGGCCATGTCTCATCGAGGGCCGTGATCCCTGTGCCCTTCTCTTGGAAAAAAATCTTGAATCCGCCCAGGCCGTCGGGTCGGGTCAGCTTGTCGAGTCCGTACCGGTTCACACTAAGCTCGTTCGACGGCAGGTCCAACGCACCCAGCCGGCCGGCCATCCGGTCGATGCCGTTTCGCCGCAGCAGCTCAGCCTGGCTCACCAGTCCGAGAGAACTCAGCCCCACTCGTGCGCCCTCAGTCTCGACTGCGGAGAAGTCGACGTGCGCCGTAATATCCTGTCGACCCACGTTCTGATAGGGACTCAGGCCGTCGACATGCCTGAAGTAGGTTTGCAGTGTGCCCTGACGACGGATGTAGAGATCCTCGACCCGGTCTCCATAGTCGATGGTCATCACGAACCCCCTATGCAGGGTGGTGCTCACCCTCTCCATCCAGGGGCCGATGCCCGGGTTTACCTCGCCCCGTGAGCCATCTGGGAGCGGTTTCGCGAGCGAGGCCAGCCTCGACTCAATAAGTCCGGTTACCGGGTCGTCCAGTACCTGTGTCAGGCTCTCTCCGTCTTCGTCGACCGTAACGAAGATCTCCTTCGCCTCGCCATCAACAATTTCGAACCTGGCTACGGGCATGGCATCGAGAAGCTCGTTGGAAAGGACACACCCGGTGACACCCGATGGAAAAGCCTGGTCTAGATCGACAGGCACGTAGGCGAGCGTCCCGGCGAAGGCCACGTCGAGGCGCCGGGCGTACGCCGTCACATCGGCCGCCAACCCACCCCCGCCAGCGCCCATCTCGACGACTGTGAAGGGCGCCGGCTCGCCCAACAGCCTCCACATGGCCCTGAGTTGGACCGCAACGGCGGCTCCGAAGGCAGGGTGGGCCGCCGGGCTTGTGTAGTAGTCACCGGTCCGGCCACGGGTGTCGAGATCGGTGTAGTAGCTCCCGCCGGGATGGTAGAGGGCGACCTCCATGAACTCACGGAAGGTGACACGGCCGCGGTCCGCGATCCGAGACCGGATCTCCACTTCGGCCGCCGTCGGTCCACCGGTGGACTGTGACACGGTGCTCCCCTCCCCGGTCCAACAAAAAGGGGCGCCCGAGCCAGCTCAGACGCCCCCGACCCGCCGGTCTGCTTACCCCCGACTAGGCCTTGGCATTTACATTTGCGTTGCTTTGGCTTTGCTGGCGAGCCCGTTTGGCCTGTGGACTCTCCCGGTCCCAGCCCGACCCCGGCATGGAGTTGCGGAACTCAGACTTCTCCCCACAATGCTGACACGTACCGATACTGGTGGGTCCGTTCGGGCTCTCGATCATCCAGAAGTGTTCGCAATTAGAACCGGTGGTTTCCTCAGTGGTCAATTGTGTCCCCTCTCGAGTGATATACCCGGTGTGTTATCTCTGGCTCATCGGCACATACGTCCGGTCCATCTCACCGATGTATTGAAGCCGCGGTCGCAGCAGAATGTTGTTTTCCAACTGCTCGACGACCTGTGCCGTCCAGCCGGGAATTCGTCCCATCGCGAAAATAGGAATATACAGCGACTCGGGGATTCCCAAGATCTGGTAGATCGCCCCCGACCACAGGTCGACATTCTGGGCGATGCCCCGGCGTGCATACGGTTCCATTGCGTCCACCACCGCGTTGAGTATCCCGAACCACCTAGGATCGCCACGGCGCTCGCTCAGCCGCCTAGCATCTTCCTTGAGGTGCTTGGCCCGGGGGTCCTCCGTACGGTAAACCCTGTGGCCGAAACCCACGATAACTTTCTTGCTCTTCAGCCGATCGGCGACGTAGTTGCGCGCCCGTTCCTCAGACCCGATCTCCTCCGCCATCTTCATTACACTCTCGGCGGCACCGCCGTGTGAGGGGCCCTTGAGCACCGCTATGCCGGTGGTGACAGCACAGTGGATATCCGCCTGCGTGGAAGCGGCGATCCTAGCGGCAAAAGAGGAGGCGTTAATGCCATGCTCGGCGTGCAAGACGAAGTCCTTGTCAATTATGGCCGCGTCCTGCGGGTCCGGCTCCTCGCCGAAGAGCATGTAGAGGAAGTTGGCGGCGTGGCCTAGGTCAGACCTCGGGGCCACCTGCTCGTCTCCCTGGACGATCCTAGCATGGGCCGCGACCACGGTGGGCGCCAGAGCGGTAAGTGCGATCCCTTTGCGAAGCGTCGATTCCGTGGATATGTCTGAGGCATCGGGTTCCGGACCCGCGCTCGCCGAGACGGCGGTCCTCAGCACGTCCATGGGGTGAGCCTCACTCGTCAGCCGAATGACGTCGAGAATCTCGCTCGACGCCTCCCGGTTGGCCCTTAACTGGGCGTCGAACTCCACGAGCTGCGAACGCTCAGGCAGCTCACCGTAGAGAAGCAGGTAGGCCGTCTCCTCGAACGTCGAGTGCTCGGCCAGGTCGTTTATGTTGAAACCGCGGTAGAGAAGCTTACCTTCTCTGCCGTCAATGAAGCTGGAACGAGTCCTGTCGATGTAGACGTCCCTGAGGCCACGCCTAATCTCGACTTTCTTCTCCCCGGTCATGGGCTCCTTTCCGAGTCATAGCAACTGCCAGAGCGACTGCCAGATGGACGGGACCGGACCGATCCCGCACCGTGGTACGTCAAAGTGCCGGATTTATCTAAGAGGGTTCAAGGTCGCTCCACGACCCGTGCTGAAGGGCTCACGGAGCCTGCTCGCAACACGCTGACGAGCGCATCGATCTTACCATCGCGATTCGATAGAGTCAAGGAAGTCTCGGACCTTAGATGCCTATGGCACGCGGTAAACGAAGTCGAAGGTGAGTATGTTCGGGGTGCCGAAATCTCACCAAACCATACAGTTATTTCTTTCACAAGCCGTTGACGGTAGATGCCCCCGAACATACAATAGCGGCGCCCCGCGAAACCGGGGAACGAATGCGTTTCCGGCACCTGCGAGGCGCTCGGGCCAATTAGCCGCGAGTTCGAAGGGCACCGCGGATTGCCGCGCCGGGCGGCACCACCACCGGAGCGGGTGAGAGTCTGAATGGCGACCAGTTCCACACAGGTCCCCGAAGTTGTCGTGCTGCGTCTGCCCCTCTACGTAAGGGCGCTGACCCAGATGCGCGACGACGGGACGCAGGTTGTCAGTTCCCAGCAGTTGGGCTATAGGCTGCAGATGACGCCCGCGCAGATCCGCAAGGACCTGAGCTATTTCGGCCGATTCGGCAAACAGGGCCGCGGCTACAACGTGGAATTCCTGCTCCAAGTGTTGGGGCAGATACTCGGATTGGACCGGCGGTGGCCCGCCTGCCTGGTGGGCGTCGGCAGGCTGGGCAGGGCCATCATCAGCTACCCCGGTTTCGCTCCCGAAGGCTTTCACATTCTGGCCGCTTTCGACAGCGACGACGATCAGGTAGGGAAAACCGTGGGCGGACTCAAGGTCAGACACATGGCCCGGCTGAAGGAAACACTGCAGCAAGAGCGGATCGCCATTGCCATCGTGGCGGTGCCGGCCCATGAAGCCCAGACGGTTATCAATGACCTCATCGAGTATGACGTGAAAGGAATTCTCAACTACGCCCCCGTCGCGCCCCAGGTGCCGATGAGCGTCGTCCTTCGCAACATCGATCCGGTGCTCTCTCTCCAGTCCATGACCTATTATCTGCTGGACGAAAATTACGACACCTAGGCGCTTTCTCGCCCACAAACCTACAAAGCGAAGGGCCCGCCTGACGGTGGGCCATTTTGTTAACTTCGGTTCACATATCCGATTAGGACGGTGGCTGGGCGGAGGCCTCTCCCCGGGCCGTTCGACGACGTCTACGGCGCGCCACGGCAACGCGAGCTCGCGAGCGACGCACCGCCCGCAGGGCACGCTGGAGGTCCAAGTCCCCGTCGGTCGAGGCCATTCTTTCTTCCGCCCTCTTGAGGGCCGCCTCGGCGCGATCGATGTCGATCTCCTCCGCCTGCTCGGCCGTGTCCGCCAGCACGGTGACGTGATTACCGATGACCTCCAGAAAGCCGCCCGATACGGCGATGGCGATCTGCTCCCCGTCCTTGGTCACGCGCAATTCCCCGGGAGACAGGGAGGTCAGCAGCGGCGCGTGGCTGGGCAGGATGCCGAATTCACCCGCTGTGCCGGGCGCGACGACGCTCTGCACCTCGTCGGAGTATGTGAGGCGCTCGGCGGTGACTATATCGAGGAGCAGGTTGGCCAAGGGACTACTGAAACTCCACCTTCATCTTCTCGGCCTTTTCCACCGCCTCGTCTATGGTTCCAACCATGTAGAGTGACTGCTCGGGCAGCTCGTCGTGTTTGCCTTCGAGAATCTCCTTAAAGCCGCGCACCGTTTCGCGCACCGGCACGTAGCGGCCCTCCTGACCGGTGAAGGCTTCGGCCACGAACATTGGCTGCGAAAGGTATCTCTGTATCTTGCGGGCTCGGGCGACGGTCTGGCGGTCCTCGTCTGACAGCTCTTCGATACCGAGAATGGCGATGATGTCCTGAAGGTCGCGATAGCGCTGCAGGACCTGCTGCACGCCCCGGGCCACCTCGTAATGCTCCTGTCCGACGACGGCGGGCTCCATGATGCGGGAGTTGGAGGTCAGCGGGTCCACCGCCGGGTAAAGGCCCTGTTCGGCGATTGAGCGCTCGAGCGCCACGACGGCGTCGAGGTGGCCGAAGGTGGTAACGATGCCGGGGTCCGTGTAGTCGTCGGCCGGGACGTAGATGGCCTGGAACGAGGTAATCGACCCGTCTTTTGAAGAGGTGATTCGTTCTTCCAGGTCGCCCATCTCAGTACCCAAAGTCGGCTGGTAACCGACGGCGGACGGCATGCGCCCGAGCAGCGCCGAGACCTCCATACCCGCCAGGATGTAGCGGTAGATGTTGTCGACGAACAGCAGGACGTCCTGGTTTCGCTCCTCTTTAAAGTACTCGGCCATGGTCAGACCGGTGAGGGCGACCCGAGCCCGAATGCCGGGCGGCTCGTTCATCTGGCCGAACACCAAGACGGTGCTCTTAAGGACGCCTGATTCCTTCATCTCTCGCCACAGGTCGTTACCCTCGCGAGAGCGTTCCCCCACCCCGGCGAACACCGAGACACCCTGGTGCTCGGTGCCAATGTTGCGGATCAGCTCCTGGATAATGACCGTTTTTCCGACACCCGCACCACCATAGAGGCCAATCTTGCCGCCCTTGGTGAACGGGGTGATCAGGTCCATTACCTTGACCCCAGTCTCCAGCACCTCGATCTGGGTGGACTGCTCGTCGAAGGAGGGTGGCGGTCGGTGGATGGGCCAGTTGTCCGCCGAATCGACACTCTCCAGGCCGTCCAGCGGCTCGCCCAGCGCGTTGAACAGGCGGCCCAGAGTGGGATCGCCCACAGGGACCGCTATCGGCTGGCCGGTGTCGAGGACATCGGCGCCGCGCGTCAGGCCCTCGGTGGGACCCAGCGCTAGGCAGCGCACCCAGTTGTTTCCCACGTGCTGCTCGGCCTCAAGGACGAGCCGCTGGTCCGCCAAAGTCGTCTCCAGCGCGTTGTATATGGTCGGCATATCGTCGTGCGGAAACTCCACGTCCACGACGGTGCCAATCACCTGGGTCACCTTTCCGTTGGCCATTGCTTTCTCCTGAACCGGCCCTATCTCTTGGACCGGTCTTATCTTTTCGGTCGGAGCTCTACGCCTCGACCGCCGCCGCGCCGCCCACGATGTCGAGCAGTTCGGCTGTGATCGACTCCTGCCTGACTTTGTTCATTTCCAGGGTGAGATCGGACTGCATTTCAATTGCGTTATCGGTCGCGCCACGCATCGCCACCATGCGAGCGCTCTGCTCACTGGCCAACGATTCCAGGAGCGCGTGGTATATCTGCATCTCCACGTAACGGGGGAGCAGCTCGGCGAGCACCTGCCGGGCGCTCGGCTCAAAGATGTACCCCACCGTGTCCTTCGACTCCAACTTGGCCGGGACGACGGGCAGCAGCGGCAGCACCTGTGGACGCTGGACGGTCGTGTTCACGAAATGTGAGTAAACGAGGTACACGGCGTCCACACGCTCGCTCTGGTAGTCGTCCATGACGACCTGTGCGATGGGGGCGCCGTCCGCCACCGTCG
This sequence comes from uncultured Dehalococcoidia bacterium, assembly GCA_964637315.1. Taxonomy (GTDB): domain Bacteria; phylum Chloroflexota; class Dehalococcoidia; order Lucifugimonadales; family UBA2962; genus CAUZIR01. Next base: position 35,584 of record CAZWTT010000005.1, on the reverse strand, counting down.
GGCGGTCGCCCATGTCTGTGAAGGACGCTCTCAGGTTGCCGGTCCTAGCGAAGAAGTCGCGTCCCTTCTTGCCGACCGCCACAACGTCAGACTCCAGTCCTAGGTCGACCAAGTATTGGCCAGCCTGACGGCTTACGGCGGTGTTCATGCCGCCGGTAAGTCCACGGTCGGGCGTAATGATTATCAACTGGACCCTGCGCGGCTCCCGTCTCATCAGGAGCGGATGTGTGTCGTCGGCGTCCTGTGGCTGCGCCGCGAGGTCGGCCAGCAGCGCCAGCATCCGGTCAGCATACGGCCGCGTCTGCAATGCCATCTCCTGCGCTCGCCGCATCTTGGAGGCGGCAATCATGGACATAGCCTTGGTTATCTTGGCCGTGTTGTCGACGCTGGTAATACGTCGCTTTATCTGCCGTACGGAGGCCATTCGTAACTCGCTCTATTCCGTCGGGACCGTCTTTTTGAACTCGTCCAGGGCCTTGTTGAGCCGTTCAGATAGCTCATCGCCAAGCGCCAGAGTCTCGTTGATGTCGGCCACGATCTGGGGGTGGCTGGAGGCGAGATAACCCTGCAGGGCGGACTCGGCCTCGCCGATCTTGTCGATGGCCACGTCGTCGAGGTAACCGTTGGAAAGAGCGTACATGGATGCCACCTGGTCGCCCAGTGACAGGGGTCGGTTCTGGTCCTGCTTGAGAATCTCCACGGCACGCTGGCCCCTCTCCAACTGGGCTTTCGTAGCGGCGTCGAGGTCTTCAGTCCCGAACTGTGCGAAGGTGGCCAACTCACGGTACTGGGCAAGCTCGAGGCGCAGGCCTCCCGCCACTGCTCGCATCGCCTTCGTCTGGGCCGATCCGCCCACGCGCGACACCGACAGACCGGCGTTGACCGCCGGGCGGATGCCGGAGTTGAACAGCTCCGGCTCCAAGTAGATCTGGCCGTCCGTTATGGAAATCACGTTGGTGGGCACGTAGGCCGACACGTCCCCGGCCAGTGTCTCGATTACCGGCAGCGCCGTAAGAGAGCCACCGCCGTGGGCGTCGTCGAGCTTGGCGGCCCGCTCTAACAGCCGACTATGCAGGTAAAAGACGTCCCCCGGGTACGCTTCGCGACCCGGCGGGCGGCGCAGCAAAAGCGACATCTGCCGGTACGCCCAGGCGTGCTTGGAGAGGTCATCGTAGACGATGAGAGCTTCTTTGCCTTGGTTCATGAAGTACTCGGCCATGGCGCAGCCGGCGTAGGGTGCTAAGTACTGCATGGCGGCGGGGTCGGCGGCGTTGGCCGCGACGATGATGGTGTGCTCCATCGCCCCGTGCTCTTCCAGCATGCCCAGGGTCTGGGCCACCTTGCTCGCCTTCTGTCCAATGGCGACGTAGACGCAGACGAGGTCGCCGCCCCTCTGGTTGATGATGGTGTCGATGGCGATCATCGACTTGCCGGTGGAGCGGTCCCCGATGACCAGTTCTCGCTGGCCGCGGCCGATGGGGATCATGCCGTCGATGGCCTTGATCCCGGTCTGCACCGGGCTGTCGACCGATTTTCGGGATGCTACGTCCGGTGCGACGATCTCAGCGGGCATCGTCTCGGTGGTGCCAGTGGCGCCTTTGCCGTCGATGGGTTGGCCCAGAGCGTCAACCACTCGGCCGATCAGTTTCTCGCCCACCGCCACCTCGACGATGCGGTCGGTGCTGCGCACCTCGCTGCCCTCTTTCACCGTGCGGGGGTCGCCGAGAATGACCGCGCCGACGCCGTCCTCCTCCAAGTTGAGCGCAAGGCCGGTAACGCCACCCTCGAACTCAAGTAGCTCAGAGTAACTGATCCCAGACAGCCCGTGGATGCGGGCCACGCCATCGCCGACCTCGACCACCGTGCCGACGTCGACCATCGTCAGGTCACGCCCGAAGTCCTCAATCTGGCGCCTGATAACCGAGGCGATGTCCTGTCCCTTGCCTGCCATTTTGATCTCCGCTTCACTTTAGTTCGCTATTCGGCTCGGGGCTTCATCGCCTCGCAATGGGCCGCTTCGCTACTGAGCCATTTATCAATCGTTATTTGCCACCATGCAATGGCTTAACGGGATAAGTCTCTTTTCATTGTTTGCAGCTTGGTACGGACGCTGCCGTCGATCACCCGGTCGCCGACCCTGGCGACCATGCCTCCGAGCACCTCGGGGTCGACATGCGACTCCACGCTCACATCGGCTCCGACGACCTCGCCCAGCGTCTTCGTCAACCGTACCACTTGGTCGACTGTGAGCTTCACGACCGTCGTCACATCGGCACGAACGACGCCCTGGCTGGCGTCGAGCATGGCCTCGAAATGGTCGATGATCTCGGGCATCAACGCCACGGCGCTACGAGAAGCAAGCAGGCCGGCGACGTTGCGTGCCAGAGGGTCGATCCCGTCACCAAGTACCTCGTCAAGCATCTTCAGTTTGTTTGCCACCGGCACCTGAGGGGAGTCGAGCAGAGTCGCAAGCTCCTCGTTTTGCAGCGTCTGTGCGATGGTCGTCAGGTCCTGTTTCCACTCGGCAAGCCGGTCCGCCTCCTCCGCTATCTGGAAAGCGGCCTGAGCGAACCTCCTGGCCGACAGTTGGCCGGCCATCAGCTATTCGTCCTCATGGAAGAGAGTCGGAACATCACCGGCCCTGGTTGAGGGCTGCACTGTCCTCTAGGACCTTGTCGATCAGATCCTTGTGGGCGGGGCCGTCGAGGGAGCGTTCGACGATCTTTTCCGCGGCGTCCACTGCCAGGGCGGCAAACTCTTTACGCAGGCCCTCGATTGCCGCGTCCCGCTCTCGCTGGATGTCGGCCTCGGCCCGCTCCCGCTCAGCCTTGATCTCGACCCGTGCTTTGGTCAACTCTTCCTCACGGAAGCGGTCGGCTACTTCCCGCGCCTGGGCGATCATGTCCTGACCCTCCGCTCGCGCCGTCGCAATCTGGCCTTCCATCTCGGTACGGGCGGTGGCGGCCTCTTCGCGCGCCCTATCGGCGGCCTCAAGGCCCTCCCGAATGCGCTCCGACCGGGTCTTCATGGCGTTGGAGATGGGCCTGTAAAGCACCGCCCACAGCGCGATGAAGAGGATAAGAAAGCTGACGACCTGGGTGACCAGGCCGGAGAGATTTATTCCTAGTGCGTCCATGACGCTCCTTCGACAATCGCGCTGAAACGGCCAGGGTGCCTTATCGGCAGCCCCAGCCTTCAGCGCGGACTACACGAACTTGATGATCACCGCCACGACCAGCGCGTAGATCGCGATGGCCTCGGCGAACGCGATCGCCAAAATCATGTTCTGCTGGATCGGGCCGACCGCCTCGGGGTTGCGGCCGATGGATTCCATCGCCTTTGCCGCCAGTATCCCGATGCCGATGCCCGGTCCGATGGCTCCGAGGCCGATCGCCAGTCCGGCGCCTATTCCATTGAGATCACCTTCCATTGCCTTATTCCTCCGTTCAACTTATGCCCCGCCGTTCTCTCTTTTTGGGTCGGCGGAACTCGCCTGCTATTTGTACCGGCTAGTGCTCGTCGTGCGATGCCCCCGCGACCGCCGCAAATACGAGCGTAAGCATTGCGAATATGAAAGCCTGTATGAGGCCGACGAACAGTTCAAGACCCAGGAACGGGATGATCCCTATCAAGGGTATGAGGAACGCCATGGCCACCAGCAGCACCTCGCCCGCGAAGATATTGCCGAAGAGCCTGAACGTGAAGCTGATGATGCGGGCGATCTCGCTGATCATCTCCAGGATGCCGACGAAGAACCAGATCGGCCCCTGCCGCACATTGAAGTACTTGCCCGCGTGGGAGAAGAATCCCAAGGTGCGGAACGCCCAGAAGTGGACGAAGAACATGGCCACCAGTGCGATGGCGAGGGTCGTGTTCACGTCGGTGTTGGCCGAGCGCAGGAAGGGCACCAGCACGCCCGCCTGTTTACCGTCATCGAGGCCGTGTTCCTCGAATTCCTCGGCGGTGACAGTTTCGCTCACCGAGCCGAAGCCGAGAATGCCCACGTCGCCTTCGCCGTCGAAGACGTTCAGGGTGATTGCCGATAGGTTGGGCTCTTTGTGATCCTCTTCGGCCTTTTCCTCTGCGTGGTGGATCAGTTCGTCCGCGGGCTCGATCCAACCGATGGTGCCGAAGCCGGGAAGGATGCCCATCCAGTTGGAAACGACGATGAAGACGAAGATCGTCAGGACCAGCGGGATGTACGTACCTGCCCGCTTGCCCGCGAGCCCCTGACCGAGATTCTGAAAATACTCGATGAGAACCTCGAACACGGTCTGGAAGCCGGTCGGGACGGTCGTCAGCTTGCGGGTGGCGAAAAAGCCGAGGATGAGCACAACCGCGATCGCGCCCCACGTCGTCACCATGGTGTTGGTGATGTGGAAGCCTCCGACGTTGGGCTCGGAGGTGATGTTCTCGGCGGGAACCTGAAGGTGGGCAATGGGAGCGCCCAGGAATCCGCCGCCGAACTCGTTACCCAGTGCCCCCCCTGCAATGCCAATGATGAACAGGGCACCAAAGGCCAGCAGGATGATTAGTACCTTCGGTTTGCGCAGCAGCTTCCAGTCTCCTCGGTGCCCCTCAAACCTCAGGGGGCCGTTCGGCCGCGTTAACGATCGTCGTGCCGCGGGCCTTCGAGCACCGCTGCAAGCATTCGATACATTCCCGCCACCGCCACCAACACGCCCAACAGGACTCCCACCACCGTCAGGATGGGCCCTGTGCCCAACCAGCCGTCGAGGGCCAGTCCACCGATCGCCCCCCCGGCGATGGTGATGGCGACGAACCAGCCGACCCCCACCAGTCGCGCGACAAGCGCTCTTTTTCTGCTCTCTGCAGCGGGTTCAGGCAACCTGTACGCGCCCCTATATACCGGCGTTAACGGGCCTTGGCGGCAGCGATTGCAAAGCTTATCACAAAGCCGTTTTGAGGGTCAACAATGAGGGACAGGGGATTTACAGTGGCCGGCGTCGAAAGGCATTGGTCGGGTTTCCTCGGGGCACAAAAAAGCCTCCGATCTGCGTCGGAGGCGAACTGGCAGTCGGAGTGCCCAAAAGGCAACTCACCTTACTTCTCTTTCTTCTCTCCCGTGCCAGGATCTTCTGGGCCAGGCTCCTCCGGGACGGGTCCCTTGTCCACCTCGCCGAGGTCGTCCAGATCGAGAGTGGAAACGAAGTCGCTGAAGGCCGACAGGCTCTTTAGCTCCTCCTCTCGAAGCGGCTTTGGGGTCCCACCTTCCTCCAACACAACCGGCTTGCCGGTTTCGGCGTCCATCTGCACACTGGCCTTGTCCAGCACGGCGTCCTCGACATATATCCGGGCCTCCGAGCGAACCGCCAAGGCAATGGCGTCGCTCGGTCGGCAATCGACCTCGACACTTCCCCCGTTAACGCCGAGAACTATCTTGGCGTAGAAAGTGTCGTTGTTCAGGTCCGAGACCACAATGGAGCTGACCTCGGCGCCCAGCGTGTCTATCACCGAGCCCAGCAGATCGTGGGTAAGGGGGCGCGACACGGCGATGTCCTGCAGCTTCACGGCGATGGCGTCGGCCTCATTCGGGCCGATCCATATGGGAAGGTAACGGTCCGTGTCCTTCACGCGCAGGATGACCACCCGCTGATAGTTCATCAGGCTGACACGGATGCTGTCTATCAACATTTCCCGCATCGTGATCTCTCTCCCTACCTGTTTGGACACCGTCCGGGAAGCCAAGTTAAAACCTCGTGCAGCGGCCGATACGCTCAATTCTACGTGCCGCCAAACAGGGGGTCAACGACGCTGGCACGGGCCATGCGCCTCCGTACTCACCTCATGACCCGACCCTCGGACCGGCGTCGCCGACTCGCCTGACAACGAGTTCTCGTCAGGAGACAACGACCTCTTTAAGACGCCGGTTCAACTCCGAACGGGTTAGCGTTACCCGCCTGGCGCAGTTGCGGCAAACGAGCCCCACGTCGGCTCCCAACCGAACCACAACCCACTCATAGCCTCCACACGGGTGCGCCTTCTTCAGCCGGGCTGTGTCTCCGATATTCAGTTCGGTCGACATCTCGACACTACCTGTTCACCAACCGTGTCCCTCAGAAGTGAGAATACTGTTGATGTCGTCCCGCAGTTTACCGGCCGAAATGCGCGCCGCTTCGGCATAGTCGGTCGACTTGGAAGCGTAGAGCACGCTGCGAGAGGCGTTCACCACCAATCCGCGACCGTCGGCTCCCATTCCCGCAGTTACGGTAGCTTCTAGGCTGCCACCCTGGGCGCCGACTCCCGGCGCCAGTACCGAGGCGTCCGGCACCAGCCGTCGCAGAACGGCCATGTCCTCGGGGTAGGGAGCGCCGGCGACCAGTCCAATCGCGGCCTTCGATTTCCATGTAGTGACGCGCTCTGCCAGGCGCTCGAAGAGACGCGTACCCTCGCCATCGACACGCAGGTCCTGAAGCTCGGCGCCGCCTGGATTGGACGAGCGACACCACACGTACACGCCTCTGTCCGGGTAATCGAGAAACGGGGCAAGGGACTCGCTGCCGCCGTAGGCGTTGACCGTAGTGGCTTCGAAGCCCCACACCTCGAACATGGCCCTGGCGTAGGCGACGCTTGTGGATCCAACATCTCCCCGCTTGCCGTCGCCTATCAGCACCGCTCCCGGTGCGACTGTCCGAATGTGGTCGATCGTCTTTTCCAGCGCGATCAAACCCGGTATGCCGAGTGCCTCGTAAAATGCCAAGTTGGGCTTGTACGCGCAGACTAGGTCGGCTGTCGCATCGACGATGGCTAGGTTGAAATCGGCCACGTCCTGCACCGGCATCCTCACCGGGTCGGGGTCGAGGCCCACACAAAGCAGGCTGTGTGAGGCCGCCATGGCAGCAAGAAGTTTTTGGGAGTAAGGATGCACGACCTAGATTCTGGAATACTTTACACCGCATGAAATCGGAACCCCTCATCATCGAGACCTATAGGCGTCTGCTGGCCGCCTACGGTCCTCAAGGGTGGTGGCCGGCCGAGACCGTCTTTGAGATGATGGTCGGCGCGGTGCTCACCCAGACCTGTAGCTGGGCCAACGTCGAGAGGGCGATTCATGCACTGAAGGCTGCCGACGCCCTGTCTCCTGCCGCCATACAGACGATGCCGGAGACCAAGCTGGCCGAGCTGATCAGGCCGAGCGGCTACTACAACGCCAAGGCCCGCAAGCTGAAGGCGCTGGCATCGTTCCTCATCACGGAGTTCGATGGCGACCCTGCATGCATGGCGGCCGTTCCCACGGCCGGCCTGAGGGAGATGCTACTCGCCGTCTACGGGGTCGGTGAGGAAACCGCGGACGCCTTTCTCCTCTACGCCGCCGACAGGCCGGTGTTCGTGGTCGACGCCTACACCCGCCGACTGGCGGCCCGGTTGGGACTGGCCGAGGAGAAGATCGACTACGGGGAAATGAGCGCCCTGTTCGCCGATGCGATCCCTAGTGGCACTGCGGGGAAGGACGACGCCCCGGTGATGGGCGAATACCACGCCCTCATCGTGCGCCACGCCAAAGAGGCTTGCCGCAAAGTGCCGTTGTGTGACGGCTGCGTGCTTTCAGAAATCTGTCCAATGGGTTCGCCGGCAATACCGGGGACACTCGCGACAAAGGCGGCTAAGGCCGCTCCGGATTGAGCACCTGAACCGAATTGGTCTTGATTATCAGGTAGACCTCGGAGCCCGGTCCCAAGCCCAACTCCCGCACGGCGGCGTCAGTAACCTCGACCATGAGCCGGACACCGACATCGAAGTAAGCCAGGGTACGGCCGCTAACGACGTTCAGGTCCGTCAATTCGGCCTCCACAACGTTCCTTGCGCTCAGGCCGGTGGGTCGCGCGGTGGCGATGATGATGTCCGACGCTCGGATGGAGGCCGTTACCCGCTCACCCACCCGTCCATAGACGTCCGGCGCCTCCAGTGTCGCATCTCCCACTCTGACCAGTCCGGGCACCTGCCCCGGTCGGGAGTCTTCGCTCGGTCGGACGATCTCCGTCTCCACCAGGTTCTCCAGCGCATGGTAATCGGCCATAGCCCCGACGGCGGGCTCACCCAGAACGCGTGTGGGCGGCCCCTGCGCGATTTTCTTGCCTCCAGAAAGAACGAGCGTGTCGGCGGCGAGTGCCATCACCTCCGAGAGCGAGTGTGAAACGAGCACCATCGGGATGCGAAGCTCGGTCCAGACCTTCTTGAGGTAGCGAATGATGACCCCGCGCATCAGCGCATCAAGGGAGCTGAGCGGCTCGTCGAGCAGCAGAAGTTCGGGTGATGCGGCGAGTGCCCGGGCCAAGGCGACGCGCTGCGCCTCCCCGCCGGACAGAGCACTCACCGGCCGGTCAACCAGACCCCCAAGCTCCAGCAGGTCGATCACCTCGTCCAGCCGCAGTGTCCTGCGGTCGGGCGCCACCAGGGCGTGGCCGTAGTCGATGTTTGCAGCCACCGACATGTGGGGAAAGAGCATGCCGTCCTGGAAGACGTAGCCGATGCGCCGCCGCTCCGGTGGCTGATGGGTTGAGCGTGCTCCTGAAGAGTGTCTTCCTGAGTTAAAAACGGGGCGTCCCAGGATCTGAATGTACCCGTCGTCCGGGTTGACCATGCCGGCTAGGCAGTTGAGCAGGGTGGTCTTGCCGCTGCCGGACCGGCCGAAGACGGCCGTTACTCCCGCCGTGAAGTGCGCCTCGCAATCCAACGTGAAGCCGGGGAATTCCTTTCTCACCCGGAAGGCGACGAGCGGTTCAGATTCTTTCGCCCGAGTCCCGGTCGTCGCCTCGCCCGGTAATGCTCCGGCGTTCGACGATTCCCCAACTTCCCGTATCAACCGTTCACCTCACGGCGTCCGCCTCGGCTCAGCAGCCAGTTGTGTACGGCCAGGGTGACCACCGCCAGTGCGATAGTTATGCCAATCAACACAAAGGCCTGCCCGTCCTTGCCCAGGAGTATGTTCGAGTAGACGGCGAGCGGAAGGGTCTCGGTGCGGCCCGATATGTTACCCGCCACCACAATCGTGGCCCCAAACTCGCTGAGCGCCCTGACGAATCCCAGCAGCAGGCCGGCGAAAATGCCCCTGTAAGCCAGCGGCACGGTGATCGTCAGGAACACCCGCCAGGGCCCGGCGCCCAGCGTCCTAGCGGACAGCTCCAAGCGCCGGTCCACACCAGCCATCGCCACCATGATCGACCTAGCCATGAGCGGGAACGAGACGATGGCCGCGGCGATCGCCGCGGCGAACCAGGTGAAGACGATGTCGCTGTCGAACAGCGCCTGTGACGCCCGTCCAAACGGCCCCTCCCTTCCCAGCAACAAGAGTAGAAAGAAGCCGATCGCAACTGGCGGCAGGGCAAGCGGAAGCGAGACCAGCAGATCAAGAACGAATCCGCCCGGCATCCTCCGTTTGACCAGCAGCCAGCTGACCGCCAAGGCGGGGATCAGGTTCAACGCGGTAGCGACCACCGCCACCTGCAGTGATAGCCCGACCAGCGTAATCTCAGAAGCCATGGACCCTATTGTTGCTCGTATTGTCCATCGGGTGCCGGGTCAAAGCCGAACCGCTCGAAGATTCGCCCCGCCGCCTCGCCATCGAGGAACTCGGCGAACCGAAGCGCCGCCTCCGGTCGCTCGCTCCGACTGATGACCGCCACCGGATAGACAACCGGTGAGTGCGAACCGGGCGGGACGATGTCAGCAATCAGCAGGTCGTTTCCGGTAACGGCGTCCGTGCGATAGACGATCGCGGCGTCGGTATTGCCTCTTTCGACGTTCGTCAGGGCGGCGCGCACGTCCCCGGTGGGCACGATTTTCCCGGCCAACGAGTCCCACAGGTCCAGGGAAGTGAGAGCCTCCCTTGCGTAAACACCGGCGGGCGCCAAGTCCGGATCCGGTACGGACACACTGCTAATCGTGTTGGAGGCGAGGTCCGCCAGATCGTCGGGAGGGTCCGTAAACCGGCTCCGGGTTACCACCACGAGCTCGTTGCCCAGCAGATCGAACGGGCCGGCCGCCACAACGTCTTCTCGCACCAGCAGGTCGATCGGCTGCCGACCGGCGGAAATCACCAGGTCGGCCGGCGCACCCTCGACGACCTGACGGGCGAGGAACTGGGAACCACCGAAGCTGAAGACGACGCCGGTTCCGGTCTCCGCCCGATACTGCTGTCCAAGCTCGGTGAGCGCGTCGGTCAGGCTGGCGGCGGCGAAAACCAGAAGCTCGTCCTCATCGCCACCCGTGCAGGCGGTTGCGAGAGCCAGCAAGGCCGTCGCCAGAATCGTCTTCCATGCGAACCGACCGAGAGCCTTCCACGGCTGCAAATCCACGTTAACGAGCCGAGCGTGGTTGTTAGATCTGGTGGCAGTTGCTATACTTACGGGCGACAACTTTTCCTCTTCGCGAAAAGTGGGGCCGGCCCCGCTTTTTTTGATTGAAGAGGGATTTTTTGCCGGACTCGTGCCGCGCACAGGTGCGCGGGGGAGGGGCTGACAAAAAGTATGAAGAGCGATTTCCTGATCGCGCTGACTCAGCTTGCAGCGGAGCGCAACCTGCCCCGTGAGATCGTGCTGTCCGCGATCGAGGCCGCGCTGGTTTCAGCGTACCGGAAGGATAGCATAGCCGCGGGCCAGGACATCTCCGTCAAGCTCGACCCTGGCAGCGGAGAGGTCAGCGTCTTTCTCCTCAAGGAGGTCGTTGAGAACGTGGAGGATCCACAACTGGAGATGACCCTCAAAGAGGCACGCAAGTTCAAGGCTGACGCCGAACTCGGCGAGAGCGTCGCCTACGAAAGCCTCCCCCACAGCGCGGGTCGCATCGCCGCCCAGACCGCCAAGCAGGTGGTGCTGCAGCGACTGCGTGAGGCCGAGCGCGAGCTGGTATACGAGGAGTTCGCCGACAAGGAAGGCGAAGTCTACACCGTCACCATCCAGCGCATCGAGCCCAAGCAGATAGTCGCCGAGCTAGGTCGGGCAGAGGCCATCCTGCCTCCCACCGAGCAGGTCTATTTCGAGCGCTATCGCGTGGGCCAGAAAATGAAAGTCCTGCTCAAGTCCATCGAGCGGTCACTCAAGGGCCCCGAGTTGATCGTCTCCCGAACTGACAAACTGCTATTGCGACGCCTGTTCGAGATGGAAGTCCCAGAGATCTACAACGGCTCGGTGGAGATCAAGGCCATCGCCCGCGAGCCGGGCGCCCGAAGCAAGGTCGCCGTCTGGTCCTCACAGACAGGGGTGGATCCCGTGGGCTCCTGCGTGGGCCTGCGCGGCATACGCATCCAGAACATCGTCAACGAGTTGCACGGCGAGAAGATAGACGTCGTCGAGTGGGATCCCGACCCGACGGTGTTCATCGCCCACGCCCTGAGTCCCTCGCAGGTCCTGAGGGTGGACCTGGACACCGGGGAATTGTCGGCGGTGGCGGTTGTCCCGGATCGCCAGCTCTCCTTGGCGATAGGCAAAGAGGGCCAGAACGCCCGGCTGGCGGCGAAGCTGACCGGATGGAAAGTCGACATCAAGAGCGACGTCGACGCAGCGAAAGCCCCGGTCAAACCCGAAATCGCGGCACCCGCCGTCGCCACTGAAGAGGCAACTGTCGAGGCCGAGACCGTCGTGGCGGCCGAGCCGGATGACGCTCCCTCGGTCGTCGAGGAGGTCCCTCTCGACCAGCGCCCCTTCAAGCAGATACGCGAGTACGCCGTCAAACTGGGCGTAGACCTCAAGGGCATCCGTTCGAAGGTCGATACCCTGCAGGCCATCGCGGACCACCTGGAAGCGGCAGCCTCAGCAGCTCCGGCCTCCGACGCTCCGGAACCGGAGCCGGTCAAGGTGGCCCCCGAGACCGTCGAGACTGTGGAAGAGATGGCCGAGGCGCCCGCCGAAGAAGAAGCACTGGTTGAGGCCCCGGTAGCCGAACCTGTCTTCGAAGAGGAAAAAGTTCAAGAGGTGCCAGAGCCCGTCGGGGTGGCGGCGCCGTCGCTATCCGAGCTACCGGAAGAGGTATGGACGGTGCGGCGACCGGCGGCGTCCCCCGAGCCCGGCCAGATCAGGTTCGCCGAGGACATCGAAGAGTTACTGCCCGACGGGCCGAGACGACGACGACGCACCGGCGGTCGCAGGCGGGCGTACCGTCCACGCAGGCGCTGAAACTCGGTCGTCCGTCGATTCCTCGTCGGCAATGGGTGCGGCCGAACAGTGCCTCCCGATGCATTCCGGTCTCGCATCGCTAGGCCCAATGTCGCCGAGTTCTGGGTCGAATCCGGTCCGCTCGCCGGAGCGGACCTGCATCGCATGTAGCGCCAAAGTCGCAAGATCTGCGTTGACCCGGATCGCCGCCGCTCCTGGCGGCGTCCGACTTGACCTCAAAGGCAGGTTGCCGGGCCGCGGTGCATACCTGTGCCGAAGGCGCGAGTGTGACAAGGCACTGATGAGGGCGGGTAGGTTATCCTACGCACTGCGGACCACGGTGTCCGAATCGGAGATGAGCCGACTGATCTCCGAAATGAAAGCGAGGGCGGAGCCGCAAGGCTCGACAGAGACGAACTAGATGACCACTACGGAACAAAAACAGCCCACCGACGACCCGGTCCAGAGCCCTGCCGACGCCACGCCACAGGCATCCATGGCGGCGCCGGTTCTCGATATTCCTGGCGCCATCTCGGTGGGAGACCTAGCCGCCATGATGCGCGTGACCGCGGTCGACGTGATCAAGCAACTCATGCGCCGCGGCCACATGTACGCCATCAACGAGGTCATCGATTTCAACCTCGCCGCCGACATCGCCGAGGACTTCGGATACGACATTCTCGAACCTGAGGGAGCGAGCGAAGACGCCACCTCGATCGTCCCCACCCAGGAGGGGGAGGATCCGGCCGAACTCAAGCCTAGGCCGCCGGTCGTGACCATCCTCGGTCACGTTGATCACGGCAAAACGACCCTGCTCGACGCCATCCGGGAAACGAAAGTTGTCGAAGGTGAGGCGGGCGGCATTACCCAGCACATCGGTGCTTACCAGATAGAACGGGAAGGAGGAAAGATAACCTTCCTGGACACCCCCGGCCACGAGGCATTCACCGCCATGAGGGCGCGCGGGGCCAAGGTGACGGACATCGCCGTGCTGGTGGTGGCCGCCGACGACGGTCTGATGCCCCAGACCGAGGAGGCAATCGACCACATCAAGGCTGCCGACGTCCCCATGATCGTTGCCATCAACAAGGTGGACAAAGCCGACGCAGACCCGGAGAAAGTCAAGAGACAACTGTCCGAGCACGACCTGCTGGTCGAGGACTGGGGCGGCGACATCATCTCGGTCCCAGTATCCGCTCTCAAGGGCGAGGGCGTCTCGGACGTGCTGGAGCACATCGGCCTGGTGGCCGAGATTTCCGAACTCCAGGCCAACCCAGACCGGCCCGCCCACGGGGTGGTGATCGAGGCCCGGGTGGACCGCAGTCGTGGCATCGTGGCCACCGTGTTGGTGCAGACCGGCACCATGAGGGTGGGTGACCACCTCGTCGTCGGGACGATCCGTGGTCGGGTCAAGGCGATGATCAACGAATGGGGACAGCGTTTCGACGAGGCCGGTCCCTCTACTCCGGCGGAGATACTGGGCCTGAGCGGAATGCCTGGGGCTGGCGATATCTTGGAAGTAGTCCCGGACGAGAAGGCCGGCCGCGCCCTCGCCGAGAAGCGCGAGCGAGGTGCGGCCGCCCACGCCAGCACTTCCTTGGGCGATGTCTATACGCGCATCGAGTCGGGTGAGGTCAAGGCCCTCAATCTCATCGTCAAGACCGACGTGCAGGGAAGCGTGGACGCGGTCCTGTTCGCCCTGGACGGACTCGGCACCGAAAAAGTCAAGGTCAACGTGATCAGATCGGCGGCCGGTGGCATATCGGAAAACGACGTCCTGCTGGCGGTCGCCTCCGACGCCATAATCATCGGCTTCAACTCCGAACCCCAGGCGGGGGCTTGGTCCCGCGCGAGCCAAGAGGGTGTCGAGATCCGCAGTTACAGCGTCATCTACTCGCTGATCGAGGACGTGGACAAGGCCCTGCAGGGCCTGCTCAAGCCGGTATACCGCGATGTCGTCGAGGGAGAGGCGACCGTCAGGGCCGTCTTCCCCATGGGCCGGACCGCCCGCATCGCGGGCTTCTACGTCGGGCGCGGCAAGATCACCCGGGACGCCGAGATCTACGTCTCACGCGACGGCGAGCGGCTGGCCACGGGCAAGCTACTGAGCCTCAAACACTTCAAAAACGACGTCCGCGAGGTCGCCAATGGCAACGAAGGCGGGCTTGTACTCGAAGGGTTCAATGACTTCCAAGAGGGCGACGTCTTGGAGGCTCACCGCACCGAACGGGTCAGCGTCGGCTAAGGGCGTCGGATGACGCGCCGCACCGACCGCGTCAACGCGAACCTGCGACAGCAGGTCAGCGAGGTTCTCGCAAACGAGGTCAAAGACCCGCGCATTGATGGTATGGTCAGCGTCGTCGACGTCGAAACGACGGGCGATCTCCGCCGGGCAAAGGTCTTTGTGAGCGTGTACGGTAGCAAGGACGCCCGCAAGGTGATCAAGGCCCTCAACTCGGCGTCTGGCTTCGTCGGCCGCCGGCTAGGTAACCGCCTAGCCATGAGAACCGTACCCCAGATCCAATTCAGGCTCGACGACTCCATCGAGCGCGGCTCCGACATGTCCGAGATAATTCTCCGGGTCGTCAGTGAAAAGACGCCCCCCTCTTCCGGAGGCTGACCACATGGCCCCGAAGACAGCCGCCCGGGCGATCGACGGCCTGCTTGCGGTCGACAAGCCATCGGGCATCACCTCGATGGACGTTGTCCGGCGTATCAAGCGGGCTAGCGGCCTCAAGAAGGTCGGCCACGGGGGCACCCTCGACCCCATCGCCACCGGGGTCATACCCGTCTGCCTGGGCCGGGCCACGCGCATGATGGAGTATCTCATCGACGGCGGCAAAGAGTACCGCGGCACCGTGGAATTGGGCGTTCATACCGACACCTACGACTCGGCCGGACAGGTTCTCGAAACCGTCGACGCCTCGGGCGTCACTCCAGAGAAAATCGATGCCACACTGTCGGGCTTTCGGGGCACGATCCAGCAGGTTCCCCCCATGTACAGCGCCCTGAAAAAGGAGGGCAAGCGACTTTACGATCTCGCCCGCGCCGGTGTGGAGGTGGAACGGGAAGCGCGAAGCGTTCAGGTAGAGGCCATCACGTTGGAGAGCTACGAGCCGCCGCTAGCGACCCTGTTCGTCCGCTGCGGACGGGGCTTTTACATGCGATCCCTCGCGCACGATCTTGGCGCGGCGCTTGGCGTCGGCGGCAACCTCAGGAGCTTGGTGCGCCTGCGCAGCGGGCATTTCAGACTGGAGGACGCCCTGGGTTTGGAACGAGTGGAGGCACTTTTTGCCGAAGGCGGTTGGGAGGACTTCGTCCACGCACCCGATGCCGCCCTGGCGCATCTCCCCTGCATGGTTCTGGGCGACAGGCTGGTAAAGATCGTGCGACAAGGGCAGCCAATACCGGTCGGCGCTCGCGTCCCTCCGAGGCGACCGGGGGAGCGGGCGCGTGCGTACACCACCGGCGGGGAGTTCGTCGGGCTGCTTTCGTTCGACGGTGCGACCGGCCAGTGGCACCCGGAAAAGGTCTTCAACTTCGCCTACATCGAGCCCGCGTATCAAAACCCAAGCCGAACAACCAAAAATACGACCGCAAAATCTTGACCCCGGGTCGCCATCACCCTAGAATTGCTAACCGGCACTCTAAGCGCCGGTGGTGACTGGCGCAACCCTGTCACACAGCACTTCCTGGAGCAGATACCTTGTCCGACTACGCCATAGTTCAAACGGGCGGTAAGCAGTACCGAGTCAACACCGGCGACGTCATCCGGGTGGAGACGATTCCAGGCGACGAGGGTGACGTCGTCGAGTTGGACGATGTCCGCATGCTGTCGCTCGAAGGCGACATCACGCTGGGCACCCCGGTTGTACCGAACGCCAAGGTGACCGCCCAGATCACAGCCGCCGGTAGGGACAAGAAGGTCATCGTACTCAGGTACAAGGCCAAGACGCGCTACCGGCGCAAGAACGGGCACCGTCAGCCCTACACCGACCTGAAGATAACGAGCATCTCATAACCGAGGCCCCGAGCGAGGCATTCGTAGTCGGGCGATAGCGGCGACTTAGGAGAAAATGCATGGCGCATAAAAAGGGTTCCGGCAGTTCCCGCAACGGGCGCGACAGTGCCGGCCAACGGCTGGGCGTCAAGCTCTACGACAACGAGTTCGCCAGTGCGGGTTCGATAATTGTCAGACAGCGCGGCACACGGATACGGCCGGGGACGAACGTCGGCATGGGCCGGGATCACACCCTGTTCGCCCTGATCGACGGCAAGGTCAAATTCGAGCACGCCACCAAGGACAAAAAACGCGTCAGCGTCTACTCCGATTAGAGCCCTCCTGGGCATCTCAGGAGACATCAATGAAGCCCGGAATTCACCCCGAATACTTCCCCGAGGCGCAGGTTATCTGCTCCTGCGGGCGCACATTTACCACCGGTGCGACCAAGCCGGAGTTGCGAGTGGAATTATGCAACCAGTGCCATCCCTTCTACACCGGTGAGCAGAGGATCGTTGACACCGAGGGACGGGTCGATCGCATGAGGCGGCGCTACAACCTCAAGTAGCGACAACGGTGGTTGGAAAACCGGGAGAGGGGTGAGCATGCTCACCTCTCTTCTCTTATTAGGCCGCCGTTAACCGGTTGCGGCCCTGGCAAAACACCCAGGCAAATAAATGAAAAAGTCCAGTAGCCCCGTCACATACGGCGGCCAGGCCGTGCTCGAAGGCGTCATGATCCGCGGACTGCGCTCGGCCTCGGTGGCGGTGCGCAACCCGGAGGGCATCATCACCCTTCGCAATCTGTCTCTGAACTCCTGGTACAGCGGGCGGACACGGCGCATCCCCTTCCTGCGGGGAATCCTGGTTATGGCCGAGACGCTGACGCTGGGCATGCGCGCGCTGAGCCACTCGGCAAACGTGGCCGCCGGCGAAGATGAAGAGATCGGCGGCGCCTCGATCGCCGGGATGATGGTCCTGTCGATCGCCCTGGCCATCGGCATATTTTTCTTGATTCCCGTGTTCGCCAGCCGGGGCCTGCAAGGAGTGATCGGCTCGGACATAGTCAGCAACATCGTCGAAGGAGTCATTCGACTGGCTCTCTTCCTCGCCTACATAGCCTTCATCGGCCGCATGCAGGAGATCAGGCGCGTGTTTATGTACCACGGTGCGGAGCACATGGTGGTACACGCCCACGAGCACGGTGAGGAGCTGAGCGTGGAGTCGGTGCGTCGCTATCCCACCGCTCACCCGCGGTGCGGCACGGCCTTCCTGTTCGTCGTTATGTTTGTGGCCATCGTGATGTTCGCCTTCACCGGCCGCGAACCCCTGTGGTGGCTGTTCGCCTCTCGAATCGTGCTGATCCCGATAATAGCCTCGGTCAGCTACGAGGTAATCAGGTTCAGCGGCTTCCACTCCGACAACCCGCTCGTGCAGGTCATCGCGCTGCCCAGCCTAGTACTCCAGCGACTGACGACGAGGGAGCCGGAGGACGGCCAGATCGAAGTGGCCATAGCGGCCATGGAAGAGGCGATCAGCGTCGACGTTCGCGCAGGCGCGACCACACGTCCTTCGGGGTAACACCCGACGCCGACATAAGCACCAGCGTGTGGTAAAGCATGTCGGCGATCTCTCCTGGTAGGTCGTTTCTCCGCCCCGCGACTGCGGCAATGGCCGTCTCGCCTGCCTCCTCCACCACCTTCTGCCCTATCCGCTCCGGTCCACCGGCCAGTAGCTTGGCCGTGTAGCTGCCCTTGGGCATCTCGTTTTTTCGGTTCTGGATGACCGAGAACAACTCCTCGAGGATGCCAGAGTGGTCGTCCGCTCCCTCGAACTCGGGCAACACGTCCAGAGGCTCGGCGAAAAAGCAGGTCGGCTCACCGGTGTGGCAGATTGGCCCGTCCGGGTCGACCTTAAGCAGCACCACGTCGCCGTCGCAGTCGGGCACCGCACTGAGCACCCGCATGTAGTTGCCGGACACCTCACCCTTGTGCCACAGGTCTGCACGGCTGCGACTGTAGAACCACACCTCTCCACCTTCAAGAGTCCGCCTGAGCGAGCCCGAGCTCATCCATCCCAGCATGAGCACCTCACCAGTCTCGTCATTCTGTGCGATCGCCGGGAAGAGGCCTTTGTCGTCAAGCTTAATCATGTTTTTACCCCAGCTCGGCCAACGGCTATCCGTCGGACCCGGTCGTCTTGCAGATCAACACTCGGCTTTCTACCCTACCCGATCGGCCGCACCGGCAACCCACGCTCTGCCATGTGTGCCTTGGCCTCGGATATGCGGAATGTGCCGAAATGAAAGATGCTCGCGGCCAGTACCGCGTCTGCTCCGCCCTTCTCTACCGCGGAGCACAGGTGCTCCAGCTCACCAGCACCACCGCTGGCGATGATGGGTACCGTGACGCGTTCGGAGATGGCCCTCAGCAGTTCGTTGTCGTAGCCGCCCTGCTGCCCGTCAGTATCCATGCTGGTAGCCAGCAGCTCTCCAGCTCCCAGCTCGGCGACCCTCGTCGCCCATGCGATTGCGTCTACGCCGGTGGGAGTGCGGCCACCGTGCGTCACCACTTCCCAGATGGAGTCGGGTCTCAGTGCCAAATCGGTGTCCACGTCGGAGTCGCCGGGCGGCAGGTCGAGAGCATTGGAACCGATACGACGGGCATCAATGGCCACCACGACGCACTGGTTACCGAATCTCTCGGCAGTGTCACGTATCAACTCCGGGTCGTTGACCGCCGCCGTGTTCAGGGAAACCTTGTCCGCCCCCGCCTCAAGCATGAGCCTGACGTTGTAGGAGCTTCGAATCCCTCCGCCGACGGTGAGGGGAATGAACACCTCCTCGGAGACCTTGCGGACCACGTCGACCATCGTGTCACGACCGTCGGAGCTGGCTGTGATGTCGAGAAAAACCAGCTCGTCCGCTCCCTCGCGATCGTAAAAGGAGGCCATCTCGGCGGGGTCGCCAGCGTCCCTGAGGTCGACGAAGCTGACCCCCTTGACCACCCGACCACCATCCACATCAAGACAGGGAATGATCCTTTTGGTCAACATCTTGTCTTATCCAGGCTCTGCGAGACGGTCGCAAACACGATCGTAGCCGCGCACCGCCTTGCGCCTTTTCTTCCCGACGTTAGACCGCTACGCTCGGAAGACGAGCATGTAGTGGGAGGTGCTGATGTCGTAACGGCCAGTGAACCGGAAACCGGCGGCCTGAGCAAGCTCCGATGCGGCGATCTCCGACAGCCCTGACTCGGCGGCCGCGCCGTCGCCGTCGGCCTGGCTCGATTCAATAACGCCCAGCCAGCCCCCTTTTCTCAATGCTCCGTACACGTCTTTGAGCACCTTGGCGGGCCCGGCTACCTCGGTCAGCAAGAACGCGACCAAGGCACCGTCCATCGACCCCTTTTTCAGGGCGACCTTGCTCTCTTTGCTGAGTACGGTCTCAACGTTGCTCAGCCTCACCTTGTCGGCAGCCTCGCGCACCGCGTCCAGCATCTCCTGGTGGATGTCGAGTGCATACACCTTGCCATCGAACGCGAACTTGGCGAGAGGAATGGTGAAGTAGCCGGGACCGCAGCCGATATCGGCAACCTCCTGGTAAGGCATCAACGGCAGGAACGACATCACCCGATGGGTATCGAGCATGTCCGACCTCTCTTTCGAGAGCAGCGCCTCTTTCAATGCAGGGTCAAACTTCTTAACCATTATTTTGTGCGGCCGGCGCTCGACGGACCGGGTAAGTCCTAGTGTCTTAGCACTGGCGCTGATCTCAGTCCTTATCTGGCCGGCACACCGCGAGTTTCATCCACACCGGCATTGAAGTCGTTTTTCCCGACACATCAGGGGCTGCTTTACCCCTCTGAATGTCAGACCACCGAAGCCTCACAGGGATCTCATGGCGACCTAGTAGAGGCGATGGCCTCGGCCAGATCTACATCTCCAGTATACAGCGCCCTTCCCACGACGGTCCCCTCCACGCCCAGTGCCGCGAGCCTGACGAGATGATCCATGGAGGCGATACCACCGGCGGCGATGACGGACATACTCGTCTGCGCGACCAGATCCTCAACGGCACGGAAGTTCGGCTCGGTCAACGTGCCGTCACGGGTCACGTCCGTATACATAATGCGCCGGACGCCAAGGCGCTCCATCGCCGCAACCAGGTATCCGACCCTCGTTCCACCGACCTCCGTCCAGCCGGATACAACGACCTCGCCGTCCCGCACGTCCACGCTCACCAAGAGCCCTTCGGGCCCCAACGTTTCGAGCATGTCTGAGACGACGTTCCCATCCAGTGCGGCGGTACCAACCATCACCCGGTCCACGCCTAACTCCTGTGCTTCGCGCGCGACGACGGGGGTGCGGAAACCCCCACCCAGCTGGACGGGAACGTCGACGGCGGCCACTATCCGACCGACGATCTCAAGGTTGACCGGCGCCCCGGTGCGAGCCCCGTCCAGGTCCACTACGTGAATCCTCTCGGCGCCCAATGCGGCCCACTGGTGTGCAACGCTCTCGGGGTCGTCGGAATAAACGGTCTCCTTTGCGAAGTCACCCTGCATCAACCGCACACACCGGCCGCCCATAAGGTCGATAGCGGGTATAACTTGCATCAGGCGCGTCGGGCGAAGTCGACGAAACGGCGGTAGAGATCGAGGCCCAGATCGCCGCTCTTCTCCGGGTGAAACTGCACCGCGACGAGGCTACTGCGCGCAACCGCGCTGCAAAACTCGACGCCATACTCAGTGGTGCCGGCGACTACGTCAGGGACCGTAGGGGCGGCGTAGTAGCTATGGACAAAGTAAAAGTGCGATCCGCTGGCAACACCCGCCAGCACCTCGTGGTCGCTATGGATGAAGACGCTGTTCCAGCCCATGTGCGGAATTTTCTGCCCCACCGGGAGCCTGCGAGTCCGCCCGGGAATCACCCCCAGGCCGGGCTCGACTCCCTCGTCCGAGGCGTCCATCAATAGCTGTAGCCCCAAGCACACCCCGAGGAAAGGTCTGTCGGCATCGATGAAATCGGTTATCGGGTTCACGAGTCCCCTGTCTTTGAGAGCCCGCATCGACGAATCGTTCGCTCCCTGGCCCGGAAAGACGAGGGCATCGGACCGCTCGATGTCCCGAGCGTCGGAGGTCACCATCGGTTCTGCGCCCACCACTTCCAGTGCCTTGGCGACACTGCGCAGGTTACCAGCACGGTAATCGACGATCGCCACGCGCACCGTTTTACTCAATTGGACCGACGGTCTCTCAACAGACCGGCTTAGGCCGGCTCGCCCGTCGTGAGTTCGAGCGGAAGGGCACTGTCCTCATACCGGGCGAGCACGAACAAGAGATCGGACATGCGGTTTACGTATCGCAGGACATCGTCGTTGGGAAGCCGGTCCGTCTCTTTGAGAGCGACTATCCGTCGTTCCGCCGTCCGGCACATCGCCCGGGCAACGTCGATGGCCGATGAGGCCGGAGAGGCACCGGGAACGACGAAGGCGCGGGGAAGCTCGACTTCGTTCTTGATGGCGTCAATCTCGGTCTCCAAGGCCTCGATCATGTCGGGAGAGATGGCGCCGATCTTCTCTTCCAGATGCTGCCGGTTCTCCGGCGCGGTAGCCAGTTCGGAGGCGACACGGAGTAGCTCTCGCTGCGCTCTTAGCAAAGCCGTCTTGACAAGATCAGAACCCGACAGGGCCCTGCCCAGGCCCATCATCGAGACCGCCTCGTCGATGGTGCCGCAGGCCTCGGTCACCGGGTCAGCCTTGGAGATACGGCCACCGAAGAGGAGGCCGGTCTCGCCGGAGTCACCTGACCGCGTATATACCTTTGGAGTGGACACGCATCCATCTTAAGGCACCAGCCTCTAATTCGCGGACGGCCCGTTTGCCATCCTCTGTGGGACGCTTAATTGTTGGAGATTTTGATTTCGAGGCGCTTGCTGCGGGCGGCCTCGCTCCTGGGGAGCGTGACCGAAATGACGCCGTGCTCGTCCGAAGACTCGGCCTTGTCCGCATCGACATAGTCCGGCAGCCTCACTGATCGAGCAACCCTTCCGCTCCGTCGC
The DNA here is from genome assembly GCA_964637315.1 of uncultured Dehalococcoidia bacterium. GTDB lineage: Bacteria > Chloroflexota > Dehalococcoidia > Lucifugimonadales > UBA2962 > CAUZIR01. Next base: position 13,415 of record CAZWTT010000005.1, on the reverse strand, counting down.
TCTCACAACACGTAGCCGTTGGACTCCTCGGCCCGATCTGACTCGGTGGACCCGGAAATCGTTACCACGCTGTCATCTACCGTGACCTCAATATCCTTCGGGTCTAGGCCGGAAACCGAGGCCCGGATCACCACCTCGTTCTCGTTGCGGATCACGTCCAGTGGCAGGGAGTATGTCGCCACTCGCCCCCGCGGGACGATAGCGGTTGGTCGCCTGTGGCGCACCACCCGCGTCGTTCATTTTTCTGAGTTCGGTGAATGGGTACCATTATCTTAGAACCATGCAGTTTCCTCCTTGGTGTTCAACTGGGTATTACCGTTTTGTTGCGAGTTCGAGACCCATAACCTACATTTATGAAGTTACCAGAGTTAATGTGTTTACATCAAATCTTCTAAGTTGATAGTTACAGTTATAATGTATGCATGGGTTTGAGATACTGATGTTCTCTGCGACCGAATATGAGCGATTACTACAAAGTTCTCGGGGTTAAGAAGAACTCCTCCGACAAGGACGTCAAGACGGCCTTTCGGCGCTTGGCCCGTAAACACCATCCCGATCTCAACCCCGGCGATGAGGTGGCCAACCGCGAGTTCAAGAGGATCAACGAAGCCTACGAGGTTCTCTCCAACCCGGAACACCGAAAGAGCTACGATCGGTACGGCGACAACTGGAAGCGCGCCGACCGCCTGGATGCCGAGGGATGGCCATTTGGTTATGGCGGAGGCAGCCACGGTGGAGCGAGGGACGTTTTCGGTGGCGACCTGTCCGACTTCTTCGACGAGTCTGGCCACTTCGGCGGCCGTCGCACGCCCACCGTCCAGCGGCTGGAGACATCGGTCGAGGTCAGCTTGGAGGAGGCGTTCGCCGGGACCATCCGAAACGTTTCGCTAACCGGACACGGGGGCCCGCGGACGATGGAAGTCAAGATTCCGGCAGGGGTCAAATCGGGCTCCACGGTCCGCATCTCCCCGTCCAAGGAACTGCAAGTCATGATTCGGGTCGCGGTACAGCCGCACCGCCGGTTCAATCGGCGTGGAAACGACCTGTGCGTTAACGTGGAGGTTCCGTTCGAAGTGGCGGCGCTGGGAGGCGAGGCCAAGCTGACCACGATGACGGGTACCGTCGTGTTGACCATACCGGCCGGAAGCGGCAGCGGACGTAAGATACGTCTCGTCGGCAAAGGGATGCCGGTGCTGAGGTCGCCCGAGCGGCTGGGTGATCTGATCGTGACCGTGCGCCCGACGGTCCCGGACGACCTCACAGACGAGCAGCGGGAGTTGCTGGAGAGATACCGGGACTCCCGTTCGGTCCCTTCGGAAAAGCCCCTGCAACAACAAAGGAGTACTCGAAATGAATACGAGTGATCTCTTTGGCCGGGACGAGCCCGTATTCGTCATCAGCGTGGCCGCCCGCATGTGCGGTGTGCAGAATCAGACGCTCCGCTACTACGAGACTTTGGGCCTGGTGACTCCGGCTCGTACACCGGGTAACCAGCGGGTCTTTTCTAGGCGCGACGTCGACAGGGTGATGCGGGTGCGCAATCTGGTCGACGACCTGGGCGTGAACCTGGCCGGGGTTGAGGTTATCCTACGGTTGCTGGCCCGCATCGATGCCACCGAGCAGCGGGTCGCCGAACTGGAAGAAGAGAACGGTGTCTTACGGGCACGGTCCAGGGGCCGATAGGAGAAGCGTGGACAAGACAGAGACCGAAAGAGGGAACGAGGCCGAGCCGGAAAACCGACCGGAAGCCGAGCCGGGGCCCGGGTGGACAGGCGGACCAGAGATATCCATTCCGCCGGGCTCCACGGAGGTCCGCCAATCGATGTGGGCGTGGATGTGGGGCCTAGTGCCATGGGCGGTGGTGGCGATTCTGTTCAGCCAGCAGAGCACGGAAATGATTATCCTCGCCGTCGGCCTGGGCATAGCCGTCACCATCCCCCGCTACCTGGGATGGCGTAAGACCGCCTACCACGTCACCCACAACGCAGTCATATTCCAGCGAGGCCTGCTGGGGAACTCGCAGCTGTACAACCTTCCCGCCGAGCAGTTCCAGCGCATCGTCGAGAGGCCAGGCCTGTTCGGCCGATACCTCGGCTACCACGCCGTGGACATCCGCATGCGCGAGGGCGGCAAGGTCAGCCTCAGCTACGTCCCCATTTCGGCGGGATTGACAGAGCGGGTGATCCGCATGCGCGACCGATACTCCGACTACGACGAGGAGCGGGAGTTGCGGGAGATGGCGATGATCGAGGCACGCCAGCGCGGCGAGGTGCCTCAGCACCTTGAAGAAGAGTTCGACCGAGACACCGGCCTGTCGGACGAACAACCGATCGAGGCTTCTGAGGAGCCCGAAGTAGCCGATTTCGATAGGCCTCGACGGGAACACATGGACGAGCCTAAGGACACCCGGAAGAAGCCAAGCGCGACAGAGGCGACCGAATACCGGCCCGAGGTCAGGGAATACAGGGCCGACCGCGACGAGAGGGACCGGTGATCACACCGGCCGACGAAGGACTGATTCTAATAACAGCCGACCGGCTGCTGGACGGTACGGGGGGACCTGCCATCAACAACGGCGCGGTGCTCATAGACGGGGAAAAGATCATCACGGCCGGTGCCACTGCCGAGGTCGTACCGCCGGAAGGCGCACCGGTAGAGCGACGCGACTACCCGGGTATGACGATCATGCCCGGCATGGTCGACTGCCACACCCACCACAACGGCTTCGGCGACGGACGGGTTGGCGACACCCTCGGCGACATCCCAGACGAGGTGCTCGCGCTGCAGTCCGCCCGCAACGCTCACGCGAGCCTGTTCACCGGCGTCACCACGATCCGAGAGAACGGGCCAAAAGCGTACACCATGCTGCGCCTCAGGGACGCGATAGACGAGGGTGTCGTCACCGGTCCCCGCATGGTGTTATGCGGTCGGGCGGTCTCAATCATCGGCGGTCACATGGGCTTCTTCGGCACGGTGGCGACAGGAGAGGACGAGGTGCGGGCGCAGGTCCGCCGACTGATCAAGGAGGGCGCCGACTACATCAAAGTCACGGCCACCGGTGGCACCACCACCACGTCATACCCCCTGCTTCCCTCGTTCAACATAGACGAATTGAATGCGCTGGTCGAGACCGCGCACGGCCTGGGCAAGCTCACCGCCGCGCATTGCTCTTCCACCCAGGGGACCATCAACTCGCTCGACGCCGGCATCGACATGATCATCCACTGCATATTTCGGGAGGCGGATGCGACCGACGTTTTTCGCCAAGACGTCGTAGATCGCATCGCCGAGGCCGGGGCCCACGTCAACCCGACGTTGGCGGTGCAGCAGGCGAGCGTTTGGGCCCTGCTGGACCTCAAAGCCGAGAGGCCTCTGACCCCCGCCGAGCAAGCCAGGCTCGACGAGGCGCAGCGCAATTTCCAGCAGCGCATGGAGGACTCCAGGCGCATGCTCGACATGGGCGTGAAGATGATTACCGGCTCCGACTCGTCTTGGGCCGACTACAAGTTGGGCAACGCCCCTTACGAGACCGAGCTACTGACAGAAGCCGGGATGCCCGGCCCCGCCGCAGTCGCCAGCATCACCGGGGACGCGGCTCGATCGTTGGGAGTGGCCGAAACGGTCGGTACGCTGTCGCCGGGCAAATACGCCGACGTGGTTCTAATCGACGGACAACCGGACAGGCACGCGGCCGACCTGTGGAACGTGGCCGACGTGTTCCTCGGCGGCCGGCTCATCGACCGTGGCTCGGACACCTCCAGGGCTCCCCTCAAGCAGCACCGGCCTGCCGGAGCTTAAGACCCCCGCACTACCTCTACATTGTCCGCCTTAGAAGGGTCCGCCCCAGATGGCCGCCTGCTATGGGAGCCGTCCGAAGCGGAGCTGAAACGTTCCAATATCGCCCGCTACATGCGCTGGCTGCGTGAGAACCGGGGACTTGCCTTCGCTAACTACGAGGCGCTCTGGGTCTGGTCGGTGGAAGACGTGGAGGCCTTCTGGGCGTCGGTCTGGGATTATTTCGAGATCAAGTCCCACAGGCCGTACGAGCGCGTCCTCGGCGCTCGCAAGATCCAGGACGCTCGCTGGTTCGAGGGGGCGCGGCTCAACTACGCTGAGCACGCGCTGACGCGCCGTGACGGCCACCCCGCGCTGATCGCCCACTCCGAGACCGGCCCGCCGGTCGTAATCACCTATGTAGAGCTGGCTGAGAGGGTCGCGGCCCTGGCCGAGGGCCTGCGTCGTATCGGAGTCAACAAGGGTGACCGCGTCGCGGCGCTGATGCCGAACATGCCAGAGGCGGTTATCGGCCTGCTGGCGACCACCAGCATCGGTGCGGTGTGGTCGAGTTGCTCCCCGGAGTTCGGGGTGCGCAGCGTGGTGGACCGGTTCTGCCAGATCGATCCGAAGGTGCTGCTCACGGTGGACGGCTACGTGTACGGCGGCAAGCGCTTCGACCTGTCCGACACCATCGACCGGCTACGCCGAGACCTGCCCGGCCTGAAGACGACGGTCGTGGTGCCGTATCTCGATCCTAGCTCCACGGCGACGGGTGGACTGACCGTCTGGGACGATCTTCTAGTGCCCGACGCTGATCCGGCCTTCGAGGCGGTGGAGTTCGACCACCCCTTGTGGGTGCTGTACTCGTCCGGCACGACCGGACTACCCAAGGCCATCGTGCAGGGGCATGGCGGAATCCTCGTGGAACACCTGAAGACCGCCTCCCTGCACCTCGACATAGGCCGGGACGACCGGCTGTTCTGGTACACCAGTACGGGCTGGATGATGTGGAACTTCCTCATGTCCGTCCTGCTCGTCGACGGCACGATCGTCCTCTACGACGGCGACCCGGCGAAGCCGGACCTGACGGTGCTGTGGCGACTGGCGGAGGAGACCAGCATCACCTATTTCGGCACCAGCGCGTCGTTCATCCACGCCTGCATGAGAGAGGGCCTCAGGCCCAACCACAGCATCGACCTGTCGAAGGTTCGGGGCGTCGGTTCCACGGGCTCGCCGCTTTCTCCAGAGGGGTTCGAGTGGGTCTATGAGGCGGTGAATCCGAACCTGCTGTTGAACTCTTTCAGCGGCGGCACAGACATCTGCACCGGCATCGTCGGCGCGTGTCCCCTACTGCCGGTGCGGTCGGGCGAGATACCGTGTCGGCTGCTGGGAGCTCCCGTCGCAGCATTCGACGAGAGCGGCGAGCCGCTGATCGATGAAGTGGGCGAACTGGTGCTAACCGGACCCATGCCGTCCATGCCGCTGTACCTGTGGAACGATCCCGACGGCAGCCGGTTCTGGGAGAGTTACCTCACACCCTACCCCGACGCGTGGCGACACGGCGATTTCGTGCGCATCACCCCGAACGGCGGATGTGTCATTTCCGGGCGGTCAGACTCGACGCTGAACCGTGGCGGCGTCAGAACCGGCACGGCGGATTTCTACAGCGTTGTCGAGGACATGCCCGAGATCGACGACAGCCTAGTCGTCGACACGGGCGGCGTCGACGGTGACGGCCGCCTGGTCTTGATGGTGGTGCTTAATGAGGATACGGCTCTGGACGAAGCACTGACGGACCGCATCCGCCGGAGGATCAGGGCCGAGCTGTCGCCGCGCCACGTACCGGACGAGGTCCACCGCATCGACGCTGTGCCCAAGACGCTCAACGGCAAGAAGATGGAGGTGCCGGTGAAGCGCATTCTCCAGGGGACACCGGTGGATGAGGCCGTCTCCTGTGACGCGATGGCGAACCCCGACGCGATGACCGCGATCAAGGCGTTGCGGGGGCCTTAGACGAATTCCGACCATGCATGGGCTTGGAGGATAGCCCAATATATGATCAACGCTTGGAGGTATTGAGATGAGCGACGGTTTTACGCTGGTGAAGGGGGCTCGTCTGATCGACGGCCTAGGCGGGCCACCACTGGAGCGCGGCGCGATGCTGATGCAGGGCCCCGACATCCGCGCAGTGGGCACGGAAGAAGCCGTGGCCGCCCCTGAAGGCGCGCCGGTCGAGGTGCTCGACTACCCGGACATGACAATCATGCCGGGACTGATCGACGCCCACGTGCATCTCGTCAGCCTCGGTGACGGCAGGGCGGGCGATGACCTGAACCTGCTGCCAGACGAGATCCTCACGCTGCAGGCCGCCCGCAACGCTCGCGATCACCTGTATTCCGGCGTCACCACCGTGCGGGACTGCGGGGGGAAGAATCGCACGACGTTCCTGCTGCGCGAGGCGATGGAGATGGGCATCACCGTTGGCCCACGGCTGCTACTCACAGGCCGGCCGCTGGCGATCGTGGGCGGGCACCTGAGCTACTTCGGATCCCCCGCCACAGGGCCGACCGAGTGCCGGGCGGCCGTCCGTCAATTGATGAAGGAAGGCGCGGATTTCATCAAAGTAACCGCAACCGGAGGTAGCACACGCACGTCCAAACGTTACCACGCGTCGTTCAACGTCGACGAACTCACTGCCATTACCGATGAGGTGCACAAGTTCGGTAAGCACGTCGTCGCGCACTGCGCATCGTCGGACGGGCTGGTCAACGCCCTGGACGCGGGGGTCGACACCATCGTCCACGCCATCCACGCGGACAGCGACGGCACCTACCGTTACCGGCCTGAATTGACGGAACGGATCATCGAGCAGGGCATCTTCGTGAACCCGACGCTGCACGCCATCCGACACCAGGTCTGGTTCCTTGAAAACAAGCTGGAAAGCGAGGGCCTGGCCGCTCAGGAGCAGGCCAGCCTAGACGAACTGCGCTACGCCTACGGAAACCATGAGGTGTTCGTCGGCAAGATGAGAGACGCCGGAGTCACTATGGTTGCGGGCTCGGACTCGGCCTGGCTGAACTACAAAATGGGCGAGTTCCAGCACGAGCTGGAGGGGATGACCACGGTCGGGTTCTCCCCGCTGGAGGTCCTCACCGCCGCCACCTCGGACTCGGCGCGATCGTGCCGGGTGGACTCCGAGACCGGGGCGCTGGTCGAGGGCAGGTGCGGCGACGTGATCGTCATCGACGGCGACCCGTCGGCCGACATCGCGGCGATGTGGAAGGTCGCCGAGGTGTTCAAGGACGGCGAAAAGGTCGACCGCGACAACTTCGTATAGGGGCGCACCGAGCGCAAGAGACGAGAGAGCCCCCTCCGGGAATTCGGAGTGGGCTCTCTTTTCGTCTCTGCTAGAAAACTCGCTGTCCTACTTCTCGATGGGCGGAGTACCGCAGAACTGATTGTAGTCGATTAGCTCAGTTACCGTCGGGTTGTCACCGCACAGCGGGCAGGCGTAGTCGCGCCTTATCTTTACGGAACGGAACTCCATGTCGAGAGCATCGATGAGTAGCAGCCGGCCACTGAGAGACTTGCCGATGCCCATGATCAGCTTGACCGTCTCCGTCGCCTGCACAGTGCCCACCAATCCCGGCAACACCCCCAGCACACCGGCCTCGGCACAACTGGGCACCTCGCCGGGAGGGGGAGGCTCGGGGAACAGGCAACGGTAGCAGCCCTTGCCAGGCAGGAACACTGTCGCCTGGCCATCAAACAGCAGGATGCTACCGTCCACGAGAGGCTTGCCCGCAAGGTAGGAGGCGTCGTTGATGAGGTAGCGAGTGGCAAAGTTGTCAGCCCCGTTCACGATGACGTCGTAGTCGGGGATGATGCCCATCGCGTTTTCCGAGGTGATCGGGACCTCGTGCAGGATGACGTTGACGTCCCTGTTGTAGGCCTTCAGCGTCTCGCTTGCAGACAGGGCCTTGGACTTGCCCACATCGGCGTCGGTGTGCAGGATCTGACGCTGCAGGTTGGTCACGTCGACCTCGTCGAACTCGACGATGCCGATGGTGCCAACACCGGCCAGCGCGAGATAGACGGCGATGGGAGAGCCCAGGCCGCCAGCGCCAACGAGCAGCACTTTGGCGTCAAGCAGCGCGCGCTGACCGGCCGAACCCACCTGGGGCATGATGATGTGTCGGCTGTACCGTTTGACCTGGTACGGGCTCAGCGGCTTTGTCCCGGTTGACCGGCCACTGTTGCCGGTCGTCTTCGTCTCGATTGTCGTCATTTGTCGGTTCCTGTTTTCCATCGGCCCTCCGGGCCGACTTAACGCACGAGATTGTAGATGATAAAGGTTCGCGTTCTGTGCAGCAAAAAGCCCCACCGTTGCCGGAGATCGCCGGATTCCGGATTAGCGTCCAGTTCTCACGGCGTCACCCGGGCAGACACGTGCGGTCCAACCCCAGCCTGTAGCCGGTACACGTCGCGGGCCGGACTGCCTGCCAACCTGAGTACTGGGTGCCGTTAAGCAAACCCATAACCCAATCACCATAGCAGGAGACCGTTGCGCCTGCAACGGTATTGGCCAAGGCCGTGCATGCGTCAATAGACCGGGTAACGAGGATGTCGGCGGCGCTCGCACGTATAATGGCGCTCATGTTGTTGACCATAGACATAGGCAATACCAACGTAACCCTAGGTGTGTTCGACGGTGAGCGGCTGGTAGCCACCGCACGAGTGGCTACGGAACCGGGACGGATGGCGGACGAGTACGGGCTTACCCTCAGCCAGATTCTTCCCGCCAAAGGGGTGGCGGTGGAGCAAATGGACGCGGTGGCAATGTGCAGCGTCGTTCCTACCCTAACGCCGACCTTTTCCCAACTCTGCGCCGATCACTTCGGGGTTGAGCCCTTGGTCGTGGGAGCCGGAGTACGTACCGGGGTTCGAGTGCTGTACGACAACCCCCGTGACGTGGGATCGGACCGCATCGCCGACGCGGTCGCGGCCTTCCACCTGCACGGTGGACCCGTCATAGTCGTCGATTTTGGCACAGCCACGGTTTTCGACGCCATATCGGCCGAGGGGGACTACGTCGGCGGCTCCATAGCACCCGGCATCATGGTGGCAGCCGACTCGCTGTTCCACAGCACGTCGCAGTTGCGCCGAGTCGAATTGGTGCGCCTAGACAACGCGATCGGTAAAAACACGGTGCACTCGCTGCAATCAGGACTTGTGTTGGGCTACGCCGAGCTGGTGAAGGGCATGGTCCGGCGCTTCAAAGAGGAACTGAGAGGCGAGGCCCCCGGAAACAAGGCACGGGTTGTCGCCACCGGGGGCCTCGCCGAATTGATCCAAGCCGAGACGGGCGTGTTCGACGAGGTGGACCCCGACCTGACGTTGACGGGCCTGCGCATCATCCACGAGCTGAACCAGTAGTAGAATTATCGCGATAAAGGCCTTTACCTGACGGGAGGAAGGGACCTGATATGCCGACACCACTAGACGGCCGTCACATCGCACTCGGCGTGACCGGCTCCATAGCCGCCTACAAGGCGCTGGACCTTGCCAGCAGGCTGGTTCAAGCCGACGCTCACGTCGTCGCCATGCTGACCGATGGGGCTGCTCGCTTCGTCTCACCCCTGGCCTTCACCGCCATCGTCCACATGCCTGTGATCACCGACCTGTTTGACCCGCAGTCCGAACTGGGCATGGACCACGTCACCCTAGCAAAGCAGGCGGACCTCGTCATAGTGGCACCGGCGACGGCGAACACGCTGGCGAAGATGGCGCACGGGCTGGCGGACGATCCAGTGACGACGACCATCCTGGCGACGCAGGTACCGGTGCTGGTGGCGCCAGCGATGGACGCCCACATGTTCGACCACCCACTCACCCAAAGTAATTTGGCCATCTTGAGAGAGCGCGGGGTTTATGTAGCCGGGCCGGTCTCGGGCCGCATGGCTTCCGGGCTGGTGGGGACCGGCAGGATGGTCGAACCAGAGGAGTTGGTCGGCCATGCCCGTCTGGTGCTCGGGCGCACCGGTGATCTCGCGGGGCGACGAATCGTCGTTACGGCCGGGGGCACGGAGGAGGCTATCGACCCGGTACGGGTGATCACCAACCGCTCCTCCGGCAAGATGGGCTACGCCGTCGCGGAGGCGGCGCGGGACCGGGGGGCAACGGTCATCCTCGTCGCCGCTCGCAGCTCCCTGCCTGACCCCGTCGGGGTGGAGGTTGTGCGGGCGACCTCGGCCGCCGATATGGACACCGAGGTCAAACGCGCCGTCGAAGGGGCCGATGCGCTGGTGATGGCTGCAGCGGTGGCAAACTGGACGCCTACCGATTTCTCTCCGGACAAGATGAAAAAAGGTACCGGTGACGCGGTGACCCTGGTGCTGGACAGGACCAAGGACATCCTGGCCTCAATCGAGCGAGCCGGGCTGATCAAGGTCGGCTTCGCCGCCGAGACCGAGGACCTCCAACAAAACGCCAGGGCCAAGCTGGCGAGCAAGGGACTGGACCTGATCGTCGCCAACGACGTGACTACACCGGGCACCGGTTTTTGCGCGGACGACAACCGGGTGACGCTGATCGGACGGGACGGCGGGCCCGACGAACTGCCTACGATGAGCAAATACGAGATCGGCCACCGCATCCTCGACCGGGTCTCGGAAATTTTTACCCAGCGTGCCTGACGGCACGCGACCGTAGCCCCGCCTAGCTGATTAGCTTTTCCAGCATCGCCAGGGGGGTGGTGGCGAGCAGGCCAGCGTCCACCGGCAGCGTGACGCCCGTTATCCAGCGGGCCTCGCCCGATGCCAAAAACAGCGCCGCGTACGCGATGTCCCACGCATTCCCCTCGGTCTGGAGCGGGGCCGCCCTACGCCGCAGGTCGCGGCCGCGCTCATCCACCCTGCCCTCCACCATAGGTGTGTAGGCGTGGCCGGGGGCTATGCAGTTGACCCGCACCCCATCCGACCCGTGGTCGACAGCCATGGCAGTGGTGAGGGCGATCACTCCCCCTTTCGACACGGCGTAGGGGACCGCTTCACCGAACTGGCCCGCCCGCAGGCCGACGACCGACGACAAGTTGACTATCGAGCCTCCGCCTCCCCTGACCATCACCGGCACCGCATACTTGGACGTCAGCACCATGCTTTTGAGATTTACGTCCATCGCCCTCTGGTAACCGTCTTCATCCAGGTCGACCACGGACCCGAGAACGCTGATGCCGACGTTGTTGACTAGCACGTCTAGGCCGCCAAAGCGCTCGACAGCCGCATCGACCGCAGCCTTGCATTGATCCGAGTCAGACACGTCGGCGATGTGCACGACCGCACGGCCGCCCTCGGCTTCGATGGCGGCGACCGTCCGACTGGCCCGATCCCCGTCGATATCAACGGCCAGCACCACCGCTCCCTCGCGTGCGAATAACGTGGCGATGGCCTGCCCGATGCCGACGCCTCCCGTCGCCGCCTTGGGTCCGGAACCGACGCCGGTGACCATCACCACCTTGCCGTCCAGTCTGTCACGAGCCGTAAGTGAATCGTTCATGCGCTACTCCAGTGCCCGGTGAGACAGGTCACTCCCGGCCGAGTGTGACATGTGGCTCCGTCGAACGGCAAGACACATGCCGCCCGAGCGTCCGAAACCGGGGGAGCCGGATAGGACAGGACGGCCACATTGATGGGGCGGCCGGAGGCATCCTAGAATGGGGAGCCACGGGCTCAATAGAAATGACCATCAGGAAGACCGGCACAGACATACCGAAGACCTACGAACCGGCGGCGCACGAGTCCGTTATATACAAGATGTGGTCGGACGGCGGCTTCTTTTCCCCCAACATGAATTCAGACAAGCCACCGTTCGTCATCGTCATGCCCCCGCCCAACGTGACCGGGGCACTGCACATGGGCCACGCCCTGACGACGGCGCTGGAGGACCTGATGACGCGCTGGCACCGCATGAGGGGCGAGCCGACCCTCTTTCTGCCGGGTGCGGACCACGCGGGTATCGCAACCCAAGTCGTGGTGGAGCGAGAATTACAAAAAGATGGAACGACACGCCACGAACTAGGCCGAGAAGAGTTTCTGGCCCGGGTGTGGGACTGGGTTGAGCGCTACGGCAACCGCATAAATGTGCAACTCGAGCGACTCGGGGCGTCCTGCGACTGGAGTCGCCGTGGCTTCACCATGGACCCGGGGCCCAGCCGTGCGGTACGGCAGACGTTCTTCGACCTTTATCAAAAGGGGCTGGTGTACAGGGGCGAGCGCATCATTAACTGGTGCCCCAGCTGCACGACGGCGCTCTCGGAATTGGAGGTCAAGTACACCGAAGAGAACTCCTCCCTGTATCACATCCGCTATTTGCTGGAGGACGGCTCGGGTGAACTGGTCATCGCCACGACCCGTCCGGAGACGCTACTGGGCGACACGGCGGTCGCGGTGAACCCGGACGACGAGCGCTTCAGCGCGTTCATCGGCAGTTCGGCCGTGCTGCCCATTTTGGGAAGAAAGATACCCATCATCGGGGACGAGGCGGTAGAGGCCGGGTTCGGCACCGGAGCCCTCAAGGTGACGCCGGGCCACGACCCGACGGACTTCGAGATCGGCGAGCGCCACAGCCTCGATGTGATCAACATCATGAACCTGGACGGCTCGCTGAACGAGCACGCGGGGCCGTTTGCGGGACAGGAACGCTTCGCCGCGAGGGATGCCGTGGTGGAACGACTGCGTGAGGACGACCTGCTGATCAAGACGGAACCCTATCGGCACTCCGTCGGCCACTGTGACCGCAGCGGGGACGTGGTCGAGCCGCTGGTGAGTCGCCAGTGGTTCGTCAGGACAGACCAGCTGGCAGCTCCCGCGATGGATGCTGTCAGGAACGAGCAAATCGAGATCGTCCCGAAGCGCTTCGGCAAAGTCTATTTCAACTGGATGGAGAACATCCGAGATTGGTGCGTCAGTCGCCAACTGTGGTGGGGCCACAGGATACCGGTGTGGTACTGCGACGACTGTGACGAGGTGATCGTCGCAGTCGATGACCCGACATCGTGCTCGAACTGCCACTCGGAAAAACTGGAGCAGGACCCGGATGTGCTGGACACCTGGTTCAGCTCTGGCCTGTGGACGCACTCTACTCTCGGCTGGCCCGATGCGACCGACGACTTAGACAGGTTCTACCCAGGCACGGTGATGGAGACAGGCTACGACATCCTGTTTTTCTGGGTGGCCCGCATGATCATGCTCGGCATGTTCAACAACGGCGGACGGGCGCCATTCAGCACGGTATACCTGCACGGCCTCATCCTCGACCCGCACGGGAAGAAGATGAGCAAGACGAAGGGCAACGTCACCGACCCGCTCGACCTGGCCGACGCCTATGGCACCGATGCGCTGCGGTTCGCACTGACGACCGGCAATGCGCCAGGCAACGACATGCGCCTGAACGAGCAGAAGCTGGAATGGGCGCGCAACTTCGCCAACAAGGTGTGGAACTCGGCCCGGTTCGTAATGATGAACCATCTCGATGGTCTGGAAGATTGGAATCAAAAGCCGTCTCCCAATCACAGAGAGGACAGGTGGATTCTCTCTCGGCTCAGCCGCGTGGCCGGAGAAGTTGACGAAGACATGGAGACC
>CAZWTT010000004.1:40561-92575 GCA_964637315.1 uncultured Dehalococcoidia bacterium | reverse complement strand
GCCTGTCCGTCCAAAAGTTGTGCTAGGTTGGCCGTGTGAATACGAATTTCGGAGAGTTGCAGTTGGATGAGTATCACGGTCCGTGGAAGGTGGCGGCTTGACCCGAAGAGATTTTGCTGCTGGTCTCGCAATCCTTTTAACCGTTTCGTGTGGCACCGCTATCGGACCCGAGCCCGAGCCTACAGTGGATGTGGCCGCCACGGTAGAAGCCGCCATCAGTGCGGCTGTAGAAGCTATCTCAGTTGCACCCGCGCCCGAATCGACAGTAAATGTAGAAGCCACGGTTGAGGCTGCGGTTGCAGCCACGGTGGAAGCTATTGCCGCCGTTGACTCACCTGAATGGAGTGAGCTGGAGATTGCTGGGCGGGTTCGCAATTTTCTTTTAGAGAGCCGCGATGAAGCGAGCACTAAAGCCTACGATTTCTCCGAGAATATGGGGTTAGCGCAATATCCGGAGAGCTCCAACTATGATCCGAGCGTCGAAGCCGCTGTCAATGAAGTATTCGCCGAGCTCGCTGTATCGGAAAGCATGGTCTCTAGCCTTAAGTCGTATGTTTACCACGGCAAGGGCGTCTGGGTAGTCACTTTGGAACAAGTACTCGCCCATGAGATTTTCCAAGAGATTGACACGTCAAAAACTCGCTCCGTGACCTTCTGCATTTCGGAATCGAGTGGAGATCCGTTCGCCTGCGACCCCGAGTGAGTAGGTGGGTGAATGGAAACGCCCTTAGAGTGAAGCGGTGATATTGGCCCCGGTTGCCGTCAATGTTGCCGTCAAACCGGCGAATAGGCGCGCTCGATGAAAACGCCTCGCACCAAGTGAGGCGTCTATAGGCGGGAAAAAGGGTGGAGCCATCGGGCGGACTCGAACCGCCGACCTGCTGTTTACGAAACAGCTGCTCTGCCGACTGAGCTACGATGGCTTATTCCTCGAGTTGGTCCGTCACTCTCGACCCAAATGGGCGAGGCGATGCGACTAATCGTAGCACCCGGCATGGCCTTCCAAACAGCACGGGCGTTGCGTCGACCCCTCAGTCGATGAGGTGCCTAGCGATGATGTCGCGCATGACCTCGGAGCTACCGGCGGCTATCGTCCACACACGGTAGTCGCGAGCGAAGCGCTCCACCGGAATCTCGCGCATGTAGCCGTAGCCGCCGTGTAGCTGGACGGCATCGTATCCAATTTGAATCGCTGTTTCAGAGGCGAAGAGCTTGGCCATGGAGACCTCTTTGGCGCACTCCCGGCCGGCGGCGAATAGCTCGGCGGCGTGATAGGTCAGACCTCGCGCCGCCTCGATACGGGTGGCCATGTCAGCGATCCTGTGGCGCAGGCCCTGCAGAGCGGCCAGCGGCCGGTCGAATGCACGGCGCTGCATGATGTATTCCTGGCTGTCCTCAAGCGCCTGCTGGGAGGCGGAGATGCTCATCACCGCCGCCATCAGCCGTTCACGCTGCAGACCGGCGGCGATCTGGTGGAATCCCCTGCCCTCCTCGCCCAGCAGATTGTGCCCCGGTACGCGGACCTCATCAAAAACCAGCTCTGCCGTGTCGGAGGAGATCATGCCGGTTTTGTCCAATTTCTTCGAGATGGTAATACCAGGGGTTTGGCGCTCTACGAGGAACTGGGAGATGCCCCTGTGTCGCTGTTCTTCTTGAGAAGTACGGGCGGCCACGAAGTACAGATCGCCGTAGACACCGTTGGTGGTGAAGGTCTTGGACCCGGTGACGATCCACTCGTCGTCGTCGCGCACGGCGCGTGTTTCTATACCTGCCATGTCGGAGCCTGCGCCCGGCTCGGTGATGGCGAGAGCGCACACCGTCTCGCCGCTGACGATGCCGGGCAAGTAACACGCCTTTTGCCGCTCGGTGCCGATGGCCGCCAGCCAGGGGGAGGACATGTCGGTGTGAACGATGACACTGAAGGCGACCCCTCCCGCGCGGCACCGAGCGAGTTCTTCCGCCAGCACGACGGACATCCAGAAGTCGGCGTCGCCCCCGCCGAACTCGGCCGGGTACTCGACGCCGAGAAAGCCCAGCTGCCCCAGTTCTCGGAAGAGCGAGCGAGGGATTTCGCCCGCCTCTTCCCATTCATCGACGTGTGGCTCGATTTCTTCGCGCACGAAGCGGCGCACGACGTCGCGAAAGATGTGGTGTTGCTCACCGAACGCCATCTGGTTACCGATCTCCTCTTCGCAGCTCATTACGGCGTATCTTGCCGCTGACGGTCTTGGGCAGGTCGTCGAGGAACTCGATTTCCCTGGGGTACTTATAGGGGGCCGTGACGTTGCGCACGTGCGCCTGCAACTCGGCCGCCAACTGATCGGATACCTCCGTACCCTGGACAGCCACGACGAACGCTTTGACGATCTGGCCACGAACCGGGTCGGGCTTAGCCACCACCGCGGCCTCAGCTACCACCGGGTGCTCCATGAGCGCCGACTCGACCTCGAACGGCCCGATGCGATAGGAGGCGCTGATGATGAGGTCGTCGCCCCGCCCGAGGAACCAGAAGTATCCGTCCTCGTCGCGGGTCGCTAAGTCCCCGGTTAAGTACCAGTCACCCTGGAACGCCCTGGCGTTCGCCTCGCGGTCGCGCCAGTAGCCGGGAAAGAGACCGACCGGCCGCTCGGGAGCGATTCTGACAGCGATCTCGCCCTCCGATCCGGTGAGCAGCTCCTCGCCGTCCTCGCTGACGATGGCCAGATCGAAGCCGGGGCAGGCGACGCCCATCGACCCCGGCTTGTGTGCCATCCCCGGGAACGTGGCGGCCATGAGCGTCGACTCGGTCTGACCGTAGCCCTCCCAGATGTGCAGGCCGGTGCCCTCGCGCCAGGCGTCGATGACCTCGCCGTCGACGGCCTCACCGGCGGCCACGGTGTGGCGCAGTGCTCTCGCCTTAAAGCCGGACAGGTCCTGCTGCACCATCATCCGGTAGGCCGTCGGCGGGGCGAAAAAGGTGGTGATGGGGAATCGCTCGAGCACGTCTAGAGCCAACCCGCCGTCGAAGCGGTCACGCTGGTCCCAGATGAAGATCGCCGCTCCCATGTTCCAGGGCGCGAAGAAGGCGGTCCAGGCCGCCTGAGCCCAGCCGGTGTCGGCGAGCGTCCAGTGCAAGTCGGTGGGCCGGTTGTCGAGCCAGAACTTCCCGGTCGCGATGTGGCCGATGGGGTAGCCGGCGTGCGTGTTGAGCACCATTTTCGGGTTGCCGGTGGTGCCGGAGGTGAAGTAGATGTGCAAAGGGTCCGAGGATGGGTTGTGCGGATGTGGTAACTCGGGCGAGGCCTTGCTCAGAAGGCTCTCGTAACCAGCCCAGGGACCGTCCCTATCGCCGTCACTGGCGACCACGACGGTCTGACGCAGGCTGGGGCACTCGTCTTGCACGGCATCCAATTTGGCGTGGTTCTCGGCGTCGGTGATTGCGATGGACGCCTCGGACGCACCGATGCGGTAGGCGATGTCCTTTGCCGTCAGTAGGGTCGTACCCGGCACCGGGACGAGGCCGGCTCGCATGCACCCCATCATGATCTCCCACCACTCGACGACGCGGTGCAGCATGAGGAAGACGCGGTCGCCTTTCTTCGCCCCCAGACCGGTCAGTGCGTTAGCGGCGCGCGTGGATCGCTCCGATAACTCACGGAACGTGATTTCTCGCGACGTTTTGCCGTCCGGCGCGAGCCAGACCATCGCCACCTTCTCTGGGTCGTCGCCCCAACGGTCAAAGACCTCGTAGGCCCAGTTGAATGTTTCGGGTACATTCTGCCTGAACGTTCGGTAGGTCTCGGCATAGTCGCCGACCTGGTACCCGCTGCCGACGGGGGCCGTCATCGTGGTGTCCCAGTCTGGGCAGTGCCGAGCGCACCGGACCGGCGTAGCTCGTCGACCTGCTCGACGCCGTAGCCAAGCTCCCGCAGCAAAGCAGAGGTGTGTTCACCAGGCTCCGGCGGGCCCTCGGTCGGTTCCACCAGCTCTCCAGAGATCCTGAAAGGTTGCGCTAGAAACCGGCTTTCGCCGATTTCTGGAAACATACCCCTGACCTGGAACTGGGGGGAGTCGAAAAGGTCGGCCAGTGCGGTGACGGGCGCCGCCGGGACGTCGGTGTCTCTTAACAAGGTCTCCCACTCAGCCGCCGGTCGTGCCGTGAACGCGTCTCGCACCGCCTCGGTGATCGGCGCGCCGCGCCCGACGCGCTCGGCATAAGTCAGGTCGGCCAGATCGCTCAGGCCCGCCGCCGCGCAGAAGCGTCGCCAGAAGTGGTCCTCGTCGACGATGCCGAGGCTG
Organism: uncultured Dehalococcoidia bacterium; assembly: GCA_964637315.1. GTDB lineage: Bacteria > Chloroflexota > Dehalococcoidia > Lucifugimonadales > UBA2962 > CAUZIR01. The sequence continues at coordinate 88,297 of CAZWTT010000004.1, read as the reverse complement.
AACCACTTCTCGTCGGCGCACTGGAACACGCCGTAGTGCGGGATGAACGTCACGTTGGGCTTGCCGTCGGCCTCGCCGGTGCCAACCCGGCCGATCTCGGGCGCCAGCAGGGAGAGGGTCGAGTCGGCCATCGACAGGTCGATCATCACTCCCCTACCGGTTTTACTGCGCCCGACCAACGCTGCCAGCACAGCCACAGCCGCATAAAGGCCGGAGACAAGATCGGAGATCAGCACCGGAGGCGCGTGGGGTTTGCCCTCGATCTGTTGTGCGTCGAGATACCCACTGAGGGCGAGAAAGTCGACGTCGTGGGCGGGCCGGTCGGCCCACGGACCCTCCTGGCCGAAGCCGGAGATCGCGCAGTAGACGAGGCCGGGTTTGCTCGCCGACAGGGTCTCGTAATCGGCTCCCAGACGCCGGGCGACGCCCGGTCGCCAGCCCTCCAGCACCACGTCCGCGCCCGTGGCGAGGCGATGCAGTACGTCCCGGCCGCCTCCTGTCTTGAGGTCGAGCGCGATGCTGCGTTTGCCCCGGTTGATGCCCGACCACATGCCCGGGCTCTGGCGGAGGGGGTCGCCAGTGGGCGGCTCGACCTTGACCACGCGGGCTCCTAGGTCTGACAGGATTGTCGAGCAGAACGGCCCGGGCACGTTCACCGTCATGTCGACCACGGTCACCCCTTTGAGGGGGCGGCTCGCTGAGGATTCAGCCATGACTTGAGACTACCGAGGAGCCCGTGGCGCACCGGCGGCGCAGGCCTCGCGCTCGTCGTCCGTCAACTCCACGTCGAGCGCCGACAGTGCCCCCTCCAGTTGCTCGGCGGTGCGCATGCCGACGATGGTGGCGTCCAGCCGTGGTTGCTCCAGCAGCCAGACAAGCGCCGTCTGGGTGAGGGTGTGACCGGCCGCGTCCGAGGCCGCTTTGAGACGCTCGACGAAGTCCAACGCTCGCTCGTGCCAGTAGAGCCGCCGATAGTTGAGGCCGCTGTCCAGCTTGTCGCCCTTTACGGGCTCGCGGCGGTCGAGGTACTTACCGGTGAGCATGCCACCGGCGAGCGCGCCATATGGATAGATGCTGATGTCGTCGTCCACGCAGAACGGGACGATTTCGGCCTCGATGTCGCGTTCCAGCAGGTTGTAGCGGGGCTGGATACACTCGAAGCGGGCCAGCTTCCTCACGTCGGCGACCCACTGCGACTTGGCGATCTGCCAAGCGAAGAAGTTGGAGCAGCCCAGGTAGAGGACTTTCCCCTGGCGAACGAGGTCTCCAAAGGCTTCCATCGTCTCCTCGATGGGGGTGACGGGGTCGGGTTTATGAGCGTAGAGGATGTCGACGTAATCGGTCCCGAGGCGCCGCAGGGTGCCCTCGATCTCGTACATGATGTGCTTGCGGCTGAGGGTGGCGATGTTCAGCCCCATGGGCCCGGCGCCGACCTTGGATGCAACGATTATCTCGTAGCGCCGGTCCTTTATCGCCCTGCCGAGAATCTCCTCGGTGCGACCCTCGTTGTAGGAGTTGGCGGTATCGAAGAAGTTGATTCCCTCTCCCACCATACGGTCGATGAGTGCGTGCGACTCGGGCTCGTCGAGCCGTTCGCCGAACGCCACGCTGCCGACGCAGATGCGGGAGACGAACAGGCCGGTGCGACCGACCCTGCGGTAATCCATTCGGCGGCTCCTCGTTAGGCGAAGGCCAAGGCCTTCGCCGGATTCCCTATCAATACCTTATCCAGCAGGTCTCGTGAGAAGCCGCGCTTCTTCATGCGGGGCACAATGTTTTCAAGTATGTGGGCGTAGCCTGGGCCGCCGAAGCGCTCCAGGTGGATGAGCGAGCAGCGGTCCTGTGCCACCAGTAGCTGGTTCTCATGGCCATGCTCCACGAGATGTTCCAGGCGCTCGATGCGCTGGGCGTCGGAGATCTGCTGCCCCACGCGGCCGAGGTACTCATGGTTGGTGCTCTCAGCGCCGAACAGGTCATGCTGGATGTAGCAGCCGGACGACGCCAGGTTCCGCAGCAATCCGAGATCCTTCACGACGGGCCCGATGTGACCCATGATGATCTGCCCGGGCTCGGCACCGGCCTCCACGAGGACGTCCAGGATCGTGGCGGGGCTGGTCTCCTCGAAGCCGGGGTGGATGGTGATGGGCGCGCCCGTGCGGACCGACGCTCGCGCCGAGGCCCGCAGGACTTTTTTCGTGTTTTCGTCGAGAGGAGCCATGCAGCCGATCTCACCGATCACGCCGGACCGTATGCCGGTGTCGCCGACGCCGACGGTGATGTCGTGCACGATCTCTTCTTCGATCGCCCCCTCTTCACGGTCGTCCATGTCCGCCGGGTGAAAGAGAGGTATGTAATAGCTGCCGCCCATGACGACGTTGAGGCCGGTGGCACGGGATATACGGGTCAGTGCGAGGGGATCGCGTGCGATGCCGATGGAGGTTGTGTCGACCATGGAGTTGCCACCCGCGTGCCTAAAGCGAAGGGCCTCTTTTATGACGAGTTTTTCATCAAGCAGCCGCAGGTTGGCGTGGTTGCGAAACCACAGCTTGCCCATTTTGCCCAGGATATCCATCGTCACCGGCTGGTGCTCGTAGAAGCGCATCGACGCCTCTTCGGCCTGTGCGAAATAGCCGTCCAGGTCGATCAGCAGGTGCTCGTGGGTGAGCGTGATCCCCATCTGCTCCGGCTCTATCGGTCCAAGCACAGTCTGGACTCTTCCCGTCATCTCGTTGTCAGGCAAAACTCGTCTCCTCTTCGCAGGGGCGAGTTTACCACCAGCGTATCCCTATAATGGCGGCACCATGGCGACCCCTTACGAAGCTGTGAGCACGGCCCAAAACATGAGCGGCAAGGTGGCGCTGGTGACCGGCACCAGCACCGGCCTCGGCGAGGCGGTGGCGCGGTCGTTCGCGCTCCGAGGCGCGGCGGTCGTCACGGTGGCCCGCCGCCAGGCGGAAGGTGAATCGGTAGCACAGGACATCAGGGACGACGGCGGCCGAGCACTGTTCGTGCGGGGCGACGTGTCGGTCTCAGGCGACATGACAGCGGCCGTGTCCGCCGCGACGAGCGAATACGGGCGGCTGGACTACGCGGTCAACAACGCGGGCGTCACCGGTGAGGTCGCCAGCACAGCCGACGCCACGGTGGAGAACTGGGACGCGGTGATGGCGGTTAACCTGCGGGGGGTGTTCCTGTCACTGAAGGCCGAGATCCCTGCGATGCTGGAGTCGGTCGAAGGGGGAGGCGCGATCGTGAACGTGTCGTCGGGTGTCGGGGTATACGGGGTGCCCACCATCCCCGCCTACGTCGCCAGCCGTCACGCAGTGGTCGGCCTGACCAAAGCGGTGGCGCTTGAGTACGCGCCGCTGGGCATCCGTGTCAACTGCATATGCCCCGGCAGCATCGCCACGCCGATGCACTACCGGCTGTGGGACGACGGCCGCAGTCCAGAGGAGCTCGATCGCTTCATCGGCGACAAGCACCCGGTGGGTCGAGTCTCCAGCCCGGAGGAGATCGCCGATACCTGCGTGTGGCTATGCTCGGACGCGGCGTCCTACATCACCGGCCCGCCGCTGGTAAACGACGGCGGCTGGGCCTCGTGCTAAGAGGCTGTCGCTTTGACGATGGACTGGGGGTTCATCGGTAGCTGGCGCAGGCGGGCGCCGGTGGCGCCGTTAATGGCGTTCGCAAGCGCCGCCAGGGGCGCCGAGATGCTCGCCTCACCGACGCCCTTCACGCCGTAGGGATGGTTGGGGTTGGGCACCTCGACTATGACCGCCTCGATCATGGGCAGGTCGAGCGTCGTCGGCATGCGGTAGTCGAGCAGCGAGGCGTTCAGCATCGCTCCGTCATCATCCAGATAGTACTCCTCATTGAGCGCCCAGCCGATGCCCTGGGCGATGCCACCCTGGATCTGGCCCTCGACGTAGGCGGGGTGGATGGCGGTGCCGACGTCCTGGAACGCGGTTGCTCTAAGTATGTCTGTCTTGCCCGTCTCTGGGTCGATCTTCACGTCGACGATGAGCGCCGAGTACGAACCGGCTGCGCCACCCGGGTTGAGGTTGGCACGACCGACGATTGGACCGCCGGTCCCGTTGGCGTTCGCCGCAATCTCCTTGAATGACATCTTGAGCTCTGTGTCCAAGAGGTGTCGGACCTCGCCGTCGACGTACTCTACCTGGTCGACTTCGACGCCCCACTCACGGGCCGCCCGCTCGACGACCTGGCGCTTGACGTCGTTGGCCGCCTCGTAGACCGCCCAGCCCGACTTGTACATCACACCGCTGCCGCCGGTGACGGAAGTGTACCCGATGGCCTCGGTGTCTCCGACGTTCGGCAGCACGTCCTCGATGGGCAGCGCCAGCACCTCGGCGAACATCTGGGCGAGGGCCGTGCGACTGCCGGCGAGGTCCATCGACCCCTCGACCAGGGACACCCGGCCGTCGGCCAGCACGTTGCCGATGGCGCAGGCCGGGCCGGTGTTGTTGCGGCAGAAGCCGAATCCGATCCCTCTGCCCACGTCTTCGCCCTCAAGCGGATCTGAGTAATGCGGATGAGATTTTATGGCTTGCATCGTCTCCAGCGCGCCGATGGGGCCGTTCATGACGCCGTCCGCCCGCCTGTCGCCCTCCCGGGCCGCGTTGAGGATGCGCAGGTCGACGGGGTCCAGACCCAACTCGTTCGCCAACTCGTCCATCACTGACTCGGTCGCGAACGCCACTATCGGTGCACCTGGCGCACGGTATGGCGCAACCTTCGGCCTGTTATCGAGCACGTCGTAGCAGCCGATGAGCACATTGTCGATCTTGTAGGGTGCAAATACAGCGGCCGCCGCACCTGTTATCGGCGATGGGGGGAAGGCCCCCGCCTCGAAAGCAAGCATCGCATTGGCAGCGGTGATGCGGCCGTCTCGCGTGGCGCCGATCTTCAGCTTCACAAGGCTGCTGGAGGTAGGCCCGGTGGCCTCCAAGACCTCCGACCGGGACATGATCAGTTTCACGGGCTGGCCGGTCTTCTTAGAAAGTACGGCAGCCAGTGGCTCGAGGTACACCGGCAGCTTGCCGCCGAAGCCGCCGCCAATCTCCATGGGCACGACCTTCACGTCGGAGACGGGGATTCCGAGCATGGCGCCGAGCTGGTCACGAATGCCGAAGTGGCCCTGGCTGGAGCACCACACGGTGAGCTTGCCGTCCTGGGACCAGCTTGCGGTACCGTTCTGGGGCTCTATGTAACCCTGGTGCACGGGACTGGTCCTGAACTCTCTTTCAATGGTTACGGCGGCGGCGGCGAAACCGGAGTCGAGGTCGCCGAGGACGTACTGCTCTCGGCCCACGACGTTGGGGGGAAAGCTGTCCACAGGACCGAGGCTGTAGGGTTCCATATCCTCGTGCACGACGGGGGCGCCCGGTTTCATCGCGGACTCCACGTCGAGCACGGCGGGGAGCTTTTCGTACCGGACCTCGATCAACCCGAGGGCCTCCTGCGCTGCGTGAACACTTGTCGCTGCAATCGCGGCGACGGCATGACCCCTATATAGCGCCTTGCCCCGCGCCATGACGTTGCTGGAGTGGTTCTGGCCCGGCACGATTCCGGTACCGACGACCGGGCCCGGCTGAAGGTCGGCCGAGGTCATGACGCCACGGACCTCGGGATGTGCCTGTGCGCGGGAGGTGTCGACGGACAGGATGCGGGCGTGTGCGTGTGGGCTACGCAGCACGGCACCGTGGAGCATCCCCGGCAGCTTGACGTCGGCCCCGAAGCGGGCCCTGCCGGTCACCTTATCAACCCCGTCGTGCCTTATCGGACGGGTGCCCACCACTTTATACGTCGGCTTGGTCTCGGTCGCCATAAACTCTCTTTCGCTTTGTACTGCGGTTAGATGGGGTTCAATCGATGCTGCGCCAGTCGGCGCCGACGTCGTCGTATCGTCGGTGCAACTCCCCCAACACTTCCGAGTCAAGTGGCAGATGCTCGCCGACAATATCTATGTTGGACTGCATGTGGTCAGGGTTGCGAGTGCCGACAATGGCTGTGTGAACTTCGGGGTGCGCGAGCACAAAGCCAAGCGCGGTCTCGATGCGGTTCTCGGGTTCTCCCTTTATTGCACCGGCCGCTCGCATTTTTTGCGACCGCTGGCCCAGGCGCCGGGCCACGGTATCTTCATAGTGGTCCTCGGAGCGGAACTCTCTGCCCCACATGCCATTGCCGATGGGGCGCTTGGCGATGATACCGATGTCGGCCGCCTTCGCCGCTTGGAAGATGCCATGCCGCGCCCTCTGGTCCATTATGTGAAAAGCGGTCTGGAGCGTGTCGAACATGCCGCTCTCGATGGCCCACATCGCCTCTTCATTCTCCTGGCTGTAACCGACGAACCGCGTCTTGCCCTCTTTCTTGGCGTCCATCACGGCCTCGATGACGTCGTCCGGGGGCTCGCCGAAGACGTCGTAGGCGTGCAATTGCACCAGGTCCACGTGATCGGTCTTGAGGCGGCTCAGGCTACGTTCGATGCTCTTACGCACCGTGTCTCCCGTAAAACGTGGAGACTCCGTACCGTAAGACGGGTGGCCTGCTTTCGTGGCCAGTATGAATTCATCACGGCGATGGGCGATGGTGGCGCCTATGAGGTCTTCGCTGATGCCGTAGCACTCGGCCGTGTCGAAGAAGTTGATGCCACCATCGAGCGCGATGTTCAGCAGCCGTCCGGCAAGATCGACCTCGCCCTCACTCAACTGTAACCCTATCTCCACCAGTCCCACGCCAAGTCGACTCACCTTCAGGCCGGTCCTGCCCAACGTCACCATCTCCATCGTTATCTCCTCGGGGCATACCCAGAGCCGATTTTATAGTGGGTCATTCCCACCGGCAATGCGCCCATCCGCATCCGACGGGACGCCAAATGGTGTGTCGATACACACCCCGATATGATGCCGTTGATGCTCAGTAAGACCCGGCTCGTCGCCGCCCTCACGACGTCTATGACGCTCATTTTGATAGCAGACGCCGCCTGTATCGAACCCCCGGGGATCGGCAGTGCAACCGCCGTCGAGGATCGACTATCCAGTGTTGAGTGGTCCGACGAGATGGGTAATGGCAGCGGAGTCACCGCCCTCGCCGTGGGGCCGGACGGGGCCTTGTACAGCGCCGGGTGGACGACCGAACCCGTGTCCACCGGTGCTGGCGCAGGAGGGCGGGATGCGTTCGTGCGCCGGTACGAGCCGGACGGCGAGGTGGCCTGGACGCGACAGTTTGGGGCGACCGGCGACGACAACGCCGAGGACCTGGCCGTCGACTCCGCCGGCAACGTATACGTCGCGGCGAGGGTGGACGGGCCGGTCGGTCAGAGCCCGAGCGACGGCGGCAGGGACGCCTATGTTGCCGCCTACGATCCGAAAGGGGTTGAGCTGTGGTCGCTCCAGATCGGCACACCGGAGGTGGACTGGGCCGATGCGGTCGCCGTTGTCGACGACGGGACGGTCTTCGTCTCCGGCTCGACCACCGGCGCATTCGAGGGTTTTGTCAACCGGGGCAGCACAGACAACTTCGTGGCCCGAATTGCTTCGGGCGTCGAGATGGTTTCGGTGATCCAATTCGGGTCAGCCGAGGGCATGGGAGCGACCGCGCTGGCGACTGCACAGGGGCGGCTTTACATTACCGGATCTACCCTGGGCCCGCTCTCAGATAACCCGTCCGGCAATGAGCACGCGGGCTCCGCTGACCTGTACCTGCGCGTCTACGAGGCCGACGGGACCGTCCTGCGGACGTGGACTTTCGGCTCCAACAATGCCGACACGGTGCTCGATCTTACCGTGGACCCGGAAGGGAACGTGACTGTAGTAGGGACGACCCAGGCCACGCTTCCGAACCCCGTAGTGGGGGTGGGCACACGGGTCGGCGGCTTCCTCGACGCCTTCGCCATCGGTCTGGATCCCGGAGGGCGGATCGTCTGGGTGACCCAGTTCGGCACGGACGAATGGGACGTCGCATCCAGCGTCGCGCTTGGCTCCGACGGAGTCCTGTACATAACCGGGCGAACCAGCGGCGCCTTCCCGGGCCAATCGGCGGGGAGTGGTGAGTTCGACGTTTTTGTCCAGGCGCTGGACCCGGGCGGCGAGGCTCTGTGGACCCGGCAGCTGGGCTCTACCGCCGAGGACTTCGCCTACGCCGTCGCGGTCGGACCGGACGGCGGCCTGTTCCTCGGCGGATTGGGCGGCCTAGTCGGAGGAGGACGGGGCGCTCCCGTCGCCGAACGGGGCTGGGTGATCCGCATGACCGTCCCCACCGAGTAACCCCAAACAGGACGGCCGACCGCTGGCAAGATCCGAAAAAGTCGGCGCGCGCCGCTCTAGAGACCCAGAAAAGGCATCCGCAATCCGCTTGTCTGGCCCGCCGCTCGGGCCAATACTGGTCGTGCGGCCCCTCAAGCCGCGCGTGCTATGGACGAACGCCTCACATTCGGCCGGTTCTTCGACCAGATCGTCGCCTGGGAATCACTGATCGCCCTGGCCGTGTTCGCCGCCTTCATGGTCAGCGGTTTCATACTGCGCTTCGTCCTTAAGAAAGCCGCGGAACACCTGGAAAAGCGGTCTCCCGACAGCTTCGTGCCCCAAATGATCAACGCCGCCCGGGGCCCGGCGGTGTTGTTTGTCTTCATCCTCGGCCTCTACCTGGGAATCATCGCACTGCCCATAGAGGGCGGTGGGTGGCGACAGGGCGTCAAGCTGGCCTGGACCATCGGGGTGGTGATCGTGCTGGTACAGGCGGCCGCCAGCACCGTGCAGTTCTCGATCAACTGGTACCTAAGGGTGGTGGCGCCGAAGACCGCCACCCCGCTGGACGACAAGATGCTGCCCCAGGTGCGGCGCATCCTCCTGATAGTCGTATACGGCATCGGCTTCCTGATAGCCCTGGACGCCCTCGGCGTCTCCATCAGCCCGCTGCTCGGCGGTCTCGGCATCACGGGTTTGGCGGTGGCGCTGGCGCTGCAGCCCACCCTGAGCAACTTCTTCGCCGGCACCTACGTCATGTCGGACGGGGCGATGAGCGTGGGCGACTATATCGAGTTGACCGGAGGTCCCGCCGGGTACGTGACCGACGTGGGCTGGCGCAGCACCAAAATACAGACCATCTACAACAACCTGGTCATTATTCCCAACGCGGTCCTGGCCGACACCATCTTCACCAACTACCAGACGCCCAACACTGCCGTCAGCGTGCTGGTGAACTGCGGGGTCAGCTACGACAGTGACCTTCAGCAAGTCCATCGGGTGGCACTGGAGGTCTCTCGCAAGGTCGTTGGGGAGAGCGCCCATGCCGTCGACTTCGACCCGATCGTCAACTTCAAGACGTTCGGAGACTCGAACATCGACTTTTATATATTCGCCCGCGCCAGTGACCGCATCGCCAGTTTTAGGCTGACCAGCGAGCTAATTAAGGCGATCCACGCCCGCTTCAAAGAGGAGGGCATCGAGATCAACTACCCGGTGCGCAAGATCGTCTACGAGGGCGGCCAACAACTGCCGGTGGAGTTGACGACCGTCCCCACTCCCCGTCAGGGGGCATAGGGCAGCCAGGAGGCATAGGCGAGGGTCACCATCTGTCACCGGGTCGGCTAGAGCCGCCGCCACGCGATGACTACTTGGCGGTCTGGCCGCCGTCAAGGTAGACGATCTGACCGGTCATGTAGTCTGAGGCCGGGCTGGCCAGGTACACGGCGAGCAGACCGAGATCGCGCAGGTCGCCGGGAACGCCCATGGGCACGAGGGCCATCATGCGTGCCCGCTCGACCGGGTCGTCTCCGCCGAGGTCGTTCATCCGCGTCTCGAACTCGCCCGGACCGATGGCGTTGACTCGGATGCCGTGCGGCGCCCACTCCAAAGCCAGGACTCGTGTGAGCATGTTCAGGGCCGCCTTAGACGAGTTGTAGGCGACCTCGTACTCGAACGCCTGGTGTGCGTTGTTGGATGAGATGTTTATGATCTTGCCGTAACCACGCTCCAACATGCCCGGCGCCACCGCCCGGCAGCCGTACATAACGGCGCTGAGATTAGTTTCGAATACAACATCCCACTCAGAGTTGGTGAGCGGGTGATCGGCGACCCTGGCCGTGCGCGGCGGGCCGACGGGGCGGCCGGGAATCGGCACTATCGGGACGTTTATGTGAGCGCCGGCGTTGTTGACTAGAACATCGATCGGCCCCAACTCCCGCTCGGTGACCGCGACCATCGCGTCTATCTGGGAGGAAACGGCGACGTCGGTAGGCACCGCCACGGACCGGCGGCCCAGCGCCCGAATCTCCGCTGCCACCGTGTCTATCTCGGACACCGTGCGCGCGGCCACGCCGACATCGGCTCCCGCCTCGGCGAGGGTCAGCGCGATGGCGCGGCCGATGCCCCTGCCACCACCGGTCACCAGCGCGACACTGCCGTCAAGTCCAAGCTCTTCCAGCAATGTATTACCCCCTCTAAGTTCTCTGAGTCGGCGCTTGGAGGCCCGGCGGTAGAGTCGGGATGGTGGCCTATTCCAAGGTGACTATGGGGTCGCCGCCCTGCATTTGCTGGCCGGTCTGGACGTGCACCTCGTGCACTACGCCCGCCCACTCGGCCCGCAGGGTCTGCTGCATCTTCATCGCTTCCAACACGCAGACCTCGTCGCCGGGCACGACCTGGTCGCCCTGATTGACTGCCACCGAGATGATGACGCCGGGCATGGGAGAAGAAAACACCTTGACGGGGCTGGCGGATGGGGCCGGGCCGGGCGCCTCGGGAACCACCGGGGGCTCCGACTTTGCCGCTGCGGCGGACGCTGAGGGCGCAGGTTCGAGCCCCGGCTTTGCCTCAACGGTCTGTGCGGAGGGCGCTGGCATTGCCGGGGCGGAGCCGGTTACTTCCTTGCCAGAGGTGGGAAACGCCACCTGGACCGGCTCTCCGTCGACGACGACCTCGATGGGGTCGGATTCAGGGTCGAGCACCTCGACGTCGTGCCAGGTGTCCCCGATCTTGATCCTCAGCCTAGTGCCCATGTTCCTAGAGTGTCACTATCGGATTAGGCTGATGAATACGCCCGCGACCACGGCTGAGCCGATGACGCCGGCCACGTTGGGCCCGAGGGCGTGGTGCAGCAGGAAGTTGTTGGGGTTTTCCTGCTGACCCATGTGGTGGGAGATGCGAGCCGCCATCGGTACCGCCGACACGCCTGCCGATCCAATTAATGGGTTGATCTTATCTCTGGAAAACAGGTTCATCGCCTTGGCGAATAGTATGCCACCCATCGTCCCACAGGCGAAGGCGACCAGTCCCAGACCCAGTATCAACAGTGTGTCCAGAGTAAACACCAAGTCGGCTTTTAGCTGTGTGCCGACGGTCAACATGAGGAATATGGTCGCGATGTTGAGCAGTTCGTTGGAGGCCGACTCGGTGAGGCGAGGCACCACTCCGCTCTCACGGAACAGGTTGCCGGCCACCAGCATGGCCACCAGCGGCGCGGCCCTAGGGACGACCAGCAAGATGATTATCATCAACAGGATGGGGAAGATGAGTTTTTCCGCTTTGGAGACCTCGCGGGTGGGCTTCATCACGATCTGGCGCTCTTTCTTCGTCGTCAACAGCTTCATGATGGGAGGCTGTATAAACGGCACGGCCGCCATGTAGGTGTACGCGATGACCGCCGTTATCCCCAGTATCTCGGGAGCCAGCTTGGCCGATAAGAAGATCGTCGTCGGCCCGTCCGCGCCGCCGATGATGCCGATGGAGGCGGCCTCGCCGAGTCCGAAGCGACCGGGATCGAGCTCGGTGACCCCCAGCGCCCCCCAAAACGCGACGAAGATGCCCACCTGCGCCGCCGCCCCCAACAGCAGAGTCTTGGGGTTGGCGATGAGCGGGCTGAAGTCGGTCAGGGCGCCGATACCGATGAAGATGATAGGCGGCAGGATGTTCCAGAACGAAAGGCCGAAGTGGAAGATGACTCCTAGGACGCCCGCGTCCTGCACGCCGGTGCCATCGGTCGGTGTAATGGCGATACCAGTAAGCGGGAGATTGACGATGACGATGCCCAGCCCGATGGGCAATAGCTCGTAGGGCTCCCACTTCCTGCGGATAGCGAGGTACATCAAACCGAGCCCGATGGCCAGCATGACGATGTTCTGCCATCCCAGGTTGTAGAATCCGGACGACTTGAGGAAGTCGATTAGCTCGGTCAAGCCGTCGTCTCCTCGGTGTCCGTGCCACCACTATCGGGCTCTTGAATGCCGGGTTCTGGGACGCCGGACTGCTCGTCCACCTCCCAGCCGGATCTAAGCACACCGACGGCCACGACCGCTGCCAATGCGCGGCGATTCCGCATGGCGTCCTCGGACTCCAAGGCCAATTCGGCCCTAGCTGCGCGCTTCGCCTGCCAGCGCTGTATCCGAGCCACCAAGAATCCCATAATCAACAGGATTATCAGGAGTGCCGTGAGCAGCGCGAAAGCGGTCCCCGCGCCGATGGCGGTGGTTGTCGCAGCCTCTTGTAAAGACGTCTCTTCGATGGCGTGACTCCGCTGCGAGAGGTGGAGATTCCACGATTCGGGCGACTCGCGCGGCTCCCGAGTTGACGGTGTGCAGGTCCGTCTCCAAACCTGCCCGGACAGCGGCGCGCGGCGATCGTGATTCTACACTACGGTCTTCCTGTCAGCCACCGAGCACGGCACACCTCCCATCACCGCAACTGAGGCTTGCGGCTGGTATCACCGGGGTTCGGGGCATATAATCAGACTCCCTCGGAGGACTTATGAGCGTCATCAGCGCCCGGCACAAACGAATAGACTTCAACTCCGACATTGGCGAGAGCTTCGGTTCGTACAAGATGGGCCTCGACGAGGAGGTCATCAGCTGCATCAGCTCAGCGAACATCGCCTGCGGTTTCCACGCCGGAGACCCCGGTTGGATGCGACACACCGTCGAGCTGGCGGAGCGACACGGCGTGGGCATCGGCGCACATCCGGCGTTTCCCGACCTGCGCGGCTTCGGCAGGAGGAACATGCAGGTCGATCCGCAGGAGGCACGGGACGACGTCGTCTACCAGATAGGGGCCCTCACCGCCTTTACCAAGGACAAAAAGCTACAGCACGTCAAACCGCACGGCGCCATGTACAGCATGGCGGTTAATGACGAACACTTGGCCCGCGCCCTATGCGAAGCGATTCTGGAGGTTGACTCCGACCTGATACTGATCGCGCTGTCCGGCTCTCGCTGGGTGGAGATAGCAGAGGAGATGGGCCTTCGCGTGGCCCACGAGGTTTTCGCCGACCGCGCGCTCATGTCCGATGGGACTCTGGCACCTCGTTCCCAGCCGGGCGCCGTCCTGCACGACCCCAAGCTGATCGCGGAACGCAGCCTACAAATGGCAGCCGACGGAGTCGTTGAGGCGGTCGACGGCACGCAGGTGGAAGTGCGGGCGGACAGCATCTGCCTGCACGGCGACACGCCAGGCGCGGTCGAGATGGCCCGCCAGGTTCGGAGCGCACTGGAGACTGCCGGTGTCGAGATCGTGCCGCTGAAAGAACTAGTCTAGTCCCCAATGCACGAGACTCCCCGCTTTTTCGAGGCCGGCGACCGGGCACTGGTCGTCGAAGTGGGCGATTCTATCGACCACCATACAAACGACCGCGTCCGCAGCCTGATGCTCACGGTCGAAGGCATGGATGTCCCCGGCATCTCGGACCTCGTCCCCTCCTATCGTTCGCTGTTGATCGCATACGACCCGACCCGCATCGATCACGATTCCCTGGTCGAGATCGTCAAGCAAGCGGATCTCGATCTGAATTCGGCCCGGATGGACATTCCCAAAGTCGTCACCCTGCCCACGTTTTACGGGGGCAGGCATGGCCCCGATTTGGACTACGTAGCCGAAAATGCCGGTGTCAGTGCGGGAGAGGTGGTGGACCTGCACAGCGGGGTCGACTACCGGGTCTACATGATCGGCTTCACGCCCGGCTTTCCGTACCTGGGGGGTCTTTCGAAAAAGCTGGCGACCCCGCGTCTCGACACGCCCCGGGTGCGCATTCCCGCCGGGTCCGTGGGCATCGCCGAGTCCCAGACCGGCGTCTATCCGTCGGCCAGCCCGGGAGGATGGCGGCTGATCGGCCGCACGCCCGTCCGGCTTTTTGAGTCCGGCCGAATACCTCCTTCTCTCGTCGTGGCCGGGGACTACATACGGTTCTCGGCAATCGGGTCAAAGGCCGAATACATCGATATCCAAGCCGCCATAACCAGCGGCGACTACCGACCCCGGACCGAGCCTGTGATCTCGCCGGGCTCTGAGGGCGCATGATACGGGGCCTGCGTTGAGCCACCAGACAATTGAGGTACTGGAGCCTGGGCTACTGACGACGGTGCAGGACACCGGCCGCTACGGCTATCAGCGCTTCGGCGTGCCAGTATCGGGGGCGATGGACTCTTTCTCGCTGCGTGCGGCCAATGTGCTGGTGGGCAACGACCAAGACTCCGCCTGCCTGGAAATGACGGTGGTGGGCCCGCACATCCGCTTTCTCGCCGACACTCTCATCGCCATCACGGGCGCCGATCTGGCCTTCGGCATAGACGGCGAGCGCGTCCACCGTTGGGAGGCCATGCACGTGGCGAAGGGCTCGGTGCTCACCTCCGACGGCATGATCGACGGAATGCGCGCGTACCTGGCGATCGACGGGGGCATCGACGTTCCCCTGGTCATGGGCAGCCGCTCGACCTACATAACCAGCCACATCGGAGGCCTCAGGGGTCGGGCGCTTAAAAGCGGCGACCTGCTGAGCGTGCTGCCCTCCGACCCGAGCCACAGGCACGACGAGCGCGGGTTGCCGGAAGACCTAGAGCCGGTGCACTATGGTCATTCCCACGTCATCAGGGCTACGCTCGGTCCCCAGACGAGTGCCTTTAAACCGGGCGCACTGGAGACGCTGTTCGACTCCCGCTACTCGGTCTCCAACGACTCCGACCGGGTTGGCTACCGGCTGGAAGGACCACACCTGCTGCATGAGACGGGTGCCGACATCATCTCCGACGGCAGTCCCGCCGGGGCCATCCAGGTTCCCGCGGACGGGATGCCCATCATCTTGATGGCGGACCGGGGACCGACCGGTGGCTACGCCAAGATAGCCACCGTGATATCTACCGACCTGGGTCGACTGGCTCAAGCGCGACCGGGCGATACGATCGCGTTCAAGCAAGTCACCATGGCACAGGCGAACTCCGCCCTGCTGGAGCAGGAGGCCATCCTCTACTCACTCGATCCGGAACTGCTGTCGCACGCGCCGGAGGAGGTGGTTCGGGCCCTGCAAGCCTCCGACGGAGCGCCATCGCCGGCCCTGCGCGAGACCGAGCTACCGCGCCTAGAGACCCGGGTGGCGCAGGCTACGATCGAGGGCCAGACGGTCGACGTCGAGATAATGATCGAGCGCGACTGACCAATTGGGCTGGCTAACCGACCTCTCTGAGTGGCTGCTAGATTTCGCCGACAGCGGGTGGGCCGTCGGCATCCTCGCCCTGTCGACCTTCACCGAGTCAATATTCAACCCCATACCGCCCGACGCACTGCTCATAGCCATAGCGGTGCCGCAGCCGCACAATGCCATCTGGCTGGCGCTGCTGGTCATCGCCATGTCGGTGATGGGAGCCTTCGTCGGCCACTGGCTTGGCAGACACATCGGCAGACCGATCGCCGACCGCCTGTTCTCGGAAAAATACATCGTCCATACGGAGGCGATGTTCAACCGCTACGGCGTCTGGGCGGTGCTCGTCGCCGCCTTCACTCCGATCCCGTATAAGGTCTTCGCCATACTGGCGGGGATTCTCGGGTTCGACCGCAAGATGTTCCTCATCGCTTCGCTCATCGGCCGGGGCGCGAGGTTCCTGCTCATCGGCGCCCTGATCATGGCTTTTGGCGAGGAGATTGAAGCCTTCGTCAAAGATAACCTGGAATGGATCACCGGTGCGGTCGGCGGGGCGCTGATCGCAGCCGTCGCCGCGTACGTCTTCTACCGCTTCTACCGGTCGCGGCGGCCGGTGTGCGTGCCACCGACCGGCGAGCTTTAGCAAGGCTAGGACACCGTAAACTTACTCGACTAATCGTCTAGTTCAAGGGGTGGCAAAGTCTCACGACCGACCTTCCGGTGGACTTTCGACGGCAAGACGTTTCGGGTGACAGGCCAAGTGTGTTGCTTGGTCCTCCAGCTTCCGAGCCAAATAAGCGCAACTCTAGGACCAATTCGTCATCCTCTACAGGCATCGCCGATCGCTTGAAAGTGCCCTGCGGCACCACTCGTTCTAGTGACCTGCCTTCCAAAACCTGGTCCAGAACTAAAGTTAGTCCTGAACCTGAAGAAAATGGGGAGAGATGCCAAGGAAGAGAACCACTCCGGGGCAGGTCATCAACAAGCTCAGGGAGGCCAAGGTGGCCATCTCATCCGACTCCATGGTGGCCGAGGGCTGCAGGCAGATTGGGGTAACCGAGCAGACCTTCTACCGCTGGCGCAACACCTAAGGCGGTCTGAAGATCGACCAGGTCAAGCGACTCTAGCAGCTCGAAGCGGATAACGGTCGTCTCAAGAGAGCAGTAGCGGACCTGACGCTCGACAACCAGATCCTGCGGGAGGCAGCGGAGGGAAACTTCTGAGCCCGACCCGTCGTCGCAGATGCACAGAGCACGTCACCGAGGTACTCGGCGTGTCGGAGCGCCGAGCCTGCAAAGTGCTTGGTTGGCCACGGTCAACATAGCGCTACGAGCCGATGTCGGATGAAGACGAGCAGGCATTGACACGTGACATCATCAAACTTGCCAGCCTATTCAGCAGGTACGGCTACCGCAGGATCATAGCCCTGCTGCGGGTAAGGGGCTGATCAGTGAACCACAAGCGTTTGGAGAGAATCTGGCGACGGGAATGGCTGAAGGTGCCCGATAAGCAGCCCAAGAGAGCGAGGCTGTGGCTCAACGATGGGTCGTGCGTGCGTCTGAGGCCACAGAGACCGAACCACGTACGAGCGTATGACTTCGTGGCCGTAGTGACAGAGGACGGCAGGACCGTACGTCTACTGACGATGATCGACGAGGATCGTTACTTCCGTCTGTCAGATATCTGTCTTTTAATATGATTTACGATAACACAGTCGCTTTACACCTTTGAATACGAATTATTGGCCATAACAATTCATAGTAGCTTGATCTGATGTCATCTGGTGAACTTGGTAGCATTTTTCTTGCTTGTCGGACAGTTCCGCTAAACTACCGTTCGGTCGCCGGATGACGACCAGCCACCGAGGAGCAGACGATGACCGAACGCAATATCGTACCCACTGAGGACGAAATCCTGGGCTGGATGGACAGCCTGAGCAACTGGGGCCGCTGGGGCCCGGACGATGAGATGGGCGCCCTCAATCTGATCACCCCGGAGAAGGTCCGCAACGCGACCGTCCTGGTGCAAGAGGGCGTCTCGGTGACCTGCTCCCGGCCGCTCGACACCAACGACGATGCCGAGGTTTATCGGCCCACCGTACGGTTGATGCTGGAGAGCGGTGAGGGTTGGGGCCACCACGAAAAGCACACCGACTTTAAAACCCAGGCGGCCCTAGAGTACGTCTCCATGGTCTATCACGGTTACCACATCACCCATCTAGACTCGACCGCCCACTTCTTTTGGAACGGGCAGATGTACAACGGACGACCCTCTTCCCTGGTCTCAACGAACCATGGCGCCACGATCTGTTCCGTCGAAAACGCGCGCGACGGCATCGTCGGCCGGGGTGTGCTGGTAGACGTGCCCTTGGTGCGAGGCGTGGACTGGCTGGACCGCCACGAGGCGGTCATGCCGGAGGATATTCTCGTTGCCGAGGAGCGGTGCGGCTTCGAGATCAAGCCCGGCGACATCCTGCTTATCCGGACGGGCCAACTCAAGCGCACACGAACGGAGGGCCCCTTCAATCCGGCTGTAGACGGCTCCACCGCCTGCCAGGCCGCCTGCCTACCACTGATGCGGGAGCGCGACATCGCCGTGCTGGGCACCGACACCTCCAACGACATGCTACCGGCGCCCTACCCGAAGGTGACCAACCCTATTCACCAGGTGGGCCTGATCCACATGGGCGTATGGGTACTGGACAACGCAAATCTTGAGGAACTGGCCGCCGAGTGCTCGGTCCGCAACCGGTGGGAGTTCATGCTGAGCATGGGGCCTTTGCGCATAGTCGGCGGCACCGGCTGCCCGGTGAACCCGATCGCCATCTTCTGAAACCCGGTTTCCTTCCCACACGTTCAGCGAGGAGGGTGAGTTCGTCTACTTCCGCCGCCTCACTGAGCGGTCAGGCCGCCGTCCACGACTAGGTGGGAGCCGGTTACGTAGGACGAGGCATCGGAGGCCAGGTACAGGGCCGCGTAGGCGATCTCGGCCGGGGCGGCCAGCCTGTCCAGCGGGACTCTCGCTATTGAGGCCGCCCTGCCCTCGTCGGTGGCTAGGTTTTCGGCGATCATCTCCGTCTCCACCGGCCCCGGCACCAGCGTGTTCGCCCGGATGCCATCCGCCGCGTGTTGTATCGCCGTGTGCCGGCTCAGCGATAGGAGCGCGGCCTTGGAGGCGCCGTAGGCGCTGCTCCTGCGACTGCCCACGAGCGCGGTGGTCGATGCCACGTTGACGATCGATCCTCCACCTCTGTCACGCATCAAGGGGATGATGGCCCTGGTCCCGAGAAACGCGCCTCTGATGTTGACCGCCATCACCCGATCCCAATCGGCGAGGTCGGTCTGTTCTATCGGCTCAGTCTGGTAGATGCCGGCGTTGTTTACCAGCACGTCGATGCCGCCGAAGCGGTCGATTGACGCCCGGACGGCCGCATCCCAGTCCGCCTCCTCAGACACATCGAGGCGCACGCAGAGGGCCGAGCCGCCCTCTGCGGCGATCTCCGACGCTACCCGGCGACTAGACTCTTCGGCCACGTCCGCGACCACCACGCGTGCTCTCTCGACGGCGAAGAGCCTTGCCTGCGCCGCGCCGATATCACCACCGCCGCCGGTCACCACC
Organism: uncultured Dehalococcoidia bacterium; assembly: GCA_964637315.1. GTDB lineage: Bacteria > Chloroflexota > Dehalococcoidia > Lucifugimonadales > UBA2962 > CAUZIR01. Next base: position 69,262 of record CAZWTT010000004.1, on the reverse strand, counting down.
GCGACTTTGTCGAGCAGCCTCATGCGGCGTCCCAAGGTATGCGACAACGACGGACAATTGATGCCGGGTACCTAGCCGAGCACCTGGAATGAAAGGTCACTGGGCGGAGTAGCCTCCGTCGACGATCAACTCGGAGCCGGTGGTGTAGGACGATTCGTCTGAGGCCAAGAACAGCACCATTCTCGCCACCTCTTCGGCCGTCCCCATTCTGCCCATGGGGATCCTCGACATCACCATCGGGCCCAGCTCCGGGTCCCTCATGATGTGGTCGACCATCCTGGTGTCGATGACGCCGGGGTGCACCGAGTTGACCCGGATTCCCTCTGCGGCATAGTGCATCGCCGAGGCCTTGGTGAACAGGCGAACCGCCCCCTTCGACGCGGTGTAGGCACCCTCGAGGGCGTTGCCGACAAGCCCGGCGGTGCTTGAGATGTTAACGATGGAGCCGCCGCCCGCGCGTCGCAAAGACGGGATGACGGTCTTGGTGCCGAGGAAGACGCCCCGGGCGTTGATAGCCATGATGTCGTCCCACTCGGCGACGGTGGTCTGCTCGATAACCGAGGTCCTGTATACGCCCGCGTTGTTGACCAGTACGTCGACGGGGCCGAACCTCTCCTCCGCCGTAGCGACGGTTTCGACCCAGTCGCCTTCCCGCGTGACGTTCAGCCGATTGAATAGGGCTTGGCCACCGGACGCCTCGATTTCACTGGCAACCGTTTCGCCCTCTTCCTCGTCGATATCACCGAGTACGACACTCGCGCCCTCGGCAGCGAACAGTCTCGCCTCAACGGCCCCCATGGCGCCCGCCGCGCCGCTGATGACGGCCACTTTTCCTTCAAGTTTCATCTAATTGCTCTCCGGCTTGATCTGGATCCATTTAACTATTCACCAGCGAAGGTTGCTAGTCCGACGGCCGACGCCCAACGAGCGGCGAGGTTTGAATCCCTATTGGGCCGTCCATCCCCCGTCTATGACCAGTTCGGACCCGGTCATGTACGAAGACTCGTCAGAGGCGAGAAACAGCACGCCGTAAGCTATTTCTTCGGGCCTCGCCATTCGCCCCATCGGATGCTCGGTATCGAAGCGTGACAGGTGCGACGGTCGATAGGTCTCGTGCAGCATGGGCGTGTCCACCGGGCCAGGAAACACCGTGTTCACCCTGATGCCGTCAGCGGTGAGTTGGACCGCGGCCGATCGGGCCAGGCTACGGATCGCACCCTTGGATGCGTGATACGCGGCGCAGAGCTTGCCGGCGGTCATCGCCGAGATCGACGCGACATTCACAATTGAGCCACCGCCGACCTGCCTCATTACCGGCACGGCGTGCTTGATGCCGAGAAACGGTCCGGCGCCGTTCACTGCCATCATCCGGTCCCAGGTTTCCAGCGTGGTCTCGAGGATGGCCTCAGGCGACAGTGCTCCAGCATTGTTGACGAGGATGTCGAGCGAACCGAAGTGCGACACCACCACACCCATCGCCCGCACCCAGTCGTCCTCGTGGGCGACATCCAGCGAGCAGAAGACGGCCGTCCCGTCCCCATGCTCACGGTTGATGCGGTCGACGACCGCTCGGCCGTCCTTCGCCAGCACGTCGCAGGCCACTACCCGCGCCCCCTCGGCCGCGAACATCGCCGCCTCGACGGCGCCCTGTCCCCGCGCGGTACCGGTGATCAACGCGACTTTGCCGGCCAGCCGTCCCGGTGTTGAGATCTGCTGCAACTCCATGCCGGTCATGCTACAGGGAGCCGTGAGTGACCTACAACAAGTCTCGCATCGGTTGCCAGGGCGACTAACACCTGTAAAGCCGCGTTGCGACTCTTGACGCGAACGTGTGTTCTGTTCTAAACTTGTTCTAGAGGGTGATTAGGAGATCGGCATGACTACAGCAAGTCCCATCAGCCAGTTGGAGATGCCAGGTATGCCGGACCAGGCCTACGCAGACATCGGCCCGGCCAACGTGGCGCCCGGACAGGAGGTGCTGTACCTCGGCAGGATCAACGGTGGTCCCAGGTATGGCTCCCGGGGCGTCGTCCGAGAGGTTCGTGGCCGCAAGGCCATCGTCGAGATCGGGCGGGTGACCAGGGGCCGAGCGAACGACGTCTGGCACATCCCCTACTACTTTCTGGCGGTTCCGAGCAAGGCTGCGTAAGGTACTGCGTGCCATCATAGACCAACCCACGTGGGGTTTGGTCGATCGCGTTGGCTACGGGTTGGCTCACGCCGGGTCAACGACTGAACGCTGGGCAGGATCCGTAAATCACCTGCCTATTCTTCTTGGGTGCGCTCGGCCTTCAGGAACTGCTCCAGCTCGGCGACCATGGCCTCCGAGCTGGGCATCGGCCCACCCTGCCGCCCAGACGGAACCTCCGAGTCGTAACGCCGCTCCAGCATCCTGACGTACTGGACCATATCCTCCTCCGCCGAGATGGCACGCGCCACCTCACGCTGCCATACCTCTCCGGCCTCGCGCAACTCGCTTAGCTCGTCGTCCATGAGCATGGTAGGGTCCAAAACGTCTCGCAGCGCGGAGAGCAGTCCGTGCGTCGCCTTCGGATTGGGCGACGTCGTGACGTAATGGGGGGAGTGCGCCCACAGACTGAGGTAGGGAATATCTCTCTTCTGGCAGGCGTCCATCAACGCCGTGTGGATTCCGGCCGGACCCTCGTAATCCGATTCCAATATCCCCAGATTCCCGAGAGTATCTAAGTACATGGGGTCTGTCGAGACCCCGGTGATGCGGGCCTCCCTGGAATGGGGCACGGCGTCCATGAGCGCACCCAGGGTCACCACCGTTTCCACCCCCAGCCGGTCCGCCTCGGATAGCAGGATATCGATGTAGGACCTCCAGCGCAGGTTGGGCTCGGTCCCGGCGAACAGCAGGAGGTGCGGCTCCCGTCGCTCCGGGTCGGAGTAGGAAAACCCGTTTTCGGGCCAGGTGATGTCTCTCCGACCTGCGGCGTCCACGGATGTGTGGGGACGCACCTCTGTCAGGACGTGGTATGGCTCGGGGTCGATCTCGGCAAAGTCTTTCGCCCCCGTTAGACGGGACAGGAATTTAACCGCACTGGTTGAAACCTGTGCCGCGTCGGGCCACCCGGCGAATGCCGCCACAAGGTAACGCGCCTCATGCTGTGGCCGCTCATGAACTGTCAGGCCTTCCATGACCTCAAGATAGCACGGTCACCGCTCGACGGCGACGATAGGAGCGCGGCGGCACCATAACGGTTACGATGGGCTGCGCAAATGAGGAGGCGAATAGATGACCGAGCGCACCATTGGAGTTGTCGTAGAGGACGGCACTACCGAGGAGACCATTTCCACCATCCAGCGAGCGGAGAAGGCGGGGGTGGCGGCGGTCTGGATGATCTCGATTGCCGGGCACGACGTCATGACCATCTACGCGGCGGCGGCCATGAAGACCGAACGCATCAGGCTGGGCACGTCGATCGTCCGAAGCATGTCCCGCCACCCCATAACACTGGCGGAGCAGGCCAGCGTGGTATGGGAACTGGCCCCGGGCAGGCTCGCCCTCGGCGTCGGTCCAGCGCACAAAGGCTCGATGGACCACGATTTCGGCCTGCCATACGACAAACCTCTGGGATTTCTGGAGGAGTACATTGAGATCCTCAAAGACCTCTTGCAGGAGGGCAAGGTGGATTACGAAGGACAGTACTACACCGCCCGCTTCAAGATGTCGGATGGGATCGACGTACCCGTTATCGCGTCCGCGCTCAGGCAGCGCTCATTCGAGCTTTGCGGCAGGGTGGCGGACGGCGCCATGACCTGGGTGTGCCCGCTCGACTACGTCAGGGACGTGGGCATGCCCGCACTCAAGAAGGGCGCGGAGGCGGCGGGTAGGCCAACACCGGAGATGCTTGTGCACGTGCCGGTGTGCGTCACGGACGACGAGGCGACGGCGCAGGCGGCCCTGAGAGTCAGCCTGAAGTACTTCCCCTACACGCCGAACTACTCCCGCATGTTCGATCTGGCGGGCTTCCCGAACTCGGACCAGACCGGTTGGACCGATGACCTGGCAAACGCGGTCATGATCTGGGGGAACGCCGACACCGTACAGCGCCGACTGGACGAGCTGTTTCAGTGGGGGGCGGCCGAGTTGGTCGTCACCGTACTCGGGGGCGAGGGCGAGTCCTGGGAACGCACGTCTGCCGTCCTAGCCGAGTTATCCCAGGGTTAGTCTCCCAGAGGGCCCGGCGCATGAGCGCCGGTCGCTAATCTGCGGCGCCGGGAACGCCGTCCGCCCCGAGCGCCATGGCCACCCCGGCCATGGTCTTGGAGTCCAGCACGTCCCCTCGGGCGATCATCGCTTGTAGCTCGGCAACGGGGATTCTGACCACCTCGACGAACTCGTCGGAGTCGGGCTCTAGCGGCGACGGTGTCAGTTCCGTACCAAGGAACAAATGCAGGTACTCGGTAAGGAAGCCGGGGGCAGAGTAGAAGCCTCCCAGCAGCACCAGTCGCCCCGCGGCCAGGCCGGTCTCTTCGCGTAACTCGCGCTGCGCCGCCACAGCCGGCTCCTCGCCCTCGTCTATCGCGCCTGCTGGCAGTTCCAGCAGGGACACTCCCAGCGCGTGCCGGTACTGCCGCACCAACACCACGTTGCCGTCTTCGTCAACTGGAACGATGGTGACAGCATCGGCGTGCTCGACAACCTCTCGCGTGGTCTCGGAGCCGTTGGGCAGGCGCACCCGGTCGACCCGGACTGTCATGATCTTGCCCTCGAAAACAACCTCCCGAGAGCCGACTTGCTCAGGCCCGAGTTCTCCGCTCACTCCGTTCGCTCTTGGGGCTTCTTTGCGCGAGCGTTCATAGCTTTGGCCATCAAGCTCGATCCACTATCCCCAGACGGCGGGTGAGAGTGGCGTAGAAATCGCCCGGCGGGCGCAGCCTGACGAAGCTGGCTCGGTAGGGGCTACGGCCGACCGTCACCATGTCGTCCGGATTCAGGTGGGCGACGGGAAAGCCGTCGACGCTGAGCAGGGTGTCGGCCTCGTTCACCACCCTCAAGTCCACCACCGTGTCCCCCGGTAGCACCAAGCCAGTGTCCAGACACATGTGGGGAGCCACGGGCAGCAGCAGCATGTCCTCGGACCGGGGATTGATCACTGGACCGGCGGCTGCCATCGCATATCCGGTGCTGCCTGTGGCGGTCGATACCAGCACCCCGTCGGCCCGGTATGTGGTCAGTTCGGCGCCGTCCACCCCGGCCTCGACATTGAGCAGCTTGGCGCTCTGGCCTCTGCTCAACACCACTTCGTTAAGAGCGTCCGCATCGGGGGCCGGATCTCCAGACGCGAGCCTCACGCTCACCCTGACCATCATCCGGTAGTCAATCCACGCAGAGTCCGCACTTCCATCTAGGTAACTGGCGATGCCGGCCTCGGCGAAGTCGACCTCCAACTCCGACATGAACCCGACCTTGCCCAGGTTGATGCTCAGGATGGGCAAGTCGCGAGGAGCCGTCACCCTGACAGTCCTGAGAATTGTGCCGTCGCCGCCCGCGGTCACTACGGTCTCCGTGCAGGAAAGCTCACTCTCTCGTTCGGTCACGCTGTCGGCCGCGCTGGACCAAGCCCTGTCGGCCAAGCCAAGCGAGTCGATGAGCGAGGAGACGAGGTCCGAAGCCCAGGGTATCTGTCCGTTGTAGACGAACCCGATGAGGGATTTCTGGCTGGTCATGAGAGGTCCGGCGAGTCGCACGTGGCCGACGGCCACGTTCACACCCATCAGGCTAGTTTACAGGGACAACGCTCAATACCTCGGCGGCCGTCGTGGCCATGCGGATTAGGGGAGTCGGATAAATGCCGAAGAACAGCAGTGCCGCCGTGCTCACCCCGAGGGCCATTTGTAGCGGTCTGTCGACAGTCACCCGCCGCTCGCCCACGGGCTCGGATAGGTACATAACCTTTACGACCCGCATGTAGTAGTAGGCCGATACCACGGAACTGAGCGTTCCGGCCAACACGAGCCAGGACAGGCCGCTGCTGGCCGCCGCGCTGAAGATGTTCAGTTTCACCATGAACCCGACCGTCGGCGGTACTCCGGTTAGCGATATGAGGGCGAACGCCAGCCCCGCCGCCAGCCACGGCGAGCGCCTGCCCATGCCGGCGAAGTCCGTGATCCGGTCACTGCCGACGCGGTTGGAGATGGCGATTACCGCGGCAAACGCGGCTAGGTTGGTGGCGGCGTAACCGGCGAGGTAGAAAAGGACTCCGGTCGGGCCGTCCGCCGCGCCACTGCCCGGATCCCTGGCCGCGATCGCCGCCAGGCCGACCATGATGTAGCCCGCGTGGGCGATGGTTGAGTACGCCAGCAGCCTCTTCATGCCCTTCTGCGCGATGGCGACGAAGTTGCCCAGGGTCATGGACATGATGGCCAGCACCGCAAAGATGGCGCTCCACTCAATGCTCAACGCCGAATCGGGGAATGCAACGTAGAAGACCCGCAAAATGACGGCGAATCCGGCGGCCTTGCTCGCTACCGAGAGAAACGCCGTGACCGGTGTCGGCGCACCCTCGTAGACGTCCGGCACCCACATCTGGAAGGGCACGGTGGAGATCTTGAAGCCGAAACCGGCGATCACCAGCACCACCCCGAGCAAGATGGCATAGCCGCCGAGTGGCTCGGTGACGTCCTTCGCGCCAAGGATGCCTCTGGCTATTTCACCAAGATCGGTGCTGCCCGTAAAACCGTAGATCCACACCATGCCGTACAGGAGCAGCGCCGAGCTTATGGCGCTGAGTATGAGGAACTTTATCCCCGCCTCTGACGACCGGTTGCTGCCGGCGAGTGCGATCAGAGCGGCCAACGGCAGCGCCGTCAGTTCCAGGGCGATGTAGATCGTCACCAGTTCGAGGGTGGAGGCCAGCAGCATCATGCCGGCGAGAGAGAACAGGATGAGCGCGAAGTACTCCGCCCGCAGGCTGTCGAACCGGCGCACGTAACCGGTAGACATGAGCGCCACGACCACCATGATTCCAGCCAGCAGGAACTTGAAGAACAGGCTGAACTTGTCCACCACCAGCGTGCCGAAGACGCCCGTCATGGCGGCGTCGCCGGTGTCCAGGTCAACCCACAGCCTGATGGTCAGAGCCAGGGTTACAGCCAGGCCCAGCAACACGATCAGCGGGAGGATTCGCCGGTCCTTAAGGACGAAGTCGGCGAACAGCACCAGCAGCGCCACCCCAACCAGGCTAAGCTCGGGCGAGAGCAGATAGATGTCGTGGCCGGTCATCGGGAGATGACCTCAGCTACCGAGCGCACGCTGTTCGCGATGGGCTCGACGCCGACGGAGAACACGTCGGAGATGAAGGCCGGGTAGATGCCGAACACGAAGATCGCGGCAACCAACAACACGACAGGAATCAGGTCCAGCCGGGTCGCGTCGGGCAGCTTTGACCAGCGCTCGAGCCGGGGCCCGAACATGGTGCGCTGGATCATCCACAAGATGTAGCCGGCCGTAATCACCACGCCGAAGACGGCGAGAGCCGTGTGCCAACCCCATACCGGGAACGCGCCCAGGAACACCAGTATCTCGGCGGCGAACCCGCTGGTGCCGGGCAGGCCAAGAGAGGCGAAGCCGGCGATCAGGAAGCCGACCGCGATCAGCGGCATCTTGTGGGCCAGTCCGCCCAAGTCCGGTATGTAGCGGGTGTGGGCGCGGTCGTAGACAAGTCCGACCATGAGGAACATGAGGCCCGTGATCGTCCCGTGCGTGAACATCTGCATAGACGCGCCCGTCAGACCCACGGCACGGGTGTCGGAAGACGCGGCGGCTATCGCCGCCAGTCCGATCAAGACGTAGCCCATGTGACTGATTGAGGAGAAGGCCACCAGGCGCTTGAGGTCGGTCTGGCGCATCGTCACCACGGCGCCGTACAGCACGTTGATGACCCCTGCCCCGGCGAGCAGCCACGACAGGTCGGCCATCGTCTCCGGCATCATCGCCGCCGTCACGCGGATCATGCCGTAGCCCCCCATCTTCAGCAGCACTCCCGCGAGCATCACGCTGACCGCCGTCGGCGCGTCGGTGTGAGCATCCGGCAACCAGGTGTGGAACGGCCACACCGGCAGCTTTACGGCGAAGCCCACGAACAGCAGGCCAAATATCGCCCCAATGGGGAGGGCCAGGTGAACCCCTTCCGCGATGCGCTCCGGCAGGGCGGTCATGTCGAACGTACCGGTCGATACGAAGAGCACGACGATTCCAACCAGCATGAAGGCGCTGCCCAGGAACGTGAAGATGAGGAACTTCATCGCCGAGTACTCTTTGCGCCCACTCCCCCACGTCGATATGAGGAAGAACATGGGCACCAACTCAAGCTCCCAGAACAGGAAGAAGAGCAGGAAGTCGAGCGCCGTGAAGACGCCCAGTACTGCCGTCTGCAAGATCAGCAGCCAGACGAAGTATTCCTTCACCCGGTGCTTGATGCCCCACGAAGCGTAGATCGCCGCCATGCCCAGCAGGCCGGTGAGCAGGACCATGGGAGCACTGAGCCCGTCCACCCCGAGGAAGTACTCGACCTTGAACGAGGTGAGGGGTATCCAGTCGGTGATCCGGTCGACCATCTGGACGCCGCCCAGGTCGCGGTCGTAATTGACGAAGACGAAGATGCTGAGCACCAGCTGGGCCAGGCCCGCGGCCGCGGCAGCGAGCTTCACCTGCCGGTCGTTTTTCGCCAGCAACACGATGGCCGCAGCCACAGCCAGTGGCAGGAAGACGACCGCTGTGAGTAGTCCTGTTGTGTCGTTCATGCCATCAACGGAAGATCAGATAGATGCCCAATATCACCAGCACCCCGACGGAGATGACCGTACCGTATCCCTGTAACTGGCCTGTCTGTAACTGCGCCATCGGCCGGCCAACGTTGCGGCCCACCCGGTCGGCAGTCCTGACGATGCCGTCGACGAGGTTCTTGTCCAGCCAGTCCAGGCTTAGGGCGAAACGGCCGTAGAAGGCCTTGCGGGTGATCACGTCCTCATACAACTCGTCGACGTAGTACTTCCGCATCAGGGTCACGTAGACGCTCCTGACCAAGCCGGCGACTGTGTCAGGCGAGATCGTCCGGGACACGTACATGAGGTAGGCCAGTCCGATGGCCGCCACCGCCAGCACGCTGGTCACGAGCGCCAGGATGCGGTTGAAGCTCTCGACCTCTGCGTGGGCGGTCTCCAAAGGCCCGATAGCGAGAAACTCCGAGAACCAGTGCATCGGTATGAAGCCGAAGTTGGTCAGCGGATTCGCCAGCCAGCCGACCACAAGCGTGGCGAGCGCGAGCACGACGAGCGGCCCGACCATGCTGGTCGGCGACTCGTGCGGCTCCGCACTGCCGTGAGACCCATTCCCAGGATCGGGGGCGTTGGGATCGGCTGCAGCGCCGCCCCGGTACTCGCCTTCAAAGGTCATGAACAGGGCCCGGAATATGTAGAAGGCCGTCATGATCGCCGCGATCAGCCCCAGCCAGAAAACGACGTTTGACTCCCAGGTGGTCGCGGCCCAGGCCGCGCCCAGGATCTCGTCCTTGCTCCAGAACCCGGCCAAGGGAGCGATGCCGGCGAGGCTCAGTCCACCGATGAGGAAGGCCACCCAGGTCCAGGGCATCTTGCGCCGCAGCCCGCCCATGTAGCGCATGTCGAACGTGCCGCCGGCGGCGTGGCTGACACTGCCCGCACCCAGGAACAACAGAGCCTTAAAGAACGCATGCGTGAACAGGTGGAAGATCGCCGCCCCGTAGGCGCCCACCCCAAGCGCCAGCATCATGAAGCCCAACTGGCTGATTGTTGAATACGCTAGGACCCGCTTGATGTCGTTTTGCACTAGCCCGAGAGTGGCCGCGAATATCGCGGTCACCCCGCCCACGATGGCGACCGTGCGCATCACCTCGTCGGAGGACTCGAAGACCGGGAAGAACCGCGCCACCAAAAACACACCGGCGGCGACCATAGTCGCGGCGTGGATAAGGGCGCTGACCGGGGTCGGGCCCTCCATCGCGTCCGGCAGCCACACATGCAGCGGCACCTGCCCCGACTTGCCCACCGCGCCGGCGAAGATGCCGCCGGCTATCCAGCCCGCGGCAGCGGTGGTGAGCACACCGCCCATGACGACGGCCTGGTGGATGTCGGTCACGTCCAACGGGTTCAGGGGCCCTCCCTCGGCGGCCAGGAAGGCGTCGGCATTGAAGAACAGGTAGAGGATGGCCAGGAGGAAGCCGAAGTCCCCGATGCGGGTGACGATAAAGGCCTTCTTCGCGGCCGCAGCCGCGGAGGGCTTGTGGAACCAGAAGCCGATCAGGAGGTACGAGGACGCCCCCACCAGCTCCCAGAACACGAACATCTGCACGACGTTGGAGGAGATGACCAGCCCGATCATGGAAGCCGTGAACAGCGACATGTAGGCGAAGTAACGAGCGTAGCCGCCGTCGCCCTTCATGTAGGCCGTGGAGTAGACCTGGATGACCAGGCTGACGCTGGTGACGACGATCAGCATGATGGCGGTCAGGCCGTCGAGCACGATGCCGACGTTGATATCGAGGTTGCCGACGGTGAGCCAGCGGTGCGCCTCGAACTCGACGGCGCCGTGGTTGTCGGCCACGCTCGCCAGCGCCCAGATCGATAGCCCCACCGACCCGGCTATGGTCAGGATCGTAAGCCGCCCCGCCATTCGCGAGTCCGGCCCGAGCAACGGGCGAATAAGGACGCCGATGGCGAGGAAAGACGCCAGCGGCAGCAGGAAGATGAACCAGACGCTGAGTTCGCCGATCATCTACAGCTTCCTCAGAATCTCGTCGGCGACGTGCTCTCGGCCTTTTGGCACCATCACCCTGAACGGAACCCTCTCCCCCCAATCCAGGATGTCTCCCTCCGGGAGGATCTTGGTGGGCAGGCCCTCGGCCTCCAGCGCCGCCTTCCACATCTCGGCGGTCATCAGGTTGGGAGTTTTGCGGTAGTCGGTAAACATTCTTAATGTTTCATCTCGTTGGCGTCGGACACGAAGATCGTCTCCCGGTTGCGGAACAGCGCGATGACGATGGCCAGACCCAGAGCGACTTCGGCGGCGGCGATTGTGATGATGAACACCGAGAAGATCTGGCCGGTGAGCACCAGCCGGGCCACCTCATCAATCGCACCCCCGGTGCCGTCGGCGACGGCCCTCGGGACCACGTAGCGGGACATCGCCACGGCGGTGATGTTCACCGCGTTGAACATCAACTCGATGCACATCAGCACGACAATGGTGTTGCGCTTGGTCAGGGCCCCGAACAAGCCGATGAAGAAGATGATCGCCCCGACGAGGAGGAAGCTTTCCAGGCCCATCTACCGCTTCCTCAATATCGCCAACGCGCCCACGACCGCCGCCAGCAGGACCACCGATGCGGCCTCGAAAGCCAGCACGTAGTCGGTAATCAGCAGTCCGGCGATGGACGGGACCGTGTTTTCGAAAACCACGCCGATCTCTTCCACCGACGTCGCCGAGAGGTCACCACTCACGGTAGCGGTTTCAATAAGGCTCCAGTCGGTGCTGTATATGACGAAGGCGATCCCGGCCAACAGCAGTCCCGTTATTAGCAGGACCGGCACGCGAAGCACGTTGAATGGACTCCCCTCCTCGATGTCCCTCGTGGTTACCACGGCGAAGATTATTAACACGGATATGGCACCGATGTAGATGAGCACTTGCACCACGGCCAGAAACTCGGCCCGCATAAGGATGAACAGGCCCGCCACACCGAGAAGCGCTACGACAAGGAACAGCGCAGCCCTGAACACGTCTTTCAGCATTACCACCGCCAGGGCAGTGACGATCGACGAGACCGCTATCGCCCAGAAGACGACGTCCACAACGATGGTGGACTCTGTACCACTGCCGAGTTGCACTAGTAGGTTCCGTTCAGCTTCGCTTCGCTCATCAGGGCGTCTTCGGCCAAGGCCTCATCGCTTTGACAATTCACCGCTGACCCATGACTGGAGATCATCGCTTCGCCCACTTGTCTTGCTGGTGTTTCAAGGTAGGCTGCTCGTGGCGGCCGGCCTTGGACCATTCGACTTCGTCATCCCCTTCGTGCGGGTCGAATCGGGCGGCGGCGTGCTGTGGCCGGAACCAGTTGCTGGGCCGCTTCGGCGAGTTGACGAGCCTGTCTTTGTGGATCACCAGGTCGCTACGGCGGTAGGTGCCCTCCTCAAAGCCGCTGCCCATGTGCAGCGCGTCGTAAGGGCAGGCCTCGACGCAGAGGCCGCAGAACATGCAGCGTCCAATATCGATATCGAAGATGTCGAGATGGTACTTCTGCCCCTCTTGGACCTGCTCACCACTCTCGGAGGTGACGATCTTGATGATGCCCAGCGGGCAGTACTTGGCACAGCTGGCACAGCCGGTGCACCGTGGCTCGTACCAAGTGAACTCTTCGCCGCGGAAACGCGCGTGCTGGGGCAGACGAACGGGCACACTGGCCATCCCGGCCATCGCCCTGATCGCTTTACCCGGGCTCTTGACGAGCAGTGCCAGGGGGTTGATGCCCGCCTCCCTGGCCAGGCCCAGCAGGCCCACCTTCCTGTCCGGGTACTGGACGGACATCAGCCTGGACGGCATAACGAGGTTCTTGGCGGTAACGACGAGGCCCTTGGCCATTCCCAGTCCGTACACGTCAGTCCACCTCTCCAGACATCTGAGTGGCTGACTCGGCCGTCCCTCGGTCGGCATACATGTTGGCCAACGACGACGCCACTGGCTCCGGCCGCCGCAGCTTGCGCTGCCCCAGCATGTTGGCGAGGACGACCACGGCCACGACGGTTATGCCCCAGTTGACGGCGGTCATTATCCAAAGGTCGCCTGTGCTCAGGGCGCCCGTGGTCGAGTCCCTGAGCACCTGTATCTCCACCGCCATCGCGAAGATGTTGACGATGGCGAGCGGGAAGAGCCCCTTCCAGGCAAACCCCATGATCTGGTCGACCCTGAGCCTAGGCCACGTCGCCCTCACCCATAGGAGGGCGAAGACGATTACGAAGGCCTTGACGACGAACCAGATGGGGCCGGGCACCGGTCCCCAGCCCCGCCAGCCGCTGAGGAACAGCGTTGTCGCAATTGCGGCGACGACGAGCGGGGCCATGAACTCTGTGAGCTGCAGGACGCCGAATTTCATGCCGCCGTACTCGGTGGCGTAGCCGGCCACCAACTCGGATTCAGATTCGATCATGTCGAACGGCGAGCGACTCATCTCGGCCGACGCAGCGGCGATAAAGACCAGGAAGCCCAGAGGCATCACCAGCGCGAACGGGATGTCCTGGGCGAGCACGACCCCGGACAGTGAGAGCGTCCCGGCACCGAGTGCTACGGCCACTATCGCCAGTCCCATCGGGATCTCATAGCTGATCAGCATGGCCACGGCCCTCATGGCGCCGAACATGGCGTACTTGTTGCGGGACGACCACCCGGCCATGAAGACACCGAGCGTATTTACGGATGTGATCGCGATGATGAACACCAGGCCCACGTTGAGCCTGCCCAGGAAACTGCTCTCGTGCAGGGGTAGGATCGTAAACACGACGAGCGCGGGTACAAGGAACACGATCGGGGCGAGGGTGAAGATCGGCCGGTCGGCCCCGGTCGGGATGATATTCTCTTTGGTCATCAGCTTGACCATGTCCGCCATGGGCTGAAGTACCCCGAACGGCCCCCACCGGTTCGGCCCCATGCGGGACTGGAAGCGTCCCAGTACCCTTCTTTCGAACCAAGTGTACGCGGCGGTGGTCATTACGATGCCGCCGATCAAGATCGACCCTAGTGTCCCCGCCGCGATTACGTACGCCAGCCAGTCCAGGCTCTCGGGCATCAGATCGTCGAAGAATCCGTAGATGCCGAGGAAGTCGAACCCGGCCCGGATGACGGTGGGCTCCATTAGCGGTCGACCTCACCGAGCACGATGTCGATACCTCCGAATATGACGACCAGATCGGCCACCTTCCAGCCCACCAGCAACTCTCTCAGCAGCGTCAGGTTCAAAAACGACGGGGCGCGGATGTGCATCCGGTAGGGTGAGATCCCCCCGTCGCTGACAATGTAGAAGCCCAGCTCGCCCTTGGGCGACTCGGTGCAGTCGTAGGCGTCGCCAACCGGGGGTCGGATGAAGTAGGGCCCCTCCGACCTGACCGGACCAGGGGCGATCTGCTCGACGCACTGCTTGATGATGCGCACGCTCTGACGCATCTCCTGCACCCTCACAAGATAGCGATCGAAAGTATCTCCGACCGAGCCGATAGGCACGTCAAACTCCACCCTGTCGTACACCTCGTGAGGCTCCGCCTTGCGCAGGTCCCACTCGACCCCGGTCGACCGCAGCACGGGCCCGGTGAGCGAGCCGGCGATGGCACGCTCCGCCGAGATGATCCCGACGTCGCGGGTGCGGGCCAAGACTATCTCGTTTTCGGTTATCAGGCCCTCCAGCTCGTCGATGTAGCCGGGCATGATGTTGACATACTCGTCCAGCCTGGGCCAGATGTCCTCCGGGGCGTCCTGCAGCACGCCGCCTGGTCTCATGTAGCTGACGGTGATGCGGGCACCGCATAGCATCTCGAACATATCCAAGATGCGCTCTCGCTCCCGGAAGCAGTAGATAAGGGGCGTGGCAAAGGCTCCAAGCTCATTTAGCAGGAACCCGGTGGCCACCAGGTGGCTGGATATGCGCTGGAGCTCGGCCGAGATGACCCTCAGGTACATGGCCCGCTCCGGCACGTCGATGTCGGCCAGTTTCTCGACCGTGCGCACGTAGGCGAGGTTGTTGGTCATGGCCGAGACGTAGTCCAACCGGTCGGTAAGGGTGACGACCTGGACGTAGTTGCGCTCCTCAGCCAGCTTCTCGGTGCCCCGGTGCAGATACCCGATAATCGGCTCGACGTCCAAGACGACTTCCCCGTCAAAAGTGACCCTGAGCCTGAACACGCCGTGCGTGGACGGGTGCTGGGGTCCCATGTTTATGGTTACCGGTTCGGTCTTTATAGGCATCGTTTCATGAGATATTCAGCATCGGAGGCCGTCAAAACAAGCCCTACGCTCTCGGTCGCCTTTTTAGCGGATGAAATCCTTTCTCAAGGGGTGGCCGGGAAAACCATCCCACAGGAGGATTCTCTTGAGGTTGGGATGATCGGTGAACTCGATTCCCATCAGGTCCCAGACCTCGCGCTCCTGCATGTCGGCGCCGGGCCACACTCCGATCAGGGAGGGCACGGAGGGCGCCTCGCGCCCGTAACAGCGTGTCTTAAGCACGAAGGTCAAGTTACATCTCAGAGAGCGGAAGTGGTAGACCAGCTCAAAGAACTCGACGTAGTCCACCGCGGACAAGGAGTTGAGCATCTGCAGGTCGATCTCGGGATCGTCCCGCAGTAGCCTGCCAACCCGTACCAGGTTTTCGGGTGCGACCCAGACGTCGGTCTCGTTCCAATCGAGCGCGACGCCGGGCATCTCGATGTTGATCTTTTCGGCGACCTGTTCGCCCACCAGGGAGAGGGACATTAACGGCCGGCCGCCGTGCCCGCTATTGAGTAACGCTTGATCTTCTCGTGCAACTGCATGATGCCGTAGAGAAGGGCATCTGGCCGAGGCGGACAGCCCGGCACGTAGACGTCGACCGGGATTATTCGGTTCACGCCGGGAACGACGGAATAGGACTCGTAGTATGGACCGCCGCTGGTGGCGCACACTCCCATGGATATGACCCATTTCGGTTCGGGCATCTGATGGTAGACGCGTTCGATCGCAGGAGCCATCTTCCACGTTACTGTGCCGGCGACTATCAACAAATCGGCCTGCCTGGGTGACGCGCGAAACACCTCCATGCCGAAACGGGCGATGTCGAACCGCGACATGGCGCTGGCGATCATCTCGAACGCGCAGCACGCCAGGCCAAACGACAGCGGCCAGACCGCCGACTTCCTGCCCCAGTTGACCAGGGCATCCACGGACGTGACAGCGAGGTTGTGTTTGAGATCGTCGGGCACCTCTATGAGCGGCTCAGCAAGAGCTACCGTGTTGGTAGCCTTAAGCCGGTTGATGTAGTCGCCTTCCTCCGCGTCGATCGCGTGAGTGGCGGCGTGCAGGGGGATTCTGCCCCCGTCCAGGTCGATCCGACTCTCCTGAGGACCTATGTCCATTCGAGGTCGCCCTTGCGGTACGCGTAGAGCCAGCCGACTATGAGAATGGCAACGAACACGGCCATTTCCACGAGCACGAACGCTCCAAACTGGGTCGAGAGGATGCCGAAGCTGGAGGCCCAGGGAAACAGGAAGACGACCTCGACGTCGAAAATGACAAATATGAGGGCGAAGGTGTAGAAGCGGATGTTGAACCCGCTCCACCGGCCTCCAAGCGTCTCGAAGCCGCACTCGTAGATCGCCTTCTTGATCGCGCTGGGCTTGTGAGGCCGAATCTTGAGGAGAGACAGTGCCCAGGACCCTACAAGCATGGCGGTCGGCACGGCGACCGCCATCGCAGCGAAAATCGATATGATTCCGTACTGCCGAAAGTAGTCGTCGAGCATCGACGTTTATGCCGCAGGCACGGGCCGGAGGCGTGCGAGGGCACTATAGCATAGGGCCAAAATTGCTTTCAAGTGAAAAAAAACACAATCCGGTCAATTGCGAACACCTGTGTTGACACCGTTTCCAGCCCGGTGCTACGATTCGCCCTCGTAATACTATGTAGTGCAGTCAGTGCCGTTCCACCCCTGTATAGGCCCGGAAGCGGCGTTCTTCCTTGCACCGCATCAGGGGCAACGCACCCAGGCCTCGCTACGCGGGCTATTACCAACGGTGGCAACTCATTCGGCAGCACCACATTGACCGCTCCACAGAACGACATTCCCGGGGTCGGCGGTGTACCGTCCATTTTCCACCGTTACCGCGACTCGCTAGCTTGGGCACTGAAGGCTGGCCTCTCCACCAACCGGACGTGCGAGTCGGACCCCTCATCCGATGCGGTGGGTGTCTACGGCATGCTGCGCTACGGCATGGGCTGGGCGGACCCCGATGGGCGCCCGGTAGAGGCCACAACCGGCAAGGCGCTGCGCCCCACCCTATGCCTGTTCGCCTGCGAGGCGACCGGCGGCGACCCCCGCCAGGCCCTGCCCGCGGCGGTGGCACTGGAGTACATTCACAACTTCTCCCTCATTCACGACGACATCCAAGACCACGACGAGACCCGACACCACAGGGCCACCCTATGGGCCGTCTGGGGGGTACCGAAAGCCATCGTCGCGGGCAACGTCCTGCGCACAGTCGCCGATGTCTCGCTGTCGGAGCTGGTCCCGCGTGGACTGTCTGCAGACGACCTGATCGAGCTGACCGGCACCCTGACGACGGCCTACCTCGAAATGATCGAGGGACAGTTCCTCGACCTGTCTTTTGAGAGCCGAGGGGACATATCTCTGGCCGAGTATCTGGATATGATCGCCCGCAAGACGGGGGCGCTGATCCGTTGCTCCATGGAACTCGGGTCCTACCTGGGCTCCCGCGACCCTGCCACCGTGGACGCCTTCCGCGAGTGCGGACGGGCGCTGGGTTTGGTGTTCCAGGTCAAAGACGACGTGCTCGGCGTCTGGGGTGACCCAGGAAGCACCGGCAAGCCCGTGGGAGCGGACGTGCGAAGAAAGAAAAACTCATTCCCCGTAGTCCACGCCATGGCCAAAGCCTCCGGAGCCGACGCAACGACGCTTCAGGAGGTCTACGGTAAGCCAGAGCCGGACGACGACGACGTGGAAGCGGTGCTCGGTGTCATGGAACGGCTGGGCACGCGGCGCTCCGCCGAAGAACTGGCGGCTCGCCATTCAAAGCAGGCGCTGGACGCCCTAGCCCCGGTAGAACTGGAGCCCGGGGCGAGGCGCCGGATTGAGGAACTGGCTCACTTTCTGCTGGTACGAGATCACTGAACCGCAAGCCCCGGAGGGGCTTTGCCATTAAAATATCGATCGAACATCCAATAGGGCCTGGCGATGGCTAGAGAGCCCGGCGGCGATAGCAACAACAGTGGGCGAGGGGAGGTAGAGGACCCATGGCAAGACCGATGGAACTGGCGGTTCGCCTTAGCTGGTACGTCATGAAGAACAAGGCGGCGCGACGCAATAAGTTCCCCCTGGTCACCATATTGGAGCCGCTGGAGGCCTGCAACCTAGCCTGCGAGGGGTGCGGGCGCATCCGGGAGTACGAGGCCGTCATCGACCGCATGCTGACGGTCGACCAGTGCATGCAGGCGGTGGAGGACTCCGGCGCCCCGATCGTCTCGATCGCCGGTGGCGAGCCCTCCATGCACCCCAAGATAGGAGAGATCGTCGAGCGCATCATCGCCACCAAGCGCTTCGTCTACATGTGCACGAACGGGCTGCTAATGGAGCGGGTGATGAAGAGCATCCCCCCCTCCAAGTACTTCTGCTTCGTCGTTCACATGGACGGCATGGAGGAGGCGCATGACACCTCGGTGTATCGAAAGGGCGTCTTCCAAGTAGCGACCCGGGCCATGAGAGCGGCGATTGAGAGGGGCTACCGAGTCTCTTCCAACACGACCATATTCAACGGCGTCGACGAAGACGACATGATCGAGATGTTCAAGATGCTCACCGACATGGGCGTCGAGGGCTGCATGGTGTCACCAGGTTATCAATTTGACTCAGTGCCCAATCAGGAGTTGTTCATCTCCCGTCGCAGGGCCCGGGACGTGTTCACCCGCATCCTCGACAAAAAGCACGGCATCAAGTTCGGCAACAACCCGCTGTATCTCGATTTCCTGCGTGGTGAGCGAGAGTACCCGTGCACCGCCTGGTCGACGCCCACCTACACCGTTTCCGGCTGGAGGGAGCCCTGCTACCTGCTGGGCGACCGACACACGCAGCATTTCGATGACCTGATGTCGGACGACACGTGGGAGCGCTTCGGAGTGGGCCAGGATCCGCGTTGTGCAAACTGCCTCATGCATTGCGGGTTTGAGTCGGCCTCTATTTACGAAGCGTTCTCCAGCCCCGCCGGTGCGGTCCGTATGGTCACCAGCGGTTCCGCCAACAAGTCTGGATTGGCCTCCAGGTAGTGATAGGCGTCGTATCGGCAATCGGCCGGGAGGTATCGGACTTCCTCAGTCTGGGTGGTTTCACCGTCTCCGATGTCCACGACGGCGTCCGCTTCTTCGAGTCGGCGTCCATGCCCAACGTGGTGGTCGTGGAGGGCGGCATGGGCCGCGAGAAGGCCGAGCGGGCCACCCGGCTGCTCATCGATAAGTGCGGACCCGACCTGATAGTATCGGCCGGGTTCGCCGGGGGGGTCACGCCAGAAGCCCGGGTCGGCGACGTGTTCATCTGCAACCAGTTGTGGGCGCTCCCGGGCCCGGCCACCTTCTGGACCGAGGATGGCGCCCAGAGCCGGACCCTCATCAATGGCGACCTAATGAAACGCCTGAGCGAAAGCATAGAAAGCGTGGCAGAGAGTTGCACCTGGGGTGGATGTCTGACCGTGGACCAACTCGTCTACAACCATGACCTAAAGTGGTGGATCGGTGACACGTTCTTGGTGGACGTCATAGACATGGAGAGCTACTGGGTCAGCGAAATAGCGACCGAGAGGGGCCTGCCGCATCTGGTCGTCCGTACGGTCTTGGATCCCATGGAACAGCGTCTTCCACCGTTCGTGAGCGAGGCTGCTGCCGATGAGAAGACCCGCACCTTGATCAGGGGCGCGGCACACATCGTTCGACACCCCGGAGACCTCAATAAACTGGTCCACCTGTCGAGCCAGGTGAGGTGCGCCAGCGAGCAACTGGCCAAAGCATTGTCTGCGGTCGTCACGGGAGATTCCTGGACGCCGGCCTACCAGTTGGGGACCGTCTGATGCCACACAAAGTGAGGGCCCAGTGGTAGACACACACCAGCGGCTCACCGTCGGAACGACCGGCAGGCCGACAGATGTCACGGGCATTGACGCGGCCATCACCAGAACCCAGGACTATCTTTTTGGGGAGCAGTACAAAGAGGGCTACTGGTGGGGCGAGTTGGAGTCCAACCCGACCATGGAGGCCGAGTTCCTCCTGCTTAACTACTTCCTAGGCCTGAACGACCCTGACCGCTGGCACAAGCTCGCCAAACACATACTCGGGCAGCAGCGATCCGACGGGACCTGGAGTCAGTACTATGGTGCTCCCGGGGACCTGTCCACCACTGTCGAGTGCTACTTCGCCCTGAAGCTCGCCGGCATATCCACCGACCTGCCGCTGATGACGAAGGCGCGGGAGTTCATCCTCCGCAAGGGCGGCGTGCCCGCCACTCGCGTCTTCACCAAGATCTGGCTCTCGTTTTTCGGCCAGTGGAAGTGGTCAGGAGTGCCGGCTATGCCCGCCGAGCTGATGCTGCTGCCGAACTGGCTGCCGGTGAACATCTATGAGTTCTCCAGTTGGGCGCGGTCCACCATTGTGCCGCTGCTCATATTGATGGACCGCAAGCCGGTTCGTGAGCCTCCCGCCGGTGCCACCATCCCCGAACTTTTCCCGGACGGGCCGGACGGTACCGACTACTCGATAAAGAAGCCCGCCCACACCATAGGGTGGGAGGCGTTTTTCTATGCCGCCGACCTCGTGCTTCGCATGGCCGAACGCCTGCCCATCAAGCCCGCGCGCGGGTTCGCCATCCGCAAGGCCGAGCGGTGGGTGCTGGACCACCAGGAGGCCGATGGCAGCTGGGGTGGTATTCAGCCGCCGTGGGTCTACTCGACCATGGCCCTGGCGACCCTTGGCTACGAACTGGACCACCCCGTGCTCAAGAGGGCGATCGAGGGGTTCGAAGGCTTCATGATCGAGGAGGGCGACACCCTCCGGGTGCAGGCCTGTGTATCCCCGGTGTGGGACACGGGGCTTGCCATGATGGCCCTGCTCGATTCCGAGCTGCCAGAGGATCATCCCGATCTAGTCCGCGCCGGCGAGTGGCTCATGCGTCAGCAGGTCGTCCGTGGAGGCGACTGGCAGGTCAAGGCCGGGCACGTACCCCCGGGCGGCTGGGCTTTCGAGTTCGAGAACGACTCATACCCCGACGTCGATGACGCAGCCATCATCGCCACCGTCCTACATCGCACGAAACTGCCGGACGAAAAATGGAAGCAGGAGGCCCTGGATCGCTGCGTGTGCTGGATAGCGGGCATGCAGAGCACCAACGGCGGCTGGGCGTCGTTCGACAAGGACAATACCCGCACGCTCATCGCCCGCATCCCATTCTCGGACTTCGGGGAGACCATCGATCCGCCCAGTGTGGACGTCACGGCCCACGTCCTCGAACTGCTGGGTACGCTGGGCAAGGGCCTGGAGGACGAACACGTCCAGCGGGGTCTGGCCTACGTGCTC
This sequence comes from uncultured Dehalococcoidia bacterium, assembly GCA_964637315.1. GTDB lineage: Bacteria > Chloroflexota > Dehalococcoidia > Lucifugimonadales > UBA2962 > CAUZIR01. The sequence goes on along the minus strand of CAZWTT010000004.1, from coordinate 47,892 downwards.
GGGGACCAGGAGCCGGACGGGTCGTGGTTCGGCCGCTGGGGCGTGAACTACGTATATGGCACTGGTTCGGTGGTGCCCGCTTTGAGAGCCATAGGTATTGAGCCTGATGACGAGCACATCGTCCGGGCGGCAAAATGGATGGTGGACCATCAGAACCCGGATGGTGGTTGGGGCGAGAGTCCCGCGTCCTACGTAGACCCGGACCTGCGGGGCAGAGGCCCCAGCACCGCCTCTCAGACGGCCTGGGCGCTTGTGACTCTTCTATCGGCTGAACAGGGCGACCACCCGGCGACGCTGCGGGGAATAAACTACCTGATCTCATCCCAGCAGCCCGACGGCGCCTGGGACGAACCTCACTTCACCGGCACCGGGTTCCCCGGATACGGTATCGGACAACGCATGGAGCGACTGCCAGTAGAGGGCGAACCGGGCTTCCAGGGTCAAGAGCTTCCCGCCGGCTTTATGATCAATTATCACATGTACCGCATCTACTGGCCATTGGCCGCACTGGGCCGCTACAGGAGGTGGCAGAGGGAGCACTCTTCGAAGCTATCAGTTAGTCTACGGGCGGATGGAGAGGCTACCACCAATACATCGCAATGCTAAGTAAAATCAATTGAAAAAAAACCGGACGTTATGGTAGGGTTCAACCGGGCAAAATCGGGGGCGTACCCCGTTGCATACATGAAAGTTGCATACATGAAAGAGGTTGGTAAATGAGAGTGATTGAGGCGTCGTTCAGAACGTGTCTCCAGACTCTGAACGTCAAGACCTCCCAAGCTCCTCAGTTCGTCGACATCACCGAGCGTGTGTCGGAGTTGGTTTCGAGTTCGGAGGTGCGCAATGGCATGGTCTGCGTGTTCTCCAAGCACACCACTACCGCAATTGTGATTCAGGAGAACGAGCCTCTGCTGATGACCGACCTCGCGTCGTTCGTCGAGAGGCTCGCCCCCAGAGGGGCCCACTACCGGCACAACGACTTCAGCGTGAGAACCATGCACATGCATGAGGACGAGTGTCCCAACGGCCACTCCCACTGCCAGCACCTGATTCTGGGCGGCTCCGAGACGATTCCGGTGGTCGACGGGGCGATGACCCTGGGCCAGTGGCAGCGCATCTTCGCCGTGGAGTTGGACTCCGATAAGGCCCTGCAGATCGACAGCCGTCAGGTGGTTGTCCAAGTAATGGGTGTGTAGGGCCCAGCACCCCGGCTTTGACCGATTTTCGAGCGGCGGCCATGCAGGCCGCCGCTCTTGTTTTTCACTCCGTCCTGCTATTTTGAATCCCAGTATGGTGGCCGATTTAAAACAGGCCTACGACGCCTGCCAGCGGATAACGAAGGCCGAGGCCAGGAACTTCTACTACGCCTTCCGCACTCTCCCAACGGAAAAGCGGCGGGCGATCTATGCGGCTTACGCCTACTGCCGCCTGTGCGACGACATCGCCGACGAGGAGACGCCGACGAATGTCAAGGAGGCCCGGTTCGCCGAGATGCGAGCCGACCTCGACACGGCGCTGGCGGGAGGCTCCGACGACCCGATCCTAGCGGCGCTCACCGACTCCGCAGCCCGATTCGGCTTCACAAGAGAACTCTTGCTCGAAGTTCTTGAGGGCGTCGAGATGGACCTGACCAAGACCAGATTCGCCGACTTCGGCGAGTTGCGGGAGTACTGTCACAAGGTGGCCTCGGTCGTCGGACTCATCAGCATTGAGGTGTTCGGCTACGAGAATCCGGCCGCACGTGAGTACGCCGTCGACATGGGACTGGCTATGCAGTTCACCAACATCATGCGAGACGTAAAAGAGGACGCCGAGCGCGACCGTATATACATACCACAGGACGAGATGGCCCGGTTCGGGTACACGGACGCCGACCTCAAGGCCGGCGTCGTCGACGACCGGTTCCGCAGCCTGATGGCGCTGCAGGCCGAGCGGGCGCGTGGTTATTTCGCCAGCGGCGCCCGGCTGTTTCCACTGCTCAGCCCCGAGTCAAGAGCCTGCCCGACGGTGCTGCACGCACTCTATTCGACCATCCTGGATCGAATCGAAGGGTCGGGATTCGACGTGTTCAGCCGCCGGGTCGGTCTGTCGGCTTCCGAGAAGCTCCTGTTGATGGCCCGCCTGTGGGCGCTCAGCTTCGTGCACAGACTCCCCGTACCCGGGCGCTAGGACGTCGACCCCGCGATGACCCTACAGACCCTCTCAGGTCATGCTCTGGTGCTGGCGCCCTTCTCCCTTAAGGGACTGGCGAAACTGGGAGCGCGAATGCCCGTCACCCATGAAAGCTGGATGGACACGCTGCGCCTGTACGACCCAGACGAGCTTGCTGAGCGTATCAACGAACTGGCCGTGACCGCCCTCATCGTCGAATCGGACTTCGTGTTTGCCGAGACCTTCGAGCAGGTGAGCACGCTGCGCTTCGTCGGCGTCTGCCGGGCGGCGCTGAACCACGTCGACGTGGACTCGGCCACTGAACATGGGGTATTGGTCGTCAACTCGCCCGGTCGCAACTCCAGGGCCGTCGCCGAGCATATCCTCGGGTTGATGCTGGCCTTGGCCCGCCAGATACCGGCGGCGGACCGGTACGTGAAGGAAGGGCGCTGGTCCAGCCCCGATGAGCCCTACCGAACCCTGCGCGGCGTCGAGTTGGACGGCCGGACGGTCGGCCTGGTGGGATTTGGGGCCGTCGGCAAACAGATCGCTTCCATCGTCGCCGCGTTGGGTATGACCGTGCTCGCCCACGATCCCTACGTTTCCGGTGCACCCGCAGGTGTGACCCTGACCGACCTAGACTCGCTGCTCTCCGGCTCCGATTTCGTCGCCACGTTAGTACCCCTCAACGCCGAGACGACGGGAATGCTGGACGCCGGGAAGCTTGCCCGCATGAAACCCGGGGCTTTATTGATTACGGCCTCCGGCGTCTCCATCGCAGACCAGTCGGTCCTGCTGGAGGCACTCCGCACCGGGGCTCTCGGCGGCGCCGCCGTTGACGTGTTCGACACCCACCCGGTGGCGCCGGACAGCCCACTGCTGACAGCCAAGAACATGGTGTTCACACCTCACATCGCCGGCGCAACCGAAGAGACCATCGAGCGCCACTCGGAGATGGTCGCGAGAGACCTGATCCGGTTTCTCGATGGCGCCGTGCCGGTGAACGCGGTGAACTCCGATGTGCTGTCGCGTGGTTGAGCGGGCGGTGCTGGTGATCGACGCCGGCACCAGCGCCGTTCGTTGCCATGTTTTCGACGCGACCGGCGCGGAGTTGGCGGTCGACCACACGGCGTGGCCGCCTTCCATTGCCCCCACCGACCTGCCTCTGGCACGCGAGTTCGACCCGTCAGCCGTGCTCTCCACAGTCCACAACCTGATAAGGCGAGTGCTGGACTCCGTCGACGTCGAGATCGCCGCCGTCGCCGTCACCAGCATGAGGCAGGGAGTGGCACTCCTCGACCGTCGCGATCAACCGAGATACCTGGGTCCGAACATCGACCTGAGGGCGGTCTTCGAGGGTGGATCCATCGACGACATACACCGAGACCTCGTCTACCGCACCACCGGCCATCTGCCGTCGTTTTTCTTCACCCCCGCCAAGTTCGCCTGGTTCAGGGGCAACCGGCCGGAGCTCTTTCAGGAGATCAAGACGGCGGTTACAATCCCAGACTGGCTGATCCTGCAACTGACGGGAGAGCTGGCATCCGAGCCGACGCTCGCCTGTGAGGCGGGACTGCTGGACGTGAGCACCCGCCGGTGGGCGAATTCGCTGGCCGAACTACTCGGGTTCCCATTGGATGACGGGGTACCGCTCATCGAGTCCGGGTCCACGGTCGGCCAGGTCAATACCAAAGCCTCGGAGGCGACAGGAATCCCCACCGGTACCCCGGTCGCCTCGGCAGGAGCCGATACTCAGTGTGCGGCGCTGGGACTGGGGGTGACGATGCCCGGCCAGGTGGCGGTGGTCGCCGGTTGGAGCGCGCCCGTTCAGCAAGTTACCGAGGCCCCGGCACCATCCCAGAATGGGGAGACCTGGTTCGGTTGCCATCTGGTTGACGACGCCTGGATAGCCGAGAGCAGCGCCGGGGACACCGGCCGGGCCTACGCATGGATCGCCGAGATGACCGGCCGATCATTCGCCGACCTGGAGGCGGCGGCCAGCCGGGTGGCGCCAGGGGCCGAGGGCACCACCGCCGTCCTGGGACCGCCGAGAATGGACATGTCCTCGATCGGCCTGCGATCGGGAGGGGTGCTGTTTCCCGTGCCGGTAACGATGAATGAGCGTGACCCAGGTCACTTGGCACGTGCCGGATTGGAATCCGCCGCCTACTCGATCAAGACCAATCTGCAGCAGCTAAAGACGGTCACCGGCAGGGCCCCGGAATCTATCGCCCTGGGTGGAGGAATGGCTCGGACCAGCCTGTTCTGCGACATCCTTGCAAACGTCCTCGACGCCGATATACTGGTGCTCAGCCATATGAGCGCCAGCGCCTCAGGGTCTTTTGTCTGCGCCATGATGGCGCTGGGGGAATACGACTCCCTGTTGCAGGGCGCCAGACGGTCTGAACAGCATCTGACTCGGACCTCTCCCAACGCTCTTTTGGCCACCGAGTACGAAGACCATTACGACCACTGGTTGGAGGCCTCCTCCGTCTTGGCGAGGCTTCAACCCTGATGCCGTCGAGATTGAACGATGGGGTGCGAGTAGCCGGCAACGACCGGCGCAGGCGACTGGAGATGGCGAGCGCAAGCAATTAGCGATGACCGGACGTTTCTCAAAACAGCGAGCGGCGGTGACCAAAGCGGCACGTGAAATGGAGCGGCTCGGACTGGTGTCCGGGTCCAGCGGCAACGTGAGCATACGCCTGGACGAAGACGGGCTGATGGCGATCACGCCGATGGGCGTCCCCTACACGGAGCTACAAGAGGCCGACGTGGTGGTGGTGGATGCTGAATTGGAGCCGATCGAGGGTGATCTGGTCCCGTCGTCGGAGTCCCTGCTGCACCTCGGTATCTACCGTCGCAGGCGGGACGCGGGGGCCGTTATCCACACTCATTCGGTGTTCTCCTCGGTCGCGGCCGTAACCGGCCGCCCGATACCTCCGATCGTGGACGAGATGGTCGTATACGTCGGCGGTGAGATCCGCGTCTCCGAGTACTCCCTCCCCGGCACCGAGGACCTGGCGGCAAACGTATGCGACGCGCTACAGGACCGGAGCGCCGCCCTGATACGCAACCACGGCGCGGTCGGAGTGGGACGCACTCTAAAAGAGGCCTTGCGGGTTTGCACGTTAATAGAGCGAGTGGCCAAGATACACACATACGCCTCGATGACAGGCATGGCGGTCGAGTTGCCCGCCGACGTGGTGGAACGCGAGCAGGCGATATACAAAATGCGAACCGGGCATTGAATACCAACACGTCATTGCATGACGGCAAAGACACGAAGGACCGTGGCTTTCTAAAGCGATGAGACCTTGGCCGAAGAAGCCTTGACGAGCACGGTGAACCCGCGCGGAGAATCGATGAGCGCTTGCGCGAAGAACTATAGAGCGAACGAAGTGAGCGGAGGCATTTACGCATGGTGAGCGTACCGGCGTTTCTACTGCGAAGGCTTTACGTCAAAGGCAGCCTGACCGGGGGCGAAAAAGGTTTCTCGTTCCGACTGAGGAACGGCCTGGGATCGGGCTATGCCCACAAGCTGTGGCCCCTGACGCTCGACGGCGAGGAGATCGCGTACGAAGCCAGCTCCTTCATCCAGGACGGCGAGCGAACAGAGTTCGCCGAGATCTCCAAGGAAAAGACCTTCACGCTGGCGATGAACACGGACATCGAGATAAGCGTGGACGGCGTCGCGCTGGCGGACGGTCCCCACAAAATCGGCATGGGGTTCGACGTGCCCGGCCTCGGAACCTTACGATTCGACTTCACCGACGAGGCTTAGCCAACAAAGATCATGCGGATAGCTGTCACCGGGTCTTCCGGGTATGTCGGCACCAACCTGATCCGCCGCCTAGCGTCGGAGGACCGGGTCGAGGCCGTCCTCGCCGTGGACGTGCGCCCGCCCGCGTTCACATACCCGGCCACGGTGACGCACGCCGACCACGACGTGAGAGACAGCCTCGACGCCCTCTTCACCGATTTTGCGCCGGACGCAGTCGTCCACCTGGCGTTCGTGCTGGAGCCCGGCAGGGACAGGGCCTCCGTCCGTGACGTCGACCTGACGGGTACGGCCAACGCCCTGTCGGCCACTGCCGCCTCGGGGGTCGGATACTTTCTTTATTTCGGCAGCACCACGATCTACGGACCGCATCGCGACAACCCGGAATGGTTGACCGAAGACTCCACCCCCCGCCCCCTGCCCGGATTCCAGTACGCGCTGGACAAGCTCGATGCGGAGCGGCTCATCTCCGATTTTTCTGTTTCACACCCGGAAATAAGGGTCGGGGTGCTCAGGGGCTGTCCCGTCATGGGCCCGACGGCCGATAATTTCGTGTCACGCGCCTTCGCCAAACGGGTGCTGGTCGGGATGTGGGGATACGATCCACCCATGCAGCTTTTGCACGAAGACGACCTCACGGACATACTCGAGATGAGTCTGTATGAACGCGTCACGGGCACCTATAACATCGCCGGCGAAGGTGTCCTGCACTGGAGCGAAATGGCCCAGATGCTTGGCCGGTCGGTGGTCACCCTGCCCCCTCCTTTGCTGTACGCGATCGCCGGCGCCACCTGGGCGCTGAGGCTGCAGTCGGAGGCGCCCGCCGCCGGCCTTACGTTCATTCAGCACCGGTGGACGGTCAACACAGAGAAGATTAAGAGCGAGCTGGGCGTCAGGTTTGCCCACACCTCCTCCGACGCCTGGACGGCTTACGCCGCACGACTGGGAGACCGGGGGGTGCGAGCCGCCCCGCCAGCTTGAGCCCTCGACCGGTAATCGTAGATACCGACCCGGGCACGGACGACGCCATTGCCATTGCCATGACCCTGGCGTCTCCGGAGCTACAGGTGTTGGGCCTGACCTCGGTTGCGGGGAATGTCTCCATAGGCGACGCTACCCGCAACGCACTGTCGCTGCTGGAGGCCCTCAGCAAAACCAACATTGGCGTCTGGGAAGGGGCCGACGGACCGGCCGAGGGCGTGCCACGGCACGCATACAACTTCCACGGCGAGACCGGCCTGACCGTCGATTTGGGTCCGCCAGCGACATCACCCCGTTACGGTACGGCCGTGAGCTTCATCGTCGAGTCGGCCCGGGACCATGATGGGGGGCTGGAAATAATCGCCATCGGACCGCTCACCAACATCCAGGTGGGAGGGGTGGTCGCAATCTCGCCAGG
>CAZWTT010000004.1:0-40551 GCA_964637315.1 uncultured Dehalococcoidia bacterium | reverse complement strand
CGACGCCGAGCCGGAGTTTCCACGGCTGCTGAAACACGTGTGGGTGATGGGCGGCGCGATCGACGGTCCGGGCAACGTCACGTCGCACGCCGAGTTCAACTTCTACTGCGACCCCGCCGCCGCGGATCGCGTCCTCGCCAGCGGCGTCCCGGTCACCGTTATCGGACTGAATGTCTGCGACCGGGTCCAGGTCGGCCCCGACCGGCGAGGCTTTGAGGCGGGCGACTCCCCTGGCGCCGCCCTCTCGACGAGCCTGCTCGATGCTTGGTTCCTCGCTCACCCGGGCGAAAGCTTCTCCATGTGCGATCCCCTGGCCGTGGCGGTTGCGCTGGACCCTTCTCTGGTCGCGCTCAGGACCGCCGGAGTGACCGTGACAACCGATGGGACCGAGCGCGGCCACAGCGCCGCCAGGTACGGTGGTGGGAGCATCGACGTGGCGGTCGACGTGGACGTTGAACGCGCCCTGGCAGCGATCCGTGAACTCGCCTTCGCGAGCATCCGGCAAAGGCGGGTAAAATAGCGAGGAGGGCTCTTCGTCGAACCCTGCGATATTGGGTTTGACTCCAATTCACGCTCTCAGTAACATATCAGTGAGTTGTTGACTGAGTCAGTCAACAAAAGCCGATAGAACCTAGCTTTGCCGGCGCCTTACGAAGGGCGCCGTTGTGACGTAAGGGGCGTCGGCACCCCGGGAACCATGGAGGCCGAATGGCGGGCGATTCGCGAGTCATATCCCGCACATCCGAAATCGAATCGGACTACCGGTGGGGCTTCGCCACCGACATCGACGCCGAGACCCTGCCCAAGGGCCTGTCGGAGAGCACGGTCCGATTCATATCAGCAAAAAAAAGAGAGCCGGAGTTCCTGCTCCAGTGGCGACTGAAGGCTTACCACCACTTCGTCAGGTTGCTGGAAGAAGACCGCGAGCCGACCTGGGCCATGGTCGACTACCCAAAGATCGACTTCCAAGACATCCACTACTACTCAGCGCCCGGATCGCAGGACCGACCCAAAAACCTCGATGAGGTGGACCCGGACCTGCTGGCGGCGTTCGAGAAACTGGGTATCCCGTTGAACGAGCGCAAGAAGCTGGCGGGAGTCGTAGAGGAAGAGGGTTCTGAGGTAGCGGTGGATGCCGTATTCGACTCGGTCTCCGTGGCGACCACTTACAAGACGCGACTTGAAGAGGCGGGTGTCATCTTCTGCTCCGTCAGCGAGGCGGTGCAAGAGCATCCCGACCTAGTGGAGAAATACCTAGGCTCGGTGGTGCCCTACACCGACAATTTCTACGCGGCGCTCAACGCCGCGGTCTTCAGCGACGGTTCGTTCGTGTACGTGCCCAAAGGGGTGCGCTGCCCCATCGAGTTGATGACCTATTTCCGCATCAACACCGAGGAGTCGGGCCAGTTCGAGAGAACCCTCATCATCGCAGAGGAGGGCAGTCACGTCAGCTATCTCGAGGGTTGCACCGCACCCATCCGCAAGACCACCCAGCTGCACGCCGCCGTGGTCGAACTGGTGGCCCTCGACGACGCCGAGATCAAATACTCGACGCTGCAGAATTGGTACCCGGGCGACAAGGACGGCAACGGTGGCGTCTACAACTTCGTCACCAAGCGGGGCAAGGCGCTCGGCAACTGCTCGAAGATCTCCTGGACACAGGTCGAGACGGGCTCGGCCATTACCTGGAAGTACCCGTCGGTGATATTGCAGGGGGACAACTCGACGGGCGAGTTCTACTCCGTCGCACTGGTGACAAACCACCAGCAAGCTGACACCGGCACCAAGATGATCCACGTCGGAAAGAACACCAAAAGCACCATCGTCGCCAAGGGAATTTCCGCCGGCCAAGGCCAGAACACCTACCGGGGCATGGTGCAGATATTACCCACGGCGGACAACGCCACCAACTTCACCCAATGCGACTCCCTGCTCGTCGGCGACCGGTGCGGCGCACATACGGTGCCGTACATAGAGGTGCGGAATCCCAACGCTCGGATGGAGCACGAGGCATCGACCTCGAAGGTGAGCGACGAAAAGCTGTTCTATTCCATGCAGCGCGGCATTTCCGAAGAGGAGGCCCGCTACATGATCATAAACGGTTTCTGTCGCGGCATATTCAAGGAACTCCCTTTCGAGTTTGCCATGGAGGCCTCCCAGCTATTAAAGGTGAGCCTGGAAGGCGCCGTGGGATAGCGCTTTAGCGAGGATAAATGCTCAAAATTACAGATCTATACGCCTCGGTCGCCGGCAACGGCGTCGAGATACTGCGGGGCCTCGACCTCGCCGTGAACGCCGGCGAGGTGCACGCCATCATGGGTCCGAACGGCAGCGGCAAGAGCACGCTGGCCAACGTCATTGCCGGCCGACCCGACTACGCCGTCACCTCCGGCTCCGTGCTGCTGGACGGCAAAGACCTGCTTACGATGCTCCCGGACGAACGGGCGCTGGCGGGCGTCTTCCTAGCGTTTCAGTACCCCTTGGAGCTGCCCGGCGTGCGGACCTGGCAGTTTCTCAAGGCGGCGGTCGACGCCCGACGCCGTGCCGCCGACGAAAAAGAACTGCCCACGAGGGAGTTCGACAAGCTCTTCAAGCAGACCGTGGACAAGATGGGTATGAGCCAGGAACTCATGCGGCGCTCGGTCAACGAGGGCTTCTCGGGCGGCGAGAAAAAACGTTCCGAGATGGTACAGATGCTCCTGCTGAACCCGAGGCTAGCAGTGCTGGACGAGACCGACTCCGGCCTGGACATCGACGCTCTTAAGACGGTCGCACAGGGCGTCAACAACCACCGTAAAGAGTCCAACGCTGTCGTCTTGGTGACGCACTACCAGCGGCTCTTGAATTACATCGAGCCGGACCACGTACATGTGCTCATGAACGGTCGCATCGTTCGCTCCGGAGGCCCCGACCTGGCCAAAGAGCTCGAAGCAAAAGGCTACGACTGGGTCAAGGAAGAGGCGGCAAAATCGACCGAGCCGGCGATAACGGCGGGATAATGACCACCGAAACCAAATTCACCGAGCGGTACGCCGCCTACTTCGCCCAGCACGAAGCACTGTTACGAAACCGCCCGATCACCGATCGTCCTCGGATCGCTGAGTTGCGATCCGGGGGCATCGACGCCCTGCGTCGGCTCGGCTTCCCCACCGCAACCCGGGGTAACGAGGAGTGGCGCTTCACTTCCGTGGCACCCATAGCAGACGCCGACTTCGACTACATCGTGGGAGGGGATGACTCCAGCGTCCACCTGTCAGGGATTCCGGAACTGGTGCCATGGGATGCGTCCTGGACGACGTTGGTCTTCGTCGACGGCCGCTTTTTGTCTGACCTTCCAATACCGACTTCTTCCAGAGGGATGTTGACGTCCAATCTACGGTCCCCTGAGGCCACCAACGGCGGGCGATTTGACGCTGCCCTCGGGCGCACCGCACCGCCCGACTCCAACGGCTTCATCGCCGCCAACACGGCGTTCTTGGATGACGGGGCGGCCGTGGTCACCTCATCCGGGTCGGGAGCCGGCGGTACGGTGCATCTCGTCTTCGTGACCTCCGACAGACATAGCCCACACGTCACCTATCCCCGCACTGCCGTGGTGGCGGGAGCGAACACGGAACTGACCGTGCTGGAGAGCTACGTCGGCGTGGGCGGGCGCGGCTACTTTACCAACGCCGTGACGGAAATCTCGCTAGAAGACGGCGCTCACGTGTCCCACTACCGATACCTGCACGAGAGCTCGCGGGCGTTCCACATCGGCTCGACCCGGGTGGCCCAGGGACGGGACTCGCACTTCACATCGACTTCGTTTTCCCGGGGCTGCCGGGTGGGTAGGAACGACCTGCACGTCTCGCTCAACGGGCCCGGCGCCGAGTGCGATTTGAAGGGCCTGTACTTCACCGACGGCCGTCAGCACATCGATAACCACGTCAACGTCGACCATGCCAGTGGTCGGACCTCCAGCGCCCAGTACTTCAAGGGCATACTGGCCGACCGTTCGCGGGCCGTGTTCAGCGGCACCACTCTGATCAGGCAGGACTCCCAGAAGTCGACGGCCACCCAGGCCGACAAGAACCTGCTGCTCTCGGAAGGGGCCAGGGTGAACACCAAACCCAGCCTAGTCATATACGCCGACGACGTGCAGGCGGCGCACGGCGCCACGGCCGGGGCGATACCGGAGGAGCAGGTATTCTACATGCTGGCCCGCGGCCTGGACATGGAGGCCGCGACCGCTCTGCTCATAAAAGGGTTCGCCAACGAGGTCATCGACACCGTCGGACTGGCCGGCTTCCGGGAGTGTCTTGAGAGCTACTTCGAGGAGTCCGTGCCGCGCTACCGGTTCCAGGGCTTCGGCAAGGCCCGTGCCTACGGCGGCACGGCGGAGCGCGTCGCTTAAGGTCGCGAGTCCGGGCTCCCGTGGAGAAAAGCTGATTTGATCGACTCCGGACTGGACGACCTGTACCAGGACGTGGTCATGGACCACGGCGGCAGCCCACGCAACATGCGTCGGGTGGACGACGCCCAGAAGGCGGGCCACGGCTTCAACCCCTTCTGCGGCGACCTGATCGACGTGGAGGTGAGGCTCGACGACGGTGCCATATCCGACATCGGGTTCACTGGCAAGGGTTGTGCCATCTCCCGCGCATCCGCCTCGCTCATGACGGAGGCGGTCACGGACCACTCGGTCGATGAGGCGAGGAAGATATTCGACGCGTTCCGCCACATGATCACGGGAGAGGGGAGCGGAACCGAGAACCGCAGGGATCTCGGGGACCTGGAGGCGCTCGGCGGTGTCGCCAACTATCCCACACGCATCAAATGCGCAATGCTGGGTTGGCGAACCCTCGTATCGGCCCTCGACGAAGAGGATCGGACGGAGACGGTCAGCACCGAATAGGAGCCATACTCCTGTGCTGACGGAGACTGGAAGCGAAGGAAAGCGACATGCACATACCGATCCAGGTGGACTACGGGATAAGGGCCCTGGTGGACCTCACTGAGCGTCGCGCCGAGGGCGAGGCGCTGGTGCGGACGGCGGCTATCGCACATCGCCAGGGCATTCCAGAACCGTTCCTGGCAAGGGTCATGCTGAACCTGCGCAACGGCGGCATGGTCGAGAGCACGCGTGGCCCGCAAGGCGGGCACAGGCTGGCGAAGAACCCCTCCAACATTTCCATGTCCATGGTCATGGACTGCCTTGGCGGAAACGCCCCGCTACTAGCCTGCCTGAACGACGAGTCCAACTGCAACAAGTGGTCGAGCTGCTCTCAGAAAGAGGTATGGTCGGTCGTCGAGGAGGCAATGAGGCAGGTGTTGGAGTCGACCAGCATCGGCGATCTTGCAAAAAGAAGGTGCCTCGAGCCGATAGCGATAGGAGGGACCGCGTGAGCTCAGAGCTAAGCCCCATCGACACGGCTCGCGTTAGGGCAGACTTCCCGATACTGGAACGGGAGGTCTACGGCCTGCCGCTCGCGTACCTCGACAACGCCGCCACCTCCCAGAAGCCCCGCAGCGTCATCCAGGCGCTGGTCGACTACTACGAGGGCTACAACTCCAACGTGCACCGGGGCGTCCATGCCCTGAGCATGGAGGCCACCGAGCGCTACGAGGCGGCGCGAGCCAAGGTGGCGACCTTTATCGGTGCCCCGTCGCCTGAAAGTATCGTCTGGACGAGAGGCACGACCGAGGCGATCAACCTAGTCGCCTTCAGCTGGGCGCCGGACAACATTTCGCCTGGTGAGGCGATCGTCGTCTCGCAGATGGAGCACCACTCCAACATCGTCACCTGGCAGAGGGTGGCACGGGAGCGGGACGCCGAGCTACGCGTCATCCCTCTCACCCGAGAGGGCACGCTCGACATGGCGATCGCCGAGGAGTACCTGGATGAACGGGTGAAGCTGCTGGCCATCTGTCACGCCTCCAATTCCCTCGGCACCATAAACCCCGTCAAAGAGTTGACCGAGCGGGCTCATGCGATGGGCGCCAGAGTGCTGCTGGATGGTGCGCAGAGCGTGCCCCACATGCCGGTCGACGTAACCGACCTAGACTGCGACTTCCTCGCCTTCTCCGGCCACAAAATGCTCGGACCGACCGGCATCGGTGCCCTCTACGCAAAGCGTCAAATTCTGGAGTCAACGGAACCATTTATGCGAGGCGGGGACATGGTCCTAGAGGTGTGGAACGACCGCGCTACCTGGAACGACGTGCCCCATAAATTCGAGGCCGGCACTCCGAACATCGCGGACTCCATCGCGCTTGGCGCCGCGGTCGACTACCTCTCCGAGCTCGGCATGCGCAACGTGCGCGAACACGAAATGGCCATAACGAGCTATGCGTTGAAGCGATTTAGCGAGTTCACAAAACTCGACTTCTACGGGCCCGATGACGTGAACAAGCGTGGTGGCATTGTGTCCTTCCACTCCGACGACGTCCACCCACACGATCTGGGGACGTTCCTCGACCGCGCTGGCATCTCCATTCGTACCGGGCACCACTGCACAATGCCCCTGATGCGCTCACTCGGCATCGTCGCGACGGCTAGGGCCAGCTTCTACCTCTACAACACCGAGGAGGAAGTCGACCGGCTGGCGGACGCGATGCGGGACGCCCTTCGGTATTTTTCCGATGGCGGCCACTGATTCCAATGGCGACCGCTGACCTAGGCACCGATCTGGACGATCTCTACAATGAGGCCATCCTCGACCACGCCCGTAGCCCCCGGCACGAGGCTGAGCCACGCGAACCGAGTGCGAGCGGCGACGCGGTCAACCCCTTCTGCGGCGATGAAGCCCACGTCCAGTTCGCCCTGGCGAACGAGTCGATAGCCGACATGGGCATGCAGACGCTGGGCTGTTCGATAAATCGTGCGTCGGGTTCCATGCTCGCCGATGCGCTGCACGGGGCGACGGTGGAGGAATCCTGGGCCCTGGCGACCGACTATCGCGGGTTGATGATGGGCGATGCAATCTCTGACGAACGGAGAAAGGCCCTCGGCGAGCTACCATTGATGGAGAGCGTCCGCCAGTTTCCGGTGCGCATAAAGTGCGCCCTACTCGCACTGACCGCTGTAGAGGAAGCCCTTTCGGGAGTTCGTTAGCGACCTACCGCTCGATCCACACCGAGGCCCAGTGGGCGTACTCGAAGCCCGATAGGTTGGGGTGGAAATTCTTCACCCAGGGTTGCACCGCCCAGACGGAGGTCCGGGTGACGGGCATGAACCGGACGGCGGAGGCCAGCATGCGACGTTGGATCTCCTTTAGCCTAGCTCGCCGCACGTCGGGATCGTACTCCCCAGCCTGCAACTCGATGAGGATGTCCATCTGCTCGTCCGCGGGTCCGCCCCGATAGTACGGGCCCTGGCTATGAACGACGGTGAACAGGAACGCATTCGGTGAACTGACCTGAGGTATCGGACCGAGGAACGCCTGGTAGTCGCCCCCCTTCCACACATCGTCGGCGAATGCGACGCGGGTGACCTCCTCCACCGTGACCTCGAAGCCGACGGCCCGTAGCTCGTCGGCGACCCGGTTGGCATGGGCTATGTATGCGTCTCCGAAGCGACCGACCTTGATCGTCACCGGGATCTTCACCGACTCGGGGTCGATGTCGGACAGCAGGCGCCGTGCCTCGGCCGGGCTGGCTATGTGACCCAGCAGGTCGGTCGGGTCCAGGCCCCAGGCAGGGCCGTTGAGCGGGAATCCGAACGACAGGTACCCGGCGCCCAGCCACAGATCTTTGATCGCCTGGACGGGGTTGATGGCCGCGAAGGCCGCCCGGCGCGCGTCCGGGTTGTCGAACGGGGGCCGGCCCGGGTTCAGCGCGAACTCGACGCCCGACCCGGTCTCCCGAACCAGGACAGCCTCGGGGCTCCTTAGCCTCGAGTGGAGAGCCTCCCATTCCTGCGAGGTCAACTCCATCACGTCGATCTGGCCCACGATGAAGGCCGCGTCTCTGGTCTGTGGATCGTCCACGACGTGTACCCGGAGTTCGTTCGGGTACGGCAGGTCGCCGTCGAAGTAGTCGTCGAACCGCTCGAAGCCGTGCGTGCCGGTACTGCCGGTCGAGGTAAGGCGCCAGGGGCCGGTACCGACGGTGGGACCGTTCCGGAGGTCGCCGTTCAGTTCCACTGCCTCGCGAGCGACAATCTTGGAGCGGGCGTCGGCGAGTCCCAGAAAAAAATCCGCGTCGGGCTCGGCCAATGAAACGGTCAGGGCCGTATCGCCCACGACGGACATGTCGTCTATGGAGCCGAGCAGAGCGCCGTTCGGGCCTCCTAACTGTCGGGTGAGGCTGTAGAGCACGTCGTCGGCAACCAGAGTGCGACCACCGACGATGGGTTCGTCGTGCCAGCGAACTCCTCGTTTTAAAACGAACTCGAAGGTGACCGGGTCGACCATGCGCCACGACTCGCACAGGTCGCACCGGACTCCGAGACTCGGCAGCACGACGTCCGGTCCGGTCCTGAAGCTGAGCAGGCGACTGTAGGCGATGCCCGGGCCCCAGGTGGACAGCGCCGGAGACGCCTCGAAGTGAACGTCCTGATGCGCGATGTCCTCGGGCGTGACCAGCCGCAGCACCCCCCCGAACACGGCGTCCGGACGAGGGGTACCGGTCTCGATAAACGGTGTTGCGGTCACTTCGAGGACCGCCGTTTCGATCGGCAGCGCGGTCGGATCGGGCTCGACCGTCGGCATCTGTCCTGAAGGGGACGGCTCGGGGGTCGCCGGGCGCTGGGTGTCAACGGTTCCCAAGGTTGGAACCACCGTCGGGACTTCGGCCGTCGGGACTTCGGCCGCCGGGACTTCGGCCGCCGGGATTTCGGCCGCCGGGATTTCGGCCGCCGGGACTTCGGCCGCCGGCTGTGGGTCCTCTCCCTGAAAGCAACCGGTCGCAACGACGGCGGCCGCGATCGCCACAGCGAGCACGGCCATCATGTGGAGCCTCTCTAACCGAAACACCGCGACACCGGGGAGGATTTATTGACCATCTGCCCTATTATGAGCCTCCCATGAGTTCCGTCCCCGGCGAAGCGCCCTCCCCTGCCCGTCTGATCGATATTCACTCCCACCTGGACGGCTTTTCAGACGCCGAGGTGAACCGGTTGCTCGACCGGGCTGCGACAGCCGGGGTCGGCGCCGTCATCACGGCAGGCACCACCGTGGACACGTCTCGGCGGGCCGTTAGGATGGCTGAGGAGAACGACTCGCTCTTTGCCTCCGTCGGCGTCCATCCCACGGACCTCACCGGACAACTGGACGACGAGGCCGAGCAAGGGCTTGTTGCGCTGGCCACATCCGACCGAGTCGTCGCGATCAGCGAGGTCGGTCTCGATTTCCAGGAAACCTCTCCCGACCGTGCAGTCCAGTACCAAGCCTTCCGACGACAGATCGGGATGGCCCGGGAGTTGGGCCTGCCCATCGTCTTTCACAGCCGTGAGGCGCCACTCGAAACCCTTCGCGTGTTGCGTGAGGAGCGCGGCTTTGAGGTGGGCGGCGCGATGCACTATTTCCAGGCCGACGAGCGAACGGCGAAGGAAGCGATAGACCTAGGCTTCCACATCTCGCTCGCTCGGCCCCTGCTTCGCCTATCACGCCTCCAAGCCGTAGCGACGGCGCTGCCATTGGCATGGATCGTGCTGGAGACCGACGCCTACCCACAGCCCTTCAAAAAGCGGCGGGGTCGGCGGACCGAGCCGCGCCATGCCGCGGAGGTGGCAGCGGAGCTTGCGCGCCTGAAAGACGTACCGGTTACCGAGATCGCCGAGCAAACCAGCGCCAACGCGCTGAGGATGCTGGGAGCGAGGGGCACTGCATCACACGCACTGGCGAAGCGGATGCGTACGGCCACCATGCCCGGACCGTAACGGCTCAGAGGCCCTGCGCGGTCGACGTGGCGGTGTCGGTGTCCGTTGGCGAGGGTACGGGAACCGTATCGGTCGGCGAGGCCAAGATAACGTTGATCGTGAGCAGCCAAGCCACCCCCCAACCGATGAAACCGGGGATGGCGGCCTGAACCCAACTCAGCCTCAGAGTTTCCTTTATCGCCTGAGTCCCCGTCACCAGCGTCCACAGGAGGGCGAATAGCACCGCCGCCTCTCCGACCGTCTGGTTCATCAACTCGACGTCGATCTCTCTGAAGGCCACCAGCGCGCCCGGCGCCGAGGCGAAACCTATGGCGCGGAAAAGCTGTGACCGCTTTCCCTGGCCCTTGAACACCCATATGCCGAAGATCGATGCGATGATCCCCCACAGGAGCCATCCGATGACGACGGCGTTCACCCGGAACACGAACCAGAAGGCGGGATGAGCGCTCTCAAAAAAGATCGATTCGACAAAGATCGATTCGACATTTCGCACCCCGGTGGCGATGAGCAGACCGATCGCCACCACCACACCGATTGCCGAGATCATCGTTCCGGAGTTATTGCGGATCACCTCGTACACGGCGCCGTCCATGAAGGCGGACCGCAGCACCAGCGTGGTGACGTTGGAGGGAAGTTCCGGCCCTGGATCGTCTGGCCGTCCCACTCGGTCCAGAGACGGGGCCTCTTTCTGTCCGGGGGGCCTAGTGGACTCACCTGAGCGCCGTCGCGACCTTCGGTCCCTGCGCCTGCTGTACAGAGGGGAACTAGGCTGCATGCCGTGATATGGAGTCGGCATTTTGACGTGTCTCATGTTTCATAAGTTAGAAGTATTCCACGCCGTCGCCACGGCGGAAAGCCTTTGCCGGACGGGGCGCGTAAAATCGTGAATTATTCCTCGACGTCAGAATGTCGTCGCCGATATAATCGGAGTCACCCGCTTATGGTCTCCCTGCTACCCCCGGCAAGCTCTATGGCACTGAAGGAATGGGCCGTTGCGTGCAATGCACTCAGGGATGGCGAGCAGATCGTCATCCTGCGCAAAGGCGGTATCCACAGAGACGACAATAACTTCTCCACCGAGTTCGCCGACCATCCCGAGTTCCTCCTCTTCCCGACTTACCTGCATCAGACACGCGACCTAGTGAAACCGGAGTTTCATGACCTGCTCGAACGGTCCATCGCCGAGGACGACGTCCCCGGCCTCGTCACCATGTCCTCGTTCGCCCTGGTTACCGACCGCATCAAGGTGAGCGACCCCGAGGTGCTGGATCGGATTTCGGAATTCCACATCTGGACCGACGACTACGCGGGAAAGAGGCTGCACTGGCGCCCCAAACAGCCCCTCACTGTGGCATTTGTACGCGTCTACCCGCTGCTCCAGCCGCAGGCGCTGCCTGTGCTGGACGAGTACGGCGGGTGCAAGTCGTGGATCGACCTGGGCCAAGAAGTGCC
The DNA here is from genome assembly GCA_964637315.1 of uncultured Dehalococcoidia bacterium. Taxonomy (GTDB): domain Bacteria; phylum Chloroflexota; class Dehalococcoidia; order Lucifugimonadales; family UBA2962; genus CAUZIR01. The sequence continues at coordinate 29,240 of CAZWTT010000004.1, read as the reverse complement.
GATGGGCGAGCTTGCCCCGGCCATTGCTGACGCCGACTACGAACGCCTCAGCACGTCCATTAAAGAACGCCTGACTTGAAGTACCAGAGGCTTGGCAGGACCGACCTAGAGGTGTCCGAGGTCGGGTTCGGTGTCTGGACCGTCAGCACCGGCTGGTGGGGTCGCATCGACGAGGCCGAGGCCGTTCGCATGATTGAGCGGTCGCTCGATCTGGGCATCAACTTCTACGACACGGCCGACTCCTACGGGCTTGGTTACGGTGAAGAGATACTCGCCCGGGCGTTCAAAAAGCGCCGTCCCGAGATCATCATCGGTACCAAGTTCGGCTACGACTTCTACAGCCACCAGGAGCGCGAGGGCCACACCGAGCGGCCACAAAAGTGGGACCGGGAGTTCATAAAGTACGCCTGCGAGCAGAGCCTAACGAGGCTACAGACCGACTACATCGACCTCTACCAGGTGCACAACCCAAAGATGGGTGCTCTGGAGAATGACGAACTCTTCGAGACCCTGGACGAGCTGTTGAAAGAGGGCAAGATACGTCATTACGCCGCGGCCATCGGCCCGGACATCGGCTGGTTCGAAGAGGGTGAGGTGGCGATGCGGGAGCGCAATCTCGACGCCATCCAGATCATCTACAGTGTGCTGGAGCAGCAGCCGGCCCGCCGCTTCTTCCCCATCGCCGAGGAGTGTGGCACCGGTCTCATTTCGCGCGTGCCACACGCCTCCGGCCTGCTGGACGGGACCTTCACAAGGGACACCGTGTTCGCTCCGGATGACCACCGCGCGCACCGCAAAAAGGCGTGGTTGGAGACGGGGATCAAAAAGCTCAACGCCATCCAGTTCCTGCGGGAAGGGATGACCTCGACCGTCGGTCAGACGGCGATCAAGTTCGTCCTATCGGGACCCAACGTAGCGTCGGTGCTGCCGAACATCCTCAACATGGACCAGTTGGAGGAGTTCGCCGCCACGCCGGAGACCGACGACATACCATCAGAATTGCTGGAGCGGCTGCACTCCACTTTCGACGACGGTTTCGGTATGGACCTCGACGCCGAGGGCCAAGAAGTGGCGGAGGCGGCAGCGAGGTAAGCTCATCCGAGGCCGCCTTTCATGTGGCGGCTTCGGTGTTCTCTTCGCCGACTTCGCCGGTTTCAGCTTCTCCACGGAGCACCGATTCGTCGGGCTCATCGTTTTCACCGGCCCCCGAGACAGGGCCGCGATCGCCATCGTTCTCGTGGTCGACTCCTCCAGAAGCGTCCGTCCCCGGCGCCGGTCGCACCAGAGCACCGACTGGGAGGTCTTCTCCCTCGGCCACCAGAGTCTCGCCGTCTGCCATGCTGGCCCCATCGCCCGCCCGTCTCCGTTTCCTCGCCCCAGCGCTAATGCGCTTCATTTCCGCCTCTATCAGCCGAAAGTCACGCTGCGGCAGCAGGTGGACGCTGTCGATGAATGCAAGCGGCCACAGTTCCGGCGCCCAGCGCTTCAGGTACTCCAGTCGCGGCGCCAGCAGCATGGCGTCGATCGCCTCTTCGTCCTCGAGCACGAGCTTGGGCTCCATCTTTACCCGGTAGCGGAAGTCCTCTCCCCGTTGGGTGGGGATCCACAGCGGCGAGCGGTCCTCAAACGCCTTTGACCGAATGGTTGCCTGGGCGGTCCAGCGATTGGTATCGCTGACGTAGTACAGCGCGTTGTCGTCGGGCTGCATCCTGTCGGTCCTGCGCCTGTACTTGGCGCCGAAGCCGTGCAGCCTGAAGTCCATATTCTTGGTGATCTGAAAGTTGTCCTCGCTCTGGACGAACATCCAGTAGTTCCTGACCATATCGTTACTCCGGCCTTCTTAACAACCCGAAATTTTTACCAACGTCCAATCCAAGGGCGTCCAGTCTACGGCCGGGGTGCCAGCATACTCCCGTAAGAGCTCTCGGGTGCTGAACGGGTGAGGTACATGGCCTGCAGTACGCCCATGAGCGCCCTCACTGTATCCGGTTGACGCTTTGCCCGTCTCACCAGCACGCATGTCGAGATGACCATCCGATGCTCCGGTCCCAGATGGACTATCGCAAGCAAGCCCGTCTCCACCTCTCGAACGACCGCCGACCTAGGCACGAACGAGATGCCATTGCCGCTTTCCGCCATGCGCTTGGCGGCGTCGACTCCGTCCAGCCTCATCTCAACTCTCGGTACCACGCCCGCGTTCAAACACGCTTGCTCGATCATCAACAAGTAGGACGAACCGGTGTCGTAGAGGATCAACGGCTCGGCGGCGATGTCTCGGATGCTCACGTCTCCGCGCTCCGTGAACGGATGCTCGGGGTGGACGATCAGCACGAGGTCCTCATCGAACAGCCGTCTGGTGTCCACTTCCGGGTGAACCAATCCGCGAGACAGGCCCACCTGCACCTGGCCCTCCACCACCATCTGCAGGACCTCTCTCGATTTCGATACCGTAACGCTGGCTCGGACGTCCGGGTGGTCCTTCCCGAGGTGATCCAGTATTCCAGGGAGAACGTAGGTGCTGACCACCCTGCTGGACGCGATGGTAACCACACCACCGGTGGCGTCTCTGGCCATGGCGACCACCTGGCGCGCGTCCCGGAGGAACTCCAGCGTCCGCCTGGCATAGGGCAGGAAGACCCGACCGGTGTCGGTAAGAACAACGCCGTTCCCCCGGCGATGAAACAGCTGTGCTCCCAGATCTTTCTCCAGCAGTCGAATCCGGTTGCTCAAAGATGGCTGCGACAGGAAGATCGCCTTCGCCGCCCGCCGAAAACTGCCCCGCCGCTCGGCCTCTATGAACGCCTCGATCTGTGCGATCTCCAATCTGGTGCTCTCCAATCAAGTGATTCCGACCAGCGATAGGTACGACCTATCGCTGGTCGGTCCATCGATAGTTTAACACCCCGAGTTGGTCCGGCCCCTAGGTGCGCCCGGACCGGTGTATCATTTCCGCATGAAGTGGGGTAAAGGGCCGTGAGCGCCTCCCCAGACAGCAGTGGGGGGGGCAGCCGCGTGGGAGCCATAGTGGTCGCGGCTGGCTCCTCGTCCCGAATGGCCGGCGTGGACAAAATTTTTACACCGCTCGCCGGTCGCCCTCTCATTTGCCACGCCGTCGATGCCCTTGAACGCTTTTCGCCCGTCGGTACGGTGGCCCTAGTCTTGAGCGCGGCGAACCTCGACCGTGGCGTCAGCCTCGTCCGAGACGAAGGCTGGACCAAGGCGACGGTGGTTCCAGGAGGCGGTCGTCGACAGGAATCGGTTCGGGCCGGGCTCGACGCTCTGCCGGAGACCGACTGGACGATCGTTCACGACGGTGCCCGGCCCTGCTTGACCCGGGTGACCCTGGAGACGGGCCTGTCCGAAGCTCGTCGCACGGGAGCGGCGATAGCCGCCGTTCCTGTCACGAACACCGTCAAGGCCGTCGACGGCGACCTGATCGTGACCGCGACACCGGACCGAAGCGCGCTATGGGCCGTTCACACACCCCAAGTATTCTCCACAGAACTGCTACGACGCGCCCACGACCGCATCGACCACGACGTGACCGACGACGCCTCCATGGTAGAACAAATCGGCGGCAGTGTGCGCATTTTCATGGACTCCTACGCGAACATCAAGATCACTACGCCGGAGGACCTCGCACACGCCGAAGTGCTGATCATGAGTGGGGCACTGCGCGTTGGGACCTCCGGTGTTCCCCCCGCTAGCGGAATGGGAGGCACCGCATGACATACCGAACCGGGCTCGGGACCGACGCGCACCCTCTGGTCGCGGGTCGAAACCTGGTGCTGGGCGGGCACATCGTGCCGTTCGAGCTGGGGCTGGCCGGGCACAGCGACGGGGACGTGCTCGTCCACGCCGTAATCGACGCTTTGCTTGGCGCCGCCGCGCTAGGGGATATCGGCTCTCACTTCCCTTCCAGCGACCCCGGAAACGCCGGTATTTCGAGCATCACGCTGTTGCAAGAAACTGTCAACAAGGTCTGTGAAGCAGGATGGATGGCCACCTTTGTCGATGCTACAATCATCGCCCAGCGCCCGACCTTGGCGCCCCATATGGGACGCATCATAGCTGGCCTCGCGGGCGGCCTGTCGCTGGACGAGCCGCAGGTAAACGTAAAAGCGACGACGACCGACGGTCTCGGATTCACCGGACGGGGCGAGGGCATCGCCGCCCTTGCCGTGGTCACCGTCACGCACACACGCGACGCGACCGGGTAGGCCAGCGACCGGCCGGCAGACGGACGCTAGCCATGGATTGCATAAGCGATGAGCGCTTGCGCGAAGAGCAAGAGAGCGAACGAAGTGAGCGGGGACCTGAAGCTATACAACACGCTCTTGGGCCAGGCCGAGGAGCTCAAGGCGGCGGGCGACACCGTGACGATGTACGTCTGCGGCATCACCCCCTACTCAACCGCGCACGTCGGCCACGCCATGCGCGCGGTGGTGTTCGACGTACTGCGGCGGTACATCGAGTACCGAGGTCAACCCGTCCGGCACGTGGAGAATTTCACCGACGTCGATGACAAGATGATCGATGGGGCGGCGAAGGCCGGCGTTTCGGTCAGCGACCTGGCCGAGACCAACATCTCCACCTACCTGGCCGAGATGGACGGCCTGAACATTCTGCGGGCCCACGAGTACCCACGGGCGACGAGTGAGATCGACAAGATAGTCGAGATGATCGGCGGCCTGGTGGAAAAGGGCTTCGCCTACGCCTCGGGTGGTGATGTCTACTTCCGGGTACGGGCGGACAACGACTACGGCAAGCTCAGCCACCGCGATATCGACAAGCTCATGTCGGGCGCCCGGGTGTCGGTCAACGAAGAGAAGGAGGACGCTCTCGACTTCGCACTGTGGAAATCCCAGAAGCCCGGCGAGCCCTCCTGGGATAGCCCCTGGGGATCGGGTCGGCCGGGCTGGCACATCGAGTGCAGTGCGATGGCGCTAGAGTACCTGGGAGAGACCATCGACATTCACGGAGGCGGACAGGATCTGGTCTTCCCCCACCATGAAAACGAGCTCGCGCAGTCGGAGTCCTTCACCGGAAAGGTCCCCTTCGCCAGCCACTGGGTACACAACGGACTGGTGAGGCTGGGAGAGGACAAGATGAGCAAGTCTCTCGGCAACATGGTCACCATCGGCCAGGCTCTCGCCGCCCACTCCTCCGACGCCTTGCGTCTCTTTTTCCTCAACTCGCACTATCGCAGCCCGTTGACATATACGGAGGAGAACGTGGCCGCACAGGAGCGCGCCGCCGACAGGCTGCGCAGCGCGGCTTCCGTAACGGAGTCGGGGGATGGCGAGGCGCTCGACGCGGCTCCCCACCGGACTCGTTTTGTAACGGCGATGGACGACGACCTCAACACGCCTCAGGCGCTCGCGGCTATGTTTGATCTCGCCCGGGACATTCATCGATCTCGTGACGAAGGGAGAAGGGTGTCGGATGCACAGGGCGTGCTAGGTGAACTGGCTGTCGTGCTGGGGCTGACGCTGGAAAAACGCGCGACCGAAGGCGACGCAACTCCATTCATAGACCTGCTGATCGACATACGGCGTCTGCTGCGGTCGGCCAAGCAGTTCGAGATCGCCGACGGCATCCGCGACCGGCTCGCAGAGTTGAATGTGCAGCTCGAAGACACACCGGAAGGCACGATCTGGAAACGCAAATGAAAGCTCCGGCAACGGAGCTTTCACTCGTGGGGCGCACCGCCATCGTCACCGGGGCTGGTAAGGGAATCGGCCGCGCCATCGCGCTCGTGCTGGCCGAGGCCGGCGCCGACATCACTCTCACGGCTCGGACCGGGTCAGATCTGAACCTTGTGGCCGAAGAAATCCGAAACATTGGTCGCAGAGCCCTGCCGATACCCACCGACGTGTCGGAGTCGGCCCAGGTCGACCGTATGGTGCAGTCGGCGTTGGACGAGTTCGGGCAGGTCGACGTACTAGTCAACAACGCCGGTGTCAATCTTCGCCTGCCCCTGGTACCACTGCCGGAAGGCGTGCCCGACTGGCTACGGATCCCACGCAAGCCGGATTCGCCAATCACCGACGATGAGTGGGATGGTTTGTTGGCCACCAACCTCAGTGGTGTCATGTACGGCTGCCGGGCGGTGGCTCCCCACATGATTGAGCGAGGCAGCGGCAAGGTGATCAACGTCTCGTCGATCCAGGGTAAACGGGCCATCCCATACTACCTGGCCTACAACGTCTCCAAGGCGGCCGTGAACATGCTGACCCGTGTTTTGGCTCTGGAGTGGGCAGCGTACTGCGTGCAGGTGAACGCGATCTGCCCGGGCGCCTACGAGACAGATATGTCGGGCGACCAGTGGATCGACCCAGAGAAGGCTCGAATAGCCAGGGAGGGCATTCCCATGGGTCGACCGGGGGAAATCCGCGAGTTGGGCACGTTGGCGGTGTACCTTGCGAGCCCGGCGTCTGACTACATGACCGGCCAGACCGTCTACATTGACGGCGGCATCGGCGCGCTTTAACCCCTAACCGGCAAGTCCAACGGTCACGGTCTCGCCGACAGATACTCCCAGTTCGGCCGCCGCACTGCCGTCCCGCAGCGCGATCTCCAAGTAGCCGAAGCTCCCGACCAGGGCCATCAGGCCGTCGGTGTCGGCAAAGGTGCGAACCAGCCCCTCGATGCTGCGGCCGACGATCTCGACCACCGCCTCTCTCTGGCCAACTGCCTCTCCGACGATGTTGGTGATCAGGTTGCCGAAAGAGTCGACGTAGACGACCGCACCCAAGATCTCGTTCGACTCGATCAAGGGTGCGGTTTGTGGCAGGGCGACCAGTACGTCGGTCTCGCCGCCCAGGTTGGTCGGCCGGATCCCTTTCGCCAGGTGGCCGGCGACAGGAGCGAAGACATCCCTCCCATGGAAGGTGTTGGAGACGGGATTGCGCCAGTACTTCGGCTCCTCCAGCACATAGGCCTGGCAGCCAACCGGCACCGGCAACGAGCCTGGGTTCTGGTGACTCAGGTCGGCCGAACTATCCGCCAGCAACCTCGCGACGACCCGGGTCAAGACACCGTTGTCTGGGGCGACGAACCGCCCGCGCGGCGTGACCAGGGCGACCGCGCGTCGGCCGGTGCCCACCCCCGGGTCAACCACGCAAACATGCACGGCGTCGTCAGGGTAGTCGCGATGCGCGGCACCGATCACGAATGCCGCATGGACCACATCCTGCGCCGGTACGTGGTGCGTCACATCCACGATCATCGCATCGCGGCAGACCCCCAGTATCACGCCCTTGACCGCGCCGACGTAGGCGTCGCGCAGACCGAAATCGGTAGTCAGGGTAATGATCGGGGGACTGGTAGGCATCCGATATACGACGCCGTTGGCGTGACATACGCCCTGGCTGGCGGGTCAGGAAAAGCTAAACGCGCGAGGAAGCGCTTATTAGAGAAATGACTATGAAAACCCCAACAAGGGCGATTGTGAACTGGAATAGTGTCTTCTCCAGGCCGCGGCGAGTGCGGAACGAACCCTCGGCGGAACCGAACAGCCCCCCACCCTGGCCACGGACCTGCACGATTATGACCACCACGAGAGTGACGGCCACGATGATCTGGATTACGTTGAGGAAGCTGTTGCCCAACTAATTCGCTCTCTACTCTGCCAGCAAGCCTTCGGCCCCTTGCCTTTGTTGCTGGTTCCACAGCCTGCGGTCCCCATGATACAGGGACATGATAGCTCTAGCGAGGTCCTCCGAGCTGTGTCGCACCGGAAATGCGAGGTCCGCGATCTCGGCATGCAATATGGTCGCGTGTGCAACGGTTCGCCCGTCATCGTTGACGAACTCTCCGCTGTGGTCCGTCCCGATGCCCCCCGCACGTTCGTTTGCTAGGACGAAGTCCACGATCCTCTCATACGTGTGCCGCTGAAGCGCCTCGACGTGGTCCGCCACCGAGAAGTCGTCGGTCTCACCTTCCTGGGTGGCCACGTTGCACACATACACTTTCATGGCCTGAGACTGGTTGAGGACCCTGGTGATGCCCGGCACCATCAGGTTGGGCAGGATACTGGTGAAAAGGCTACCCGGCCCCATTACCACCATGTCGGCCTCCAGTATCGCATCGATGGCCTTGGGGTGTGCGGTCGGGTTACTGGGCTCAAGCATGAGTTCTTCAATACCCGCGCCTGACAGGGGTATGTTCGACTCGCCGGTGACGACCCGTCCATCCGTGAGCCTAGCCGACAGGCGCACGTTGGTTACCGTCGCAGGCACGATCTGCCCGCGCACGGCCAGCACCTTGCCCGACTCCAAAAGGGCCTTGTCAAAGCTTCCAGTCACCTCCACCATGGCCACGATGAACAGGTTGCCGAAATTGTGCCCCTCCAGACCTTCGCCATGGCTAAAGCGGTGCTGGAACAGGTCGGTGACGAGCGTTTCGGAATCGGACAGGGCGACGATGCAGCTGCGGAAATCCCCCGGGGGAGGCACGCCCATTTCGCGCCGCAACCGTCCTGAGCTGCCGCCGTCGTCCGCCACCGTCACGATCGCGGTGATGTTGTCGGTATACTCCTTGATGCCGCGGAGCAGTACCGAAAGGCCGGTGCCGCCGCCTATGACCACTATCCTGGGTCCGCGCTCCCTGACGCGTCTGGAGCCAATGTTGTCCAGTAGGTGCCCGACGTCGCGAGACGCGAACATCTGGGGCCCGAGCGAACGTAAGAGCCCGTAGACGCTCAAGAGCAAGACGACTATGCCCATCGCCATGAGGACGACGGCCTCTGCGACTATGGGCATAAACGACGGCGGCCGCAGGTCCAACACCCGGCCGAGGATGTAGGCCATGCCGATGGCGCTAATGATCACGCCAGCGGCGCCGATAAGGATCCAGCGCTTGACCCCGAGGCCGAACGGCATCAACCTACGTAGAATGCTGGCCAGGGCCGTCTGGGGCTCCAGTTCCGACGAGGAGCCGTCCTGCCTACGGCGACTGCGATTCATGCGCCGTCTTCAGAGTCCAATTGCTTTCGCACCAGCTCCGTGGATACCTGGGGGTTGGCTTTACCCCTGGTCATCCTCATCACATGGCCGACGAGGAACTTGACTGCTGTGTCTTTGCCGGCACGGTAGTCGGTGACCGCCTTGGGGTTGGCCGCTATGGCCTCGTCCACCGCCACCAGCACAGCGTCCGCGTCGCTTATCTGCTCCATGCCGAGCGCTGCGGCCGATGCCTCGGCCAGGCGACCCGTCTCGAACATATCGGCGAACACAGTCTTGGCCATGCTCGAACTGAGGGTGCCATCTTCCACCAATCCCTGTAGCGCGAGAATCTGGTCCGGCTGAACCTTTACCTCGGAAACGCCAAGCTCGGACTCGCCGAGCAGACGGGTGAACTCGCCGAGCAGCCAGTTGCTCACCGACTTGGCCGATCGCTTCAACTCTCCCCTCGAGTATTCTCCGACCTCGACAGCTTTTTCAAAATAGTCGGCCAAGTCCCGGGAGGCTGTCAGCAGGCCGGCGTCGTAGCACGACAGGCCGTACGCCTCTTGGAACCGTGCCTTTCGAGCGACAGGCAATTCCGGCAGGCCGCGCTCGACCTCCTCCACCCAGGCTGGGGAGATGGCGAACGGCGGTATGTCGGGCTCGGAGAAGTAGCGGTAGTCGTTGGCCTCCTCCTTGCTCCGCTGGGAAAATGTGACTCCCCTGTCGTCCGCCCATCCCCTTGTTTCCTGGACGATCCGCTCACCCGAACGGACGGCCTCGTTCTGCCTTTTGATCTCGAACTGGAGTGCTCCGTGCACGGCCCTGAAGCTGTTCATGTTCTTGATCTCGACCTTGGGGCCGAGTTCATCCGCACCGGCGGGTCTGAGGCTGACGTTGGCGTCACAGCGAAAGCTGCCCTCCTCCATGTTGGCGGTGCTAACGCCTATGTAGCGGAGTATGGACCGCAGGCGGGTGAGGTAATCGCGCGCCTCGTCCGCCGACCTCATGTCGGGCTCGCTCACGACCTCCATGAGCGGCACGCCGGCGCGGTTGATGTCGAGCAAGCTGTAGGAACCAGAGGCGTCCGACCGGTGCAGGAGCTTGGCGACGTCCTCTTCAAGGTGCACGCGCTCGATACGGACCGTGCACCCACCGGCTTCCGTTTCCACCTCAAGGTGCCCGGCGGAGGCTATGGGGCGGTCGTACTGGGATATCTGATATCCATTCATGATGTCCGGGTATGTGTAGTTCTTGCGGTCAAACTTGGACTAGGCCGCGATCGTGCAACCCAGGGCCTGGCCGGTCCGCACCACGTGCTCCACTGCCTTGCGGTTGGGAACGGGTAGGACTCCGGGCATGCCCATGCAGACCGGACACACGTCTGTGTTCGGCTCGCGCTCCTGGTAGGCGGTGCTGCAGCTACAGAACATCTTGCTCTCGGTTCGCAGCTGAGCGTGGACCTCCAGTCCAATTACTGCCTCATACTCCAACTGGTTTCAGTCCGGTCCTTCAAGGCTGGTCCGTCGGCCTTCGGAGATCAAGTCAGAGTATTGCATCGTAAACCCTCAAACAAGGATGTACAGCCGTCAACATGCCACAATGCCGTCAATACCGATCGGGTTTTGCTTCACAAACCGGAGTCATCGGGGCGTTCCCACAATCCAGGTTCGTCCTCGGCCCACGCCCCCTCCCCGATCAGCGGCACGAATCGACAGCCGCCCAGCGTGTGAATGGAGAAGTCGCGAGGCCCACGGATTACCCTCATCAACTCCTGTGTGTCGGCCGGACCCACCGGGACCACGAGTCGACCGCCTTCGGACAACTGGTCCATCAGGACTCTAGGCAGTCGCGGTGCCGCCGCGGCAACCACGATGGCGTCGTAGGGTGCGTCCTGCGGCCACCCCAACTCGCGGCCCACCAGGTGCAGCGCGATGTTTGAGTAACCGAGCTCAGTCAGTCTCTCTCCGGCCGCCTGAGACAGCTCGTGGTTCCTCTCAACCGAGACAACGCGCTCGGCCAGCTCCGTCAAGACGGCCGCCTGGTAGCCACTGCCGGTCCCCACTTCGAGCACCGTATCGGACCGCCGCACCATCAGGGTGGACACCATCAACGCCACCATCAGCGGCTGTGAGATGGTCTGTCCACTGCCGATGGGAAGCGCCGAATCGTCGTACGCTCGGTGGCGCAGATATCCCGGCACAAAGCACTCTCGTCTGACGCGCTCCATGGCGCGGATCACGCGCTCGTCGACCACCTCGGCCCTGATCTGGCCGAACAGACGCTTTTTGGAGTCGCTCAAACCGTCTCTACCGTCGTCAGTCAATATGTCCGTCCATCCCAGTTTCGCTTCCCGGCGACCACACGTCTCTATAGACCGTGGACGCCGTGCCTACGCCGTTGACCGTCTTTTTAGCATCATGTTACGCTAATCGCCGCTTCGGCGAGACATGACACAGACCAAACCCGACTCCAAAGGCGACTCGGACCTCGACCTGCTGGACAGGCAGATCCTCAACCTCCTGCAATCCAAATTCCCGCTCGTCGAGCGTCCGTTCGCGCACATCGGGGACGCCGTCGGTATCCCCGAGTACGAGGCGATCAACCGGGTCAGGTCGCTGAAGGAGCGCAACGTCGTCCGCCAGATAAGCGCGATCTTCGACACCCGGCGATTGGGCTACAAGACCTCCCTGGTGGCGATGAAATTCCCCGACGAAAAGCTAGACGACGCGGCCCAGAAGATCAACGAGCACCCCGGCGTCAGCCACAACTACGCCCGCTCCGGCCACTTCAACCTTTGGTTCACAGTGGCCGTACCCCCGGAAGAGACCATCGAGCGCACGGTCGAGGAGATGGCCGAGGCCACCGACGCCCTCTCCGTCAGACTGATGCCGACGATCAGGTTCTTCAAGATTGGCGTCAACTTCGACATGGTCAAGAAAGAGAGCGCCGCCACCAGCTCCTTTAACCCGGACGGCCCCGCAAAAAGGCCGGACACCCAGGGAAACGGGGACAAGTCCACCGGAGACAAGGGCAAAGACAAGGCCGAGTGGAGCAAGGCCCAGGTGACCTCCGAGCGGGACCGTGCGGCGATACGTGAACTGCAAGAGGACCTTCCCCTGATTGAACAGCCCTTCACGCCCATGGCGGAACGGCTTGGCATGACTGTGCAGGAACTTTTCGACAAGGCGGCCGAGTTCGTCCAGCGCGGGTTGATGAGGCGATTCAGCGGCGTCCTGCACCACCGCCGGGCCGGCTTCGGCAGCAACGCGATGGCGGTGTGGAAGGTGCCGGAGGAGCGGTCGATCGAGGTGGGCAACATCATGGCCGGCTCCAAGTGGGTAACCCACTGCTACCAGCGCCCCACCTTCCCCGACTGGCCCTACACCCACTTCTCCATGGTCCACGCCACCAGCGACGAGCAGTGCGAGCAGGTGATAAGCGAGCTCTCCGAGGCCACCGGCATCGACGACTACACTTTGATGTACAGCACACGCGAGTATAAGAAAACCCGCGTGCGCTACTTCGTCTGACCGCCGTGTCCACGCCCGCCTACTTTCCCATCTACCTCGACTTGCGCGGCCGAAAGGCGGTCGTGGTGGGCGGCGGTGCCAACGGCGTCAGGAAGGTGGAGGGCCTACTTCCAACGGAGGCCGACATCGTCGTCATCGCTCCCGAGGTCGAGCCCCCGGTAGCCGAACTGGTGGACAAGGGCAAGATCAGACAGCTTCGTCGAACCTACCAGGAAGGCGACCTCGAAGACGCCTTCCTCATCGTCGTGGCAGACGCCTCGGACGAGGCCGTGAACGAAGCCGTTCACTCAGAAGCAGCCCGCCGCAACGTCGTGTGCAACGTCGAGGACGTGACCCACCTGTGCACGTTCATTTACCCCTCAGTCATAAAGCGAGGTGACGTCACGGTGGCGGTATCGACAGGTGGCGCAAGCCCGGCGCTGGCTCGCAAGTTCCGGGAGATGCTCTCGGGCACCAGTCCGGTGACCAACCGGCACGCCGTAATGGAGTTCGCCGACCTCGCCGGCATCTTGTCCGACACCCGGCAGGAACTCAGACGACGCGGGATCAGGCTCACGCTGGACCACTTCCAGGCCTGCATTACCGACGAGCTAGTCGACCTCGTACAGTCAGGGCGAGAGCAAGAGGCCAGGGAAGTCCTGATGGTCGATCTTCTAAAAGGCGTCGACTGCGACTGCGAGCACGGCACCTGCAGAATGTGGGTCGAGATGGCCTCAACCCGGGCCGTTTCCGGCTAGCCAGAGTCTGTTATGAGCGACGCCGGCGCCCGGCATCGCACCTTCCGCATCGGCACCCGGTCCAGCCCCCTCGCGAGGGCACAGGCCGCCGAGGTCTTGGCCGTGGTCCGGACGACGGTGGTCGATGTCCAACCTGAGCTGGTCGTACTCAGCACCCAGGGCGACCGTAACAAGGATGTGCCCCTCACCAGCATGGAGCGCGGCATGTTCGTACGCGAGATCGACCGCGCGCTATTGGACGGAAGGGTCGACGCCGCCGTCCACAGCGCCAAGGACCTCCCGGCCGAGCCCACAGAGGGTGTGGTAATCGCGGCAATCGTCCGTAGACAAGATCCTCGAGATGTGCTCGTTAACCGCTGGAACGCCACCCTCGCTGATCTTCCCGCAGGGGCGCGGCTCGGCACCGGCAGCCCACGCCGCATCGCCCTGCTCGGCAGCCTGCGCCCGGACGCGACCGCGGTTCCTATCAGGGGAAACGTGGAGACGAGACTGGCCAAGGTCGGCTCCGGCGACTACGACGGGGTGGTCGTCGCAGCTGCCGGGGTGCTCCGTCTGGGCCTGTCGAATCGGGTCTCCGATTATCTGGACACAGACATCTTCACGCCTGATGTGGGTCAAGGCGCGCTGGTCGTCCTGGTCCGCGCGGACGACCCGGAAGCGTCCGAGATCACCGCAGTCGCCGACCACTCGGATACCCGGATCGCCGTGCTAACCGAGCGCGCGTTCCTCAGGGCCATGGGTGGCGGATGCAGCGTGCCCGTCGCCGCCCACGCCCGGGTCATCGACAATCGGCTGACCATGAGGGCCATGGCCGCCAGTCCCGACGGCTCCCAGATGTACCGTGAGAGTGAGGTCGGGGACCTGTCCGACCCGGAAGAAACCGGGACGGCCCTCGCCCAGAAGCTCCTGACCTCAGGGGCTTCGACCATTCTCGGGTACGGTGAATGAACGTGAAGGGCATCGTCTACCTCGTTGGCGCGGGCCCCGGCGACCCGGAGTTGCTAACGCTGAAGGGCAAGCGACTGCTCGGGGCCGCCGAGGTCGTGGTATTCGACCGGCTGGTCGACGCGCGCACCCTAGCGCTGGCGCGGCCGGACGCGGAGTTAATCGACGTGGGAAAGGTCCCAGGCGACCCGAAGAACCGCCAGGAAGACATAACCGCCATTCTCATTGACAGGGCAAAGGCGGGGAAGACCGTCGTCCGCCTCAAGGGCGGCGACCCGTTTATCTTCGGCCGCGGGGGCGAAGAGGCGCTTGGACTTGCCGCCGATGGACTGCCTTTCGAGATAGTCCCGGCCCCCAGTTCAGCTGTTGTTGCGCCCGCATACGCTGGCATCCCAGTTACCCACAGGGGTCTCGCGTCCTCAGTAACGTTTGTAACCGGCAACGAAGACCCTGACAAGGCCGAATCGAGCATCGACTGGGATGCGCTGGCGAACACCGGCGGCACCATCGTCGTACTCATGGGCCGCGACAACCTGCACGGCATCACCGGTCGCCTTATCAGCGGCGGCCTCCCATCCGACACGCTGGCGGCGCTGGTTCGATGGGGGTCGGAGCCGGCACAGCGGACGCTGACGGGCACGCTCTACGATATCGCCGCTCGGGCGGACGACGCAGAACTCCCACCTCCCGTTGTGCTCGTAGTCGGCGACGTCGTCGGGCTGCGACCAAGCCTCAACTGGTTCGAAAAGCTACCTTTCTTCGGTAAGCGCGTGCTGGTCACCCGTACCCGCCGGCAGGCCGGAGCGCTGTCTGCTCGCCTCGCCGCACTGGGGGCGCTTCCACTGGAGGTGCCGACCATCGAGATCGAGGCGCTTCCAACCGAGCCGTTGGACCGGGCGATCGACGGCCTGCCGGGTTATGCCTGGGTCGCATTCACCAGCGCCAACGCCGTGGACATTTTCTTCGAGCGGCTCCTGGCGACCGGCCGGGACGCGCGATCCCTCGGACCGGTCAGGGTCGCCGCCATCGGCCCGGCAACGGCCGACGCCATCCGGCGACACGAGGTGACGGCCGATGCCGTGTCCACAAGCTACGTCGCCGAGTCGCTGACCGAGGCGCTCGCCGGGCAAGACCTCGCCGGTAAGAGAGTGCTACTGCCGAGATCGGCCGGTGGGCGAGACACCATCATATCCGGCCTCGCGGCCCTCGGAGCCACCGTGGACGACGTGCCCATCTACCACGTCGTGACCCCGGATGGCTCGGCCGAACTGCTTAAAGGCCACCTGTCCGACGGCGTCGACATCGCAACTTTCACCAGCTCGTCAACTGTAAGCAACCTCATGACCCTGGTCGGCGACCGGAAAAAGCTGTGCGGCGTAACTATCGCCTGCATCGGCCCCATCACCGCAGAAACGGCCGAAGAACACCAGCTGAAAGTTGATATAGTGGCCTCTGAGTACACTGTCGACGGGCTTGTGGACGCCCTCATGGCCCACTTCAACCCGACGACGTAACCACGAGGAGATTTTGGGATGGCCGGCTTCCCAAACGTAAGAATGCGCAGGCTCAGGGAGAGCGCCGCCATACGGCGGATGACCAGGGAGACCGCTATCTCCCCGGCCGACTTCATCTACCCGTTGTTCGTCACCCACGGTCGTGACGTTCGTAACGAGATCGGGTCAATGCCCGGCATTTCCCAGCTCTCACTCGACCACGTAATCACCGAGGTGGGCGAGGCCAACGAGCTGGGCATCCCGGCGGTCCTGTTGTTCGGCATACCGGCTAAAAAGGATCCGCTCGGCAAAGAGGCCTACGATTCGCAGGGGATCGTTCAAGAAGCCATACGCATTGTCAAGCAGACAGCGCCGGACATGGCCGTGATCACGGATGTTTGCCTGTGCGAGTACACCGATCACGGCCACTGCGGCGTTGTCGACGGAAACACCATCGACAACGACGCCTCGCTGAAGCTGCTCGCCAAGGCGGCCGTGTGCCAGGCCGAGGCCGGGGCGGACATCGTCGCCCCCTCGGCCATGATGGACGGTCAGGTGGCCGCCATTCGCGCGGCGCTGGACAAGGCGGGCCACCACGAAACCCCCATCATGGGGTATTCAGCCAAGTACGCATCGTCATTTTACGGCCCATTCCGGGAGGCCGCCGAGTCCACGCCCCAGTTCGGAGACCGGCGCGGCTACCAGATGGACGGCGCCAACGTGCGCCAAGCCATGCGTGAGATCGAGATGGACATCGAAGAGGGCGTGGACATGGTGATAGTCAAACCCGCCCTCGCCTACCTCGACGTCCTGACTCGCGCCAGACGGAGTTTCAACATGCCGATGACCGCCTACAACGTCAGCGGCGAGTTCAGCATGGTCAAGGCGGCCGCGGCAAACGAGTGGATCGATGAGCGGCGTGTGGCCTTGGAAATACTCACCTCGATCAAGCGGGCCGGCGCAGACACGATCATCACCTACCACGCCAAGGACGCCGCCCTCTGGTTGTCTGACCCTCCGATCGACTAGGTCTCGCCGTTCTCCACTCACTCCGTTCGCTCTGGGGGCTTCTTCGCGCAAGCGCTCATCGCTTCCGCGATCGACCGCCAATCTGGCTAAACTGGGCGAGCGGCCAGTAGCACAGCCACGCTTTGCCTTCGATTCGCGCCCGCGCTACTGGACCGTTATCCCGACTATCGGTGCTGGCCATGCGGTTGTCACCCAGCACGAACACCTCTCCCTCCGAGACGTTCCACCGGCCCTCCTCCAGTCCCGAAGCTGCCGGCCGGCCCGCGAGGTAAGGCTCGTTCAGGCCCGATCCGCCGACCGATACTCGCCCCTCTCCGATGGTCACCTCCTCGCCCGGCAGGCCGACCACCCTCTTGAGATGGCGAGTCGGACCGCCTACTTCCCCTTTCACCACGACCACGTCTCCCCTTTTCGGCGCTCGCAGAACGTATGCCATCCGATCGACCATGAGGTAGTGGCCGGTGCGCAGACCCGGCAGCATGCTGTCGCCACGCACCACGACGTGCCCGCTGAGAAGGCGGCCCAGAGCGGCGAGGATTGGTCGAGCGATGGTCTTCATGTGAGAGGTCGACTCTAGCCGACGACCATCCAGAGATTACCAGCCATGGGCCGGTGGTCACTCCCGCCTTGATGGGGGACAAAAAACCCTGATAACGTTGTTCTCTCTGGCTTTGGCCCGGGTTTGATAACCCCGGTGCCAATTACACCCAAACAACGTCGATGAGGAGTCCACTAATGAACGCTATTTCTCTTATCAAACGCCTGTCGCCCGTAGCCGAGGTGCACGCCCACTGCGACGTCCCCTGCGGCATCTACGACCCCATCGCCGCCAAAATAGCCGCCCAGACGGTGCAGAAGATGGTCATGCGCATAGAGGCGCTGGACCCGGCCGCCTGGGACGCCGCCTCCGGCAACTCGTTCAACCGCTACATCGCGGTGAAAGAGGAGCACGCCCAAGTCGTCAAGGACGAGATCGGCATGCTATGGTCCGACTACTTTAAGCTCGAGCACCTAGCGAAGTACCCCGACCTGCACGAAACGGTGTGGAACACGCTGAAGCTGGCGGGGCGCTGCAAGCAGACCGTCGACCTCGACGCCTCCAAGCAGTTGGTGGCCGCCGTCGACGAGGTGTCGGCCATCTTCTGGGCCACCAAGGGCGTCGAGTACTCCGACCCCAACGCCGCCGTCCGCTTCGGATCGTAAACGCTCTCCGCGAGACAAAACCTCGCTCGTCAGGGCTTTTTCGCACAAGCGCTCATCGCTTCGGCAATCGATCGTAGCCACAAACCGGCAACAGGCAGGGCCTCAAACACCTGCCGTCTGAGGCGAGGAGATGGAGAGGCGCCCCGACTTGGTTGGGGCGTCTCTTTTTCCCGTCCAGCCGCTAGCTCGACTTCGGCCTCTTTCGTCTCGCGGCTAGGCCTCAGCCGAGCCCGATCAGCAGCAACGCACCCGACAGTGCCACCAGCAGGCCGGCCGGCCTCATCGACGAGCCGCCGGTGAACGGTGGGACGGCAGTCGACGTCGCGCCGGGCTCCGGCATATCCGTATCGGTCTGAGCTTCGGTGTTCCGGTGGTCTCCGCGACTGTCGACGCGACGTCCAACTACACCAGAGCGAAGGTGCTGAACTGCCGGGTTTCCATCGACACCTCAATCCCTTCTCCATCGCGCTCGAAGGACGATGACCTGCTCAGCCAAGTGCCGCCATCGATCTCCGGGTGGAAGCGCATCATCCTCAGGTGACCCAACAGGTGGTTCTGGAAGATTGCCGTGCCCCCTCCCAGTCGGGCGATCTCGTCCTTCGTGAGCATGGTGCTGATCGACGTCGACTGCCACAGGCGCGTGTTCGGCATTCCGTCGCCGAACTCGTCGAACAGGTCGTCGGATGCATCGGTCTGTAGCAACGTGGCGGTGGAGCGCAATAGCCGGACCGGCGTGTCGGCGGGCATGCCGAGGACCGTTGACAGCGACCCAGTGGTCGCCTCGCTAGAGACGGTGCCGCTACCAAATACCGTGGCTAGGGCCACGGACAGCGCCATCACTCCGACTACCAGAAGTCCAAGCAGACCACGAGTGGCGAACCAACGACGGGGCCCGGGACCGCTGTTCACCGAAACCCGGCTTTCCCGAGACACACACCATCCCTCCAGCCGCTGGAACGGTTCCGAAGCTCACAGCAGACTAGCTCCGAATTTGCCAACGGCCCATTCATGGGAAGTGCCGAATCGGCATGGGCGCATGAAAGTACTGTGAGGACGACAAAGTCAGTAAACGTGCCTCCGACCTCCATGTCTCTCAATATACGGTCGCCCGGGCGACCAGGCCTGACCACTCCGGCCCCCGGCTAACCCCGCCGACGCGTCACGGTGATGGCAACGATGCTGACCAGCACGCCGAGGGCCGCCAGGGCCACACCCGCCAGCAGCGCGTCTGAGAAGCCGACTGCGATGGCACGGTCAGCCACATCACCAACACTCAGATAGGCCCGCTCCCGTACGGCGAATATCGCGCCCGCGATGGCCACCCCGACTGCGAACGAGAGCTGCCGCCCGGAAGCGATGGAGGCCGACGCCGTGCCGTAACGGTCGGGCGGCACCGATTCCATGATGGTCGTCGTATTGGGAGGCTCATAGAGCCCCGAGCCGACGCCTGCCAGCAGCAGTGCACCCAGGATGGTGGCCTCCGAGCCCGGCCCACCGGCCAGCCACGCCAGCCACGCCAGCGAGCCCACCATCGCCGCCAGCCCCAGACCAGAAAGGGCCCACGCGCCGAAGCGCTCGGTGAGCGCCCCGCTCACGGGCGCCAAGAACACCCGCATCAGCGTGTACAGCATGATGAAAAGTCCCATCTTGGTCGCCGAGAACCCCAGAGCCTCGACGAAGAAGAACGGCGCCAGCAGTAATATCGCCCCAATCGACGTGTAGTGGAAGACTAGGATCCCGAGTCCGAAACCGTAAGCGGGACGACGAAACAGGGCGAAGTCGAGAATCGGCCGGACCGACCTGCGCTGCGACACCACCAGCACCGGAGCGGCGACCAAGAACAGCACGGCCATCGCCAATACCAGCGGCGAGCCGAAGCCGTCCTCGGCGCCCCGATTGACCACTAGGAGAAACGAGGCGAGGACCGCAAACAGCGCCACCGCTCCCAGCTTGTCTACCGTGAAATCTCTGCTCCCCTGGCGATCCTGCCCCGCCAGTACCCACCACGCCAGCCCGGCCGCAGCCAGCGATATGGGGACCCTAGTGTAGAACAGCGCCTGCCAGCCCAGCACATCCAGCAGCCAGCCTCCCGCCAGCGGTCCCATGGATAGACCAAACCCGACCACCGCTCCGGCGATGCCGATAGCTTTGGCCCGCTCCACGCGCTCGAACCGGTCGAGGATGATCGCGTTCACCCCGGCGAGAATCATGGCCGATCCGAAGCCCATGAACACACGCGTGGCGATTAGCTGCCACAGCTCTGTCGTGATCGCCGAGAGCCCCAGCGCCAGCGAGTACAGGACGAACCCCAGCGTGTAGGAGATGCGCCGCCCGCCGACGTCGCCGAGCCAGCCGACGGTCATCACCAGCCCGACCCCGGTCACCCAAAAGGCGACCGAGATCCAGAGCACCGTGGACGTGGACGTGTTGAAGGCGTCCGCCAGCGCCGGATAGGAGACGCCCATGACGCCGCTGTCCAGCGTAAGTACCAGGTTGCCCAGCGCTGCGACGAGCAGCACCAGCCATTTGTTGCGCGGGCGGGGTTCAGCCCTTGTCAGCGAAGTAGTCCAGTACCAGCTTCTTGTACTCCTCGCGCGGCGGGCTGAACAGGTCTAGTGCCAACGACCAGCCGTCCAGACCCTGCACGCTGTGCTCGACACCACCGGGTATGACCCAGCCCTGGCCCGGGCCGAGACGCTTGGTCTCGCCACCGATGGTGAAGTCGAACTCGCCATGCACCAATATCCCCGCCTGCTCGTTTGCGTGGGAATGTGGTGGCACGACGGCGAAGGGGGCCATCTCGATCATGGAGATCATGATCTTGTCTCCCCAGACCAGCTTCACCGTGACGCCCGGCGCCAGCTCCTTGCGCCCGATCTCTTTCAAGTCATAAAAAAATGTGGTGATGAGTTAACTCCTAATGAGGCATGAAGGGCTCTGCCCTCATGCCATTGCGGCGGGCCTGTTGGGCGCGCCTGTCGTACGGGGTCAGAGAGGCGACGATGAAGTCGTTCACCAGCGTGGCCACATCCACCTCCCGGCCGATGCGGGAGACCGCGCCGTTGAGCACCCCCACTTCCAGCGGATTGCCCCTGGTGAGGTCGAGAAACATCGACGAAAAAAGCATCTCGCTGTTCTCAAGGAAGTAAGCGAGGTGCTGTTCCTCCACGTCGTCGGCGACGGCGATGCCCCTAGCGCGGGCAACGGTCGCGGCCTCTTTCATCACGGTCTTGGTTAACTCAAGTGTCTCGGGAGTCGTCAGGACCGCAGTCATCGGTTCGCGGGTAATGCACATCATCCCGCTCAGAGCACAGATAAATATCAATTTCGTCCACAAACCCGACAGGACGTCGCCGGTGAGTTCGGTCGGGATACCGGCGTTCCGGAGGGTGGCGTCCACTGCCACGGCCCGTGTGGTGGTTTTCCCGTCCTCCTCGCCAAAGACGATGCGGCAGACGCCGCCGTGCTCCATGATGGCGCCTAGCCCCGTGCGAGACGCCTCGACATAAGCCGCACCCAGCAGCACCTTGTCCTTGCCGAACGCCGTCGTCAGGACGTCGCCGGAGCCGATGCCGTTCTGCAGCGTGAGGATAGTCGTGTCCTCGTACACAGCTGGCCTGATTAGGTCGATGGCCTCCTCGCTCGAGTAGCCCTTGACGCAGAAAAAGATCAGGTCGGCCTTAAACGAGCCGTCCGGCCGCTCGGTAACAAGGGGCTCGTCGATCGTGAAATCGCCGGCGGTAGCGCTGGTGACGACGAGTCCGCGCTCCCTCATCGCCTCGCCGTGCTCGCCCCTGGCGACGAACAGCACGTCATGGTCGCCCTTTGCCAGCAGGCCCCCAAAATAGCCGCCCACGGCCCCCGAACCCATCACAAGCACGTTCACCAATCAGTCTCCAACACGGCCTGCATTATAGGGGCATAGCATGCCAGCGAAGATAACGTGCACGGTGATTTGCCAAAGCGAGTCATTGCATGACAGCAAGAAGACGTGAACGGTCTATAACCAAAGCGATGATGCCTTGGCCAAAGAAGCCCTGACGAGCGAGGCTCCGCCTCGCCGAGGGCCCGTTAGAAGACCAGGCCGCGTCTTTCATGGAGGCGTAGGAGTTACCGCCGATCACCACGTGGCCGAGCATCTCTATGTCGAGCAGCGCCGCCCCTCCCGAATCTGCTCGGTGACAGCGGCGTCCTCCAGGCTCGGCGTGGGGTCGCCCGACAGGTGGTTGTACTCGACGACGATGACGGAAGCCAAACTGGATGACATGCGCCTGGCGATGCTAAGCTGCCGCCCGCAGCGACGGCGCTTGACACCCCTTTCGCCACCAATACAATTACCCCGCCGACGCCCTGGGACCCGCCCACGCCGTGGACACCACCCACACCCTGCACAAGGAATAAGACATGATCAACCGCGACCGGCTCGTCAAGACATTCATGGACATCGTCAGCATCGACAGCGTGTCGGGCGAAGAGGACGAGATCGCCAAAGACCTGACCCGGCGCCTGAATGCTCTTGGGCTTTCGGTCGAGGCCGATGACTTCGGCAACCTCGTCGCCAACCCACCGCACTACGACCCCGACGGCGATGCAGTGCCGCTCCTGCTGTCGGTACACATGGACACGGTGGACCCCGGGCGTGGTATTACACCTCGCCTGGAGGACGACGTAATCCGCTCCGACGGCACCACCATCGTCGGGGGCGACGCCAAGGCCGGCGTGGCCGCAGTGCTGGAGGCCATCGAGTCGCTGAATGAGGACGGGACGCCCCATTTGCCCTACCAAATAGCGTTGACTCGGGAAGAGGAGACGGGGCTGCACGGCGCCCGCCACCTAGACTTTTCCAAGATCCACGCCGTCGAGGCGGTGGTGTTCGACGGCGAGGGTCCAGTGACCACCGTTACGGTCGCCGCTCCGACCTACATAGGCTTCACCGTGGAGATCACCGGACGAGCCGCCCACGCCGGTGTGGAGCCGGAGAAGGGCATAAACGCCATCCGGGTGGCGGCCGAACTCATCACCAGACTGCCGCAGGGCCGCTTGAGCGCAGACACCACCTTCAACGTCGGCTTGATAGAAGGCGGAAGCGTGCGAAACACGGTACCCGAGAACGCCAAGGTGGTGGGCGAATTCAGAAGCCAGGACCTAGAGGCGATCGACAACATCGGCCTGGAGATAGCCGAGGCGTTGGACACCGTGAGGGCCATGTACCCGGAGGCCGTACTGGAACAGCACATGCACACCGAGTTCGAGCACTACGAGTTCGACGAGGATGATCCCACCTACCAGCGAGTCGCCCGCGCCCTCAAGACGCTCGGCATGGAGCCGGAGATGAAGCCGTCCGGCGGCGGGACCGACGGCAACATATTTCGCCTCAGAGGCATCACCTCCGTGGTCGTGGGCATGGCCGATAACGGGATGCACACCGTGCGCGAGCACGTCAAGGTCCCAGAGCTGGTCGATGCCACCCACTTCTGTGAGGTGGTCCTGAAGGGTTAACAACCCTTGAGAATTACCCTCGCATACGGCGACGGCGGTCTCGACGTCGAGTTCCCGGATGGACGCACGACCGTCATCGAGCCCCGGTATCTTCCGGGACTGCCCGACGAACGGGGCGCGCTGACGACAGCCATACGCAGCCCCATCGGCGCTAGGCCCCTGCGCCAGCTGGTCTCACCCGAAAACACGGTCGCCATATCGGTCTGCGACGTCACCCGGCCGGCGCCCACCCGGCTTATGCTACCGGCACTTCTACGTGAGCTGGATCACGTCCCTGCAGAGCGGGTCACAGTGCTCATCGCCACCGGTACCCACCGGGCCAACTCCACATCCGAACTCTCGACCATGCTCGGAGCCGATGTGGTCGGCCGCCACGAGATCGTCAACCACGACGCTTTCAATGCTGGGGGCCTGGCATCGGCCGGCGAGACGGGGGACGGCGTGCCGGTCCTGCTCAACCGGCGGTGGCTCGATGCCGACGTGCGCATCACCGCCGGGTTCGTCGAGCCGCATTTTTTCGCCGGGTTTTCCGGCGGCCCCAAGATGGTGGCTCCGGGACTCGCGGGTTTCGCCACGACCATGCACCTGCACAACGCTGCTCGCATCGGCAGCCCAAAGGCGACCTGGGGCATAACCGAGGGCAACCCGGTGCACGATGCCGTCCGAGAGATAGCGGCGATCACGGGAGTCCACTTCGCACTGGACGTGACGATAAACCGCGACCGACAGATAACGGCTGCGTACGCGGGAGACCTGTTCAAGGTCCACGCCGAGGCCTGCCGGGTGTCGCGGCAGACGGTGATGCGATCAGTGGATCGGCCCTTCGAGGTGGTGGTCACCACCAACTCCGGCTACCCTCTAGACCAGAACCTCTACCAAGCGGTCAAGGGCATGTCGGCCGCCGCCCAGGTCGTCAGCGACGGTGGCACCATCATCTGCGCGGCCGAGTGCCGGGACGGGGTGCCCGAGCATGGCGAGTATGGTCGCATTTTGCTGGAGGGGAAATCACCCTGGGAACTGCTGCGCACCATCGAGTCGGCGCCGGAGACGACCCACGACCAGTGGCAGGTGCAGATCCAGGCCGCCGTGCAGATGCGCGCCGCAGTGCTGCTGAAGTCGTCGTATCTGACGCCGGAGCAGGTCCGGGCCGCCCACCTGGAACCGGTCGAGGACGTTGCACGCGCAGTCTTCGCCGCATTAGAGCGGTACGGGCCGGACGCAAGGGTGTGCGTGCTTCCCGAGGGACCGCAGACCGTGCCCTACCTGACGGGAGCCTAAGAACACATAAAGGTCGGGGCGTTGACGACGCATCCGACCTTTCGTGATTCTGAAGTATCGAGACCCCCTATGCGACGGTGGCCTTGGCCCCCGCTTCCTCGAGCTTTTCCTTGGCGGCGCTGGCATCGTCTTTGCCGATGCCCTCCTTAACCGCCGCGGGCGCGCTCTCGACGAGCTCCTTGGCCTCTTTCAGGCCGAGTGTCGTCAACTCGCGAACGGCCTTGATCACCTTGATCTTGTTGGGGCCGATCTCGTCCAGCATGACGTTGAACTCGGTCTGCTCCTCTTCGGCAGGTCCACCACCACCGGCTCCGTCCGCGGCCACCGGGGCGGCGACGGCGACGGGCGCGGCGGCACTGACGCCGAAGGTCTCCTCCAGCTCTTTGACCAGCTCCGACAGCTCGAGGACAGACATCTCTTTGATCGCGTCCAGGATTTCTGCTTTCGTCATTTCCAGTTCACCTCCACTCGGTAGTCAAGCTCTTGTCGCTTGAATTATTCGCCTGCGGTCAGTTCTTTTCGGAGTTCTCTTTCGAGTCCTCGTCATCCTCGCCGGACGCCGCGGCGTCGGGCTCTGCTTCGTCTCCATCGGGGGTCAGTTCGTCAGACTCCCCTTCGTGGGCCACCTCCGGATCCTCGGCAGCCATTTCGTCCGCCTCGTCCCCCTCATGGACTTCGTGGGTCTCTTCGGGTGGTGCAGCATCGGGATCCGGCTCTGCTCCGGTGGTCGGATCACTTTCGATGTGGCGCTGCAATACGGTCGCCAACCCTGAGATAGGCGCGCTCAGCACGTAAACCAGGCCAGCGATGCCGCCCTGCAACTGCCCGGCTAATCGCGCGATCAGCACGTCCTTGGAGGGGAGCCTGCCGAGCACCTCGACCTCCACGGGGGTCAGGGTGCGTTCGCCCATCACGGCCCCCCGGATCTTCAGAGCGCTGCGGGTGCTGCGAATAAAGTCGGTCAGCGCCTTCGCCGGCTCCGTGACCTCTCCATAGCCGAAAGCGACTCCGGTGGGCCCCTGCACAACTTCCTTGAACTGGGGCTTGCCCGCGGAGTCCGCAGCCAAGTATGTGAGGGTGTTCTTGACCACGCGGTAGTCAACACCCTGCCCACGCAGAACGCGTCGCAACTCCGTCATGTCGGTCACCGACATACCCGAATAGTCGGTGGCGATGGCTATGGTGCTTTCCGATATGCGCTTTTCGAGCGCAGATATATCCTGTTCTTTTTTGGCTGTGGGCATGTGCTTTCTCTAGTTCGGGTCGTAACGCAACAAAATGCCCCGAGACACAGGCTCGGGGCTTCGTCCCGATTAACGGGCAGCATCCCTAAGAGAGTGTGCCTCGGCAGGTGTTTTTAATCCGTCCCACGCCGCGCTGCGGATAAGGTCGGAACCGGCTGTCTCAGGCCTCTATATTCTGCTTGTTAGTCTAGCTTAAGCGCGCCTAGGGCGGCAACATCCACGGGCACGCTGGGGCCCATGGTCGTGGTCAGGAATGCGGACCGTAGAAACTCGCCCTTCACTCCCGACGGGCGCGCGCGCATGACTTGGTCCATCACCGAGGTCAGGTTGCCGGTCAACTGCGACTCGTCGAAGCTCGCTTTGCCGATAGGTACGTGCATGATGGAGGTCCGGTCGAGCCTGAACTCGACCCTGCCCTTGCGGGCCTCGTCCACCGCCCGGCCGATGTCCTCCGTCGCGACCACAGTGCCCGTTCTTGGATTGGGCATCAGGCCCTTTCGCCCCAATACCTTGCCTAGTTTGCTCACCTTGCCCATCATGTCCGGCGTGGCGATGGAGACATCGAAGTCGCTCCATCCCTCCTCCTGAATCTTCTTGATGAGTTCGTCGTCGCCTATGAAGTCGGCGCCGGCGGCCTGTGCATTGGTGATTCCATCGCCCTGGGCGAAAACGGTGATTCGTACCGGCTTGCCCGAACCATGCGGAAGCGGGGCCACGCCTCTGACTTGCTGATCGGCGTGCCGAGGATCGGCCCCGGTGCGAAGATGCAACTCGACGGTCTCGTCGAACTTCGCTGTGGCCGCCGCCTTGACCATGCTCACCGCCTCTGTGGGTGAGTAGCTCGCCTCGCGGTCGATCACCGCCGCGGCGCCGTTGTATCTCTTTCCGTGCCTTGCCAACAGGGTCTCCTAGCTCTGGTTCCAGTCGATCTCGATGCCCATGCTCCTAGCCGTTCCGGCCACGATCTGCATCGCGCCGTCGACATCGGCGGCGTTCAGATCCACCATCTTGGTCTCGGCGATCTCACGGACCTTGGACACAGGCACCATACCCACCTTTTCCCGGTTCGGCTCGCCACTACCCTTCTCCACGCCGGCCGCCTTGCGCAGCAAGTCCGCCGTAGGCGGGGTCTTGAGTATGAAGCTGAACGAGCGATCTTCGTAAACCGTCAGTTCGACCGGGACTATGGAGCCAGCCTTGGAGGACGTCTTTTCGTTGTACTCCTTAACGAAGCCCATGATGTTTACGCCGTGTTGACCCAGCGCCGGGCCGATCGGGGGCGCGGGGCTCGCCTTGCCACCCTCGATCTGGAGCTTCAGCACTGTCATTACCTTCTTGGCCAATTAATAGTCTCCGGATTCGTCGCTCACTGGATTCGCTCGTCAGGGCTTCTTCGGCTTAAGCCTCATCGCTTCGGTAAATGCCTGCGGTGTTGTTACTCGTTGCTAACTTAACTACGTTCGACCTGGAGGAAGTCGAGCTCCACCGGGGTTTCGCGGCCGAAGAATGAGACCAGTACCTTTACCTTGGCGCGGTCGGGGTAGACCTCATCCACGCTGCCCATGAAGTCCACGAACGGGCCGTCAGTGATCCTCACCACCTGGCCTTTGGAGAAGCCCACCCTCACACGGGGCGTGGCCGATTCCATCTGCTGGAGGATGTTGTTGACTTCGTGCTCCTCAAGCGGCACAGGCTTGGCCCGCTTTTCGTTCTCGTCCTCGGCTGACACGAATCCCGTGACACCGGGCGTGTTGCGGACGACGTGCCAGCTCTCGTCGTCCATCATCATCTTGACCATAATGTAACCGGGGAATACCTTCCTGGGCACCGGGACACGCTGGCCTTCTTTTATCTCGATCTCCTCTTCGGTGGGAACCACCACCTCGAAGATTTTGTCGGAGACGTCCATCGTCTCAATGCGCAGCTCCAGGTTTCTCTGAACGCGCTCCTCCTGTCCGGAGTAGGCGTGCACGATGTACCAGCGCGGGCTGGATTCTTCGGTTGTCTGTGTCTGGTACTGGGTACTCATATGTGTCTAGTTACCGAGAATTACGCCGATTAGCCGGGAGAAACCGATATCCACCAGGCCCAGGAAGACGCCCACGGCGGCGGCCACAGCCACCACCATAATGGTGAGTCTGGTTGTCTCCTCGCGAGTGGGCCAAGTCACCCGCCTTAACTCGGACACGACCTCCCCGAAGAACTTGAAGCTGAACGCTCTGCGCGTCGCGTCGGTATCGACGCGCCGGGGCACTCCCTGGCTTCTCGCCACGTCGCTACCTGATCTCCCTGTGAAGGGTGTGTCGGCGGCAGCGCGGGCAGAACTTGTTCAACTCCAAGCGTTGCGGATCGTTACGCCGGTTCTTACTGCTATGGTAGGTGCGCTCGCGGCATTCGTCACAACCAAGGTCGATGACGCCGCGAGCGTCTCCCTTTTTCGCCATCTGGGATCCCTGTCCGCTTGCGCTGGGACTACTTGAGTATCTTGGTTATGACGCCGGAGCCTACCGTCCGGCCACCCTCACGAACCGCGAAGCGAAGCTGCTCGTCCATCGCGATCGGCTGGATCAGCTTCACCTTCATCTCGATGTTGTCGCCGGGCATGACCATCTCGACACCTTCCGGCAACTCGATCTCGCCGGTTACGTCCGTGGTCCGGATGTAAAACTGAGGCTTGTATCCATTGAAGAACGGCGTATGCCGCCCGCCCTCGTCCTTGCTCAGCACGTAGACCTGGGCCTCCGCTTCGACGTGGGGCGTGATGGACTTGGGTTTGGCCAGCACCTGGCCTCGCTCGATCTCCTCTCGCTCAACGCCTCGCAGCAACAGCCCCACCGCGTCGCCGGGTTCGCCCTCGTCGAGCGTCTTATGGAACATTTCCACGCCGGTGACCACGGTGTCCCAGGTGTCTTTGATGCCCACGATCTCGACGGTGTCGCCGGGGCTCACAACCCCCTGCTCAATACGTCCGGTGACCACAGTCCCGCGACCCTTGATGCCGAACACGTCCTCGACCGGCATCAGGAACGGACGCTCTTTGGGCCGTTCTGGAACAGGGATGTAGGAGTCCACGGCGTCCATTAGCTCCCAGATGCCACGGCCCCACTCCGAGTCGCGACCGAGCTGGTCCTCCGGGGCCTCCAGCGCGTTGAGGGCGCTCACCCGCACGATGGGAATGTCGTCGCCGGGGAAGCCGTATTCGGAGAGCATCTCGCGAAGCTCGAGCTCGACGAGCTCCAGCAGCTCCTCGTCCTCCATCGCATCAACCTTGTTGAGCGCGACGATCATCGCCGGCACCTCCACCTGGCGCGCCAGAAGAATGTGCTCTCGC